>NZ_JBHEEA010000006.1:0-193424 GCF_041900695.1 Bifidobacterium sp. 2450
GAGATTTTGCGCACTTTGGTTTGGGCTTGAGATAGGGGCATGGCCCGTGTCCTGTGTACGATTTTCAGTCGCCAGACATTAGAAAACCGCGATTGGAAACGAGGGCACGAAGCCATGTCACAGCAGATTCTACAGGTCGACCAGGCCATGTTGGAAACCACCCTGGACCGGATGGTCCGCAAAAGCGTCGAGGAGACCCTGAACGCGATGCTCGACGCCGAGGCCGACGAGATCACCGGCGCCGCGCGCTACGAGCGCAGCGGGGACCGCAAGGCGTACCGGGCCGGCCACTACGAGCGCGACCTGACCGTCAAGGCCGGCAAAATGAGCCTGAAAGTGCCGAAACTCAAGGGCGCGGTGTTCGAGTCGGCCGTGATCGAACGATACCGTCGGCGTGAGGAGAGCGTCGAGGAGGCCTTGATCGACATGTACCTGGCCGGCGTCTCCACCCGCCAGGTCGATGATGTCAGCCGGCTCCTGTGGGGCGACCGCATGCCCTCGCAGACCCTGAGCGACAAGCTCAAGCGCGTCTATGCGGATATCGACGCATGGCGGGGCAGGCCCCTCGAACAGGATTACCCGTACCTGTTCATGGACGGCGTGTGGCACAAAAGGTGCTGGGGCGGGTCCGTGGAGAACGTGAGCATCCTGGTGGCCATCGGCGTCGGCATGGACGGGCGGCGCGAGGTGCTTTCGGTGGCCGAGGGCATGAAGGAGGACGCGGAAAGCTGGCGCGAATTCATCAAAGGCATGCTCGCACGAGGCCTCAAGGGCGTGAGACTGGTGACGGGAGATCGGTGCGCGGGGCTGGTCGCCGCCGCGGGCGAGCTGCTGCCCGATGCCCGCTACCAGCGGTGCATGGTGCATTTCGAGCGCAACATACTCGCCAGGGTCAACCCCGGGAACCGCGACTGGGCGGCCGACGCACTGAAGGCCGTGTTCTCCATGGAATCACGCGACAAGGCGTTGGAGAAGGCCGAATCCGTCGCCCGGGACATGGAATCCAGGAAACTCAAGGAGGCCGCCAAATGCCTGCGCGAGGGCATCGGCGAGACCACGACCTACCTGCTCGACGACTACCCGCGCGAGCATAGGCGTCGGATCCGCACCAACAACATGATCGAACGGCTCAACCGCGAGATCAGGCGCAGGACCCGCGTGGTCGGCTCGTTCCCCGACGGACGCAGCGCGTTGATGCTCGTCTGCGCGAGGGTCCGCTACGTGACATCCGACGAGTGGTCGACGCGCCGCTACCTCGACATGTCAAGGCTCGGTGAGACCGTACCAGCAGCGAACTGATCACCGCCACAGGGACGGGCGAAGACCAAAGTGCGCAAGAGTTCGGGCACTACCCATGGAGATGCCCATCAAATCGAAGGTAAGCAAGCTAGACGGATTGTATATACAATCCGAGCCCGCAGCCTCCCGCGCCCTGCGGCGCTGGAGCAACAACCCGAGTGCCGAAGGCCTGACAATCAATGATCCATGAGAGGAGGAAACGATGGCAAGGAAAAGACGGTGCAGGCAAAACGGTCCACGCGAAAAGGCGGTGCTGATCCGCGTCGATGACGACGAGAAACGGATGCTCCAGGATGCCGCGCGGCGACGCGGCCAGACCGTCTCCCTCACCGTCATCGAGGCGGTGAAGATGTTGGAGGGAAGCCTGTACGTCGAGGAGGAGGAACATGATTCGCCCACCGTCCAGGCGCTCAGGGATATCGAATACCAGCTGCGCCGCATCGGCCGCAACGTCAACCAGATCGCGCACAACGCGAACAGGGAGATGAACGCGACCATCGAGGACGAGGCATCGGCGTCCTACGCCGTCCGGCAATGCCGGGAGCTGATCGATCACCTCGATGCCGTCATCGGGCAGTCCGGGAGCGCCCGATGACGCGAACCGGTCAGAGCAAGGTCAGGCTTTGCGGACGGCCAGCTTGCAGTCCTTGGATTTCTTCGATGAACCGGGAGAACGTCATGGTTTCTCCCTGGATCAGGTCATCATAGGATTCCTTGACCACCTTGGGCATGACCAGGTGGATGTGCAGTTCATCGAGTTGGGCGAGCTTGGGATGGGTCACGTCGCCGGGAGTCAGGGTGAACAGGTGTTTGTCCCTGATCCGGTTGGCTTCGTCGGCGACCTGGCGGAAACGATCCTTGATGGAGGTTTTCGAGGCGAGCATACGCAGCTGTTCCTCGGGGAACGCCGGATCCTCGTAGGCGGCTTGCGAGGGGAACAGGAAATCGGGTTTCTTTCCGTTTTCCGTCTTGGCCTGCGCCTCGTATTCGATGCCGCGCGCGTCGAGGATGTGGGCGATGTGGATTTCGAGGACCTTGCCTGCGCGGCTCATGCGCCGGTTGCGCACGGAGGTGTAGAACGAAGTGAACGAGTCAACGTCGATGACGCCATCCGATACGAATGGCGCGGCATCGTAGTCGTGTTGGATGACCGCCCGCTCATAGAGTTTGAACAGCAGGTAGCTGCGGTCGTAGTATTCGATCACCACGTCGTCAGGGTCATCGTGCGTGGGGTCCACGTCCGTCAAGGAGGATTGGGAGAAGGCCGCGAACTCCTCGTTGCTGGGGAACCTGTATCCCCATCTGCCGATCATCTCGGGGAGAAGCGTGTCATCCCGCACTTCGACGTTGATGCCGAGAGCTTCGAAGACCTGCGCGCCGAAGGCGTCCAGCTCACGTTCCGTGTTGTCGTGGAAGCGGAACGCGCCCTCCTGTTCGTCGTCGATGCCGAAGAGCCATTTGGCTTGGGCTTCGGCCGTGCTGTCATGCTGTGCGATGATGATCAGCAGGCGATTGTCCCTGAGCATACCGAAGCACATGAGGTCGCCGGGACGGGCCATGCGTATTGGCTCGCAGTCCTTGTAGTAGAGACGCCATTCGGCGCTGCGGTTCGGGTTGTTGCGCCGAGCGTCGTACCATGTGGTTTCGAGGTCGGCGACCGCCGGCGCGTCGTCGTCGCTCAGGTACATGAGCGCGGTGGGTATGCCGTGCCCTTGTGAGGCTCTACGATCCTCGCCGGTGCCGAGCAGTCTTCTGAGCGCGTCGTTGCCGCCGAACTCGTGCTGGTTGCTGCTGTTGGTGTCGATATCGACGGCCGACAGTTTCTTGGCCGCGACCGGGCCGATGTAGTCGCCGATTCTCCCGTAATCGCTCATAATCCATGAGCATAGACCAATCGGACAGGAAACGCCTCGGGCGAATCAGTCGGACAGGTAGGGTTTCATCGCCTCGCCTATGGCTCGGATGACCGGCACTGCGACCGAGTTGCCGAACTGCCGGTACGCCTGCGTGTCTGATACCGGGATACTGAACGAATCCGGGTAGCCCATCAGTCGCGCGCACTCTCGCGGGGTTAGCCTGCGCGGGTTCTTCCCATCGCCGCGTGAGACCAGTATCTCACTGCCGTCCTTGCCGTACCGCGCGCTCAACGTGCGCGTGTGGTCGGTGGCGGCATCGACCATGCCATATCCGAAACCGTTGCCTGCGGCCTCATGCTTCTTCTTGTAGTTCTGGAGGTACGTCCACAGCTTGTCGCTCAGGACATACTTGTCGGGAACCTGGGAGGCGGGCAGGAGGATGCTGCCGACGTTGCCGTGCGCGATGGGCTTCACGTCATCGAACGTGAACCCGTTCTCCTCGCGGAAGCCCACGATGTACGTGCGTTCCCTGTGCTGGGGGACGAAGCCCGCCGCATCGATCAGCTTGTAGGACACGTGGTATCCAAGGTCTTCGGTCAGCACGGAATATATCGTCTTGAACGTGCGCCCACGGTCGTGCGAGAGCAGGTTCTTCACGTTCTCCAGGAGGAACGCCTTCGGCTGCTTCGCCTTGATGATCCTCGCCACGTCGAAGAACAGCGTGCCTTGGGTCTTGTCCTCGAAACCGGTGGGACGGCCCATGCTCTGCTTCTTGGAGACGCCCGCGATGGAGAACGGCTGGCACGGGAACCCCGCGAGCAGCAGGTCAATGTCGGGAACGTCATGCTCGCCGACCTTGGTGATGTCGCCGGCCACGGGATTCTCGTCGTGCCAGTTCGCCTCATAGGTCTGCACGCTGTACTTGTTCCACTCGGACGAATACACCACATGCGCGGCATCGCCCAGCGCCTGCACCATGCCCATGCGGATGCCGCCGATGCCGGCGAACAAATCCGCTATCCTGATCTCACTCATACGGTTCCTCCGATTCCCGAGAAACCCAGGATAGCACATGAGAAGGGCGCGGCCCGACACCCCGCGAACTCATCGCGTAAATAATCCCGTGGCGTTCGGGAGCAAACTTCCCCCGGACGCCACGACCGTCACCTCAGTAAGCCGGAACCTCCATCGAGGCCGTCGAGGGGACCACCGGGCACGATGCCCATCCCGTTCACGGCATCATTCGTCTTTTCCACGACCCCAGACGATTGGGCCAAAGTCAGCCCGCCGGGCACATGGCCGACGGCGTTCTGTGAGAGCCAATCGGAGAGCCGGGAGTAGTCGCCCGTCTCGTAGTAGCGCAGGAGCATAGAGACGAACTGCGCCTTGTCTTCGGGAGGGATCGAGAAGACGCCGATGCCGTCGTGTATGAGCTGGTGGTTGGCAACCATCAGCGCGGTGCGCTCGTTGCCGTCCGAAAACCATTGTCCCCGCGTGACCGCGCCGAACAGCAGCATCGCAGTGTCCGCCCCTTCTGACTCCTCCAGGATGCCGCGAACCCTTTCCCGTGAGGATTCGACGGTGGGGATCTCCGGCACCCATCCCGTGCCGCCGATCCTCACGCCGTATTCACGCAAGCGGCCGGCGTCGCGCACGAGGCCTTCGCCGATGATGCGGTTGTATTCGCGGATGTACTGCCAATCGACTGGATAGTCGATGTTCTCGAGCAGGAATCCCCACGCGCGCCTGATGTTGTTCACCGTGACTATATCGTCCACGCTCATACCCTCGGGCGCGCGCCCGTCGAAGATCTCCTGCGTGTCGGGGAAGGTGACGCCATCAACCTCGATCTTGGCGGTGCGCCAGATCGAATCGACCAGCAGCCGCTTCGCCAGTTCCACGGCCGTGCGCCTATCCGTCGTCGTATCGTTCCTCGCCGGTTCCATCAAAGCTCCTTATCCGCTTCCGATAATTCTATCGAAGTGGCCGTGCCGGCAAAGGACGCCTGAGAGCGGGGGCATGGAGCTCGTGTTCGTGAGGTTGGACGACCATACGCCGCTGATCATTCATGCGAACAATCTGACCAAGGGATTCCGCGACGAGATAAGGAGGAACCGATGACTGGTCGCAGATACATAGCCGAGAACGGCACCGAAATCACCGACGAGCTGGTCGACAGGTGGGCCGAGGAGGCCGAGAACGGTTTCCCAGGCGCCCAGGTCACCCCGTTCGAGGGGCGCGCGTGGGAGGCCGACACCGAGCCTCTGCGCCCGCGCACCATCTGTCTGAGCGATACCATGTGGCATCCCATCGAGGCGGATGCCAAGCGCAGCCACATGAGCGTAAGCGCATGGACCAGAGCCGCGATGACCGACCGGTTCTCGCACCTCGTAGACGCCTGACGCATCAGACACAGCTAATACAGGCGCTGACAACGCACCGACGCATAAGAGAACTGGCGTGTGAGGTCTCATCAAGACTGCACACGCCAGTTCTCCAACGATGTATGAGGTTTGAGGTTATTTGTGGTCCTTGTCATGTGGATGCCACCATTTACACCACACCAACAAGTAGGCGACGAGTCCCCCTAGGAAAGGCAGGAAATTAACTAACTTCATGATTTACCTTCGCATGAATAAAAACCTGTTCAGCAGTAACTTGAAACCCACGCCCAGAAGAACGTAAAACCAAGACCCACCAACACAGCGATGGCAGGATTCACCCCGACAAGGCTCAATGCGGCTTGCCACGCTGCGTCATGACCAAATCCTATGGCGGTGACAAGATACGGGCATACATCATGCGGCGTAATCCTCAACTGTGCCCTGTTCATAAGTTCCTGACGTTGTTCCGCAGGAATTTTCTCAAGCTCATTTGCTGCATTGGCGACTACCGCAGCTAGGGATTCAGTGCGAACAGCACCATTGAAATCCTTGACCGTAACGACTCCTGTGTCGTAGTTGATTGTTGCGGTCAACGTACCTTTACCATCCACTTCGACGGTCGAGGTATTTTCGCCGTGAAGCTCTCCTCCGAATGCCGCAGGTATGGACTCTTTTGGCATTCCGCTGATCGCGATCTCTGCCGCATTTGCTGATGTCATCGGCACGAGTCCCAAAACTAGTGCTAAGGAGAACAAGACTACTAGGGCAAGTATTCCACGTGCCGATTTCATAAGACGAGCCATTGATGCCTCCGATGCTTCATTGCCTTGGTAGGCGGTATACCCATCATTTATTAGGCAAGTAGAAAATCGCTTGTCTAGTAAAAGAGTATATCATCAACAGAGATTCCTGTAGAGGCCCCCGAATTCAATTTGCAAGTGCAACGTTCGTCTTTGGGTGGCTTGTCCTTGACATTACCTTGCCGGGCTCGCGGTACCAAACCTCGTTGGGCGTTTCCCAGCCCAGGACCTTCATGGGGGTGTCGTTGATCTCATCGACGATGGCCTGCAGGTCCTCGTCCGTCAGGCCGTCGAAGCAGGTCCTCTTGGGCAGGTAGCGGCGGATGCGCCCGTTGCGGTTCTCGTTGCCGCCCCTCCGGTATGAGGAGTACGGGTCCGCGAAATAGGTGAGCATGCCCGGCGCCTCGTCCACGAGCAGGTGGCAGGAGGATTCGGTGCCGTTGTCCCAGGTGCGGTCGATGCGCGCGGGCGCGGGGATGTCCTTGTAGATGTCGTATTCGGCGCGCGCGGTCGCCGGCGCGCTCTTGTCCTCGATGAAGCGGGCGAACAGGCGGCGGCTCTTGCGTTCGACCTGCGTGTTGCCGCACCGCTTCGACGGGGCCGCGCCGACGGCCGTGTCGGACTCATAATGGCCGAACTCGCGGCGCGGGCCCACGCGTTTGGGACGTTCGGCGATCGGCACGCGCATCGGGATGCGCGGCCCCTTCGACCTCCTGCCCCTGGCGCGCGTGCGATGCCGCTTGCCCCGAGGCAGGTACTGCCTGAGGTCCAATGCCCTGCGCGGCTTGGCGTGGATCCACCGGTGGAGGCATTCGCGGCCGATTCTCATATGCGGGTCGGCCGGCCATTCGACCTTCAGCCGTCCCTCGATGAGTTCGGGCGTCCATCCCTTGCGCAGCGCGTCCATGACCCACGCGAGCAACGGCGAATACGCCATGCGCAGGGGCTTGCGCGATTGGCGCGCGCCGCTCGGCCTTGCGCTGCGCGGTCATGGCCGAGTAGAACGGCCTCGACGTCCACGCGACCGCCTTCAGCCGTTTCGGGGTAGGACTCGTTCTCGTTGGACGCGAACCACAGGCCGCGTCCCGGCTCGCGGCTGACGGTGGACTTGTCGCGGCCGATCCTCAGGACGATCTGGCGGACACCGAGCCCGTCACGGTTCCTCAACTCGTCGATCCGGACGCGTTCCTCGGCCGACAGGTGGGAATACACTTTCCTCATGAGCAACACCTTCTTGAGTTAGGACTTGAACACTTCCAACCATAGACAGGCGTTGCACTTCTATCTAGAACCCGGGACGCATATCTCTCATAGACGCCATGCGCCGCCGTGCCGGGCGCGCGGGCGGAGAATCATCGTATGATACCGAATATCGTCAGGGGTTCGGACCCGGCCGGCCTGGTGCGCTACCTGTTCGGCAAGGGACGGCGCAATGAACACACCGACCAGCATCTCGTGTGCGCGAGCGGCGACATGTTTCCCTCGTTTGACATGGATGGCAAGCCGGCGGCGTCGTATGCGGAGATAGGCCGCAGGTTCGACCGACGCTACCGCGTCAGGGGACGCAAGGGCGATCCGTTCCCGCCCGACATGCGAGGCAAGGACAACCCCGAACGAGAGCATGGCAGGAAGCGCGTGTGGCACTGCTCGCTTGCCATCAAGGCCGGCCAGGGCATACTGACCGATCAGGAATGGGAGTCGGTCATCCGCGATTATCTGACGCGCATGAACATCATCGACGGCGACGGCGATCAGGGCGTCACGTGGCTCGCGGTCCGTCACGGACTGTCCGCCAACGGCAACGACCACGTGCACATCATGGTGCAGCTCGCCGCCGACGACGGTTGGATCAACCCGTACCACGACCGGATCGACGCGCAGAGATCATGCAGGCGGATGGAGAAATCGCGCCCCGAACTGGTCGAGCTCGCACGCTCCGATACCGGAACGCGCGTCAGCTGGCAGTACGGGCAATGGCGGCAATGGGCCCAATGGAAGGCGCGAACCGAGTACGGCGACGACGCGGGATGGGATGCGTTGGACGGCGACGAGAGAAGCCGGCTCGTCACGGCGGTCGCCGCCTCCACGATGCCGCGCCAGCATGTCGGCCGGATCGTGGAGGCGTGCGCCAAGGCGTCGCGCAGCGAGGACGAGTTCATACGCCGCGTGCGCAGGGAAGGCTTCTCCATCGATCCCAGGCTGCGCAGGGGAACCGCCAAAGACTCGTTCACCGACCCAGGCCAGGTGGTCGGCTACAGGATCATGTGGCGCAGCGCGGACGGGTGGACGGAACGGTTCAACGCCTTCGAGCTCGGCGACGACATGCGATTGAAACGACTGCGCGACGGCTGGGCGGACGATGCCAGGAGCCGCGCCCTGGCCGTGCAGGAATGGCGCGCCGCGATGGAGAACCGCCCGCCGTTCCTCGACGGCGGACGCGAAAGACACCCCGAGAATCTGTCCACGCACGACATGGAACGCCTCGTATCCGAAGCGTTCTGCATCGCCGCCAGCCTCAACGACGCGGCGGACGGCGACGAATACCGGGCAGCGATGCGCGAGGGCCTGCACACGTTCGACATGCTGCGCGAACGCTATGGAATCGCGCCGGAATACGGTCTATGGAGCATGGTCGCCTCTGACGGGGAGAGCCGGCCCCGCCGTTAGGACGCTTCCCGGAAAAAGCTCAGATGGTACGGCCCGAGGAGGGAAAACCGAGCGAATCGGGCAAGGCCGATGCTGGATCGAGAGAGTTCGCCGGCTCGTCTCCCGGCATGATCGGCTCGATGGACTCGTTCGCCTTCGTCCAGCACGCGTTCAGGCGATCGGCCATCCGCGAGTCCAGGCCCTCGCAGGATTCGGATATGCCGGCGAGGACCTTCCCCGCCATACGCCGGGCCATATCGGCCACCCTCGAACCATCGAGACCGTGACGTGTCGCCAGATCCTCCCAATCCTGGGGCGTGGTGTGCTCCGCGAAGGCGTGATCCTTGTTCAACGGCATGGTGAGTTCCCAGTTGAACTCGGGCCAATACCTGGTGGCGACCGCATCATACTGGGGAGACAGGCGTATCCCCGATGCGGGATCGAGGATCAGGGAATAGTTCTTCGCATGTGCGTCGCTGTTGGCGGACGACGTGTTGAAGGCCAGCCTTTCGAGCCACCGGTAGGACAGGGAGCCCGACGCGTCGATGCGTTGCAGGAGTTCCAGGCAGTCGTCGGCCGACGGATCGTATTTGTCGCGGGTCGGCAATCCCAACGCTTGCAGGAAGTCCTCTTGCCGCAGTCGGACGATTCGGCCTTCCTCCAGGCGACGGTCGAACCGTTCCACGATATAGGCCGTCTTGCGCTGCGCCGTGATCTCGCCGCGTGCCGGTGTGTCGATGCCGCACAGTTCCGACAATCGCATCGTCGCCAGTTCCACCTTGGTCGCCTCGGGAAGGTCATGGGGCTTCGGTTTGACGATGTGGGTGGAGGGAAGCATCATATCCGGCCAATACCACTTGCCGTCCACGCGGGACAGTGTGAACTTGCCCTGCGCCCCTCCCAAGGAGAACCGGCAGTGGCTGTCCTCGTCCCACCAGTAGTTCCTGGTCCGCTCGATGCGGTCGATTTCGTTGGCTATCTGGGAATCGGTGATCAGACGAAGCGTCGGCGATGGGATTGGAGGTTCCGGGGAGAGGGAGAACACCAGTCCGCCGGTGGCGTCAACCCGGTCCAGCAGATCGAAGACGCCGGCCGAGGAGGCATTCAGGTGCTCACGCATGGCCTGGCGGACGTTGGGATTGTCGGGCAGTAGATTGTCCAGGAAGTTACGCGGTGCCTGGTCTTTCCATCCGCCGGTCCTGGGCAGGCTCAGACTGATCGGCAGACCCTCGTTCGCGTCGTACGCGAACGATATGCGCTCCTCGTCGTCTTCCGAGAACACGCCCACATGATGCCCGTTCTCCCAGGCGTGCAGTTCCCTCACAGCAGTCTCCCCGCGTAGGCGGACGGCAGCGTTTCGGTGCGGATGTGCAGCAGGTCGAACATCCTGTACACGTAGCGGATGGAGGTCAGACCGGTCTCCACGAGCTCTTCGGCGCTTGAGAGGGGGACCCCGGCTCTCCTGGCGAGTTCGGCGGCGTCGAGACCCATGACGGACATGCGTTCGCGCGCGCAACGGCGGACCGACGAGGTGTCGGGGAAGAACCGCGCCGGGTTCTCCTCCTTCTCGTCGGGAAGACCCTTGTAGGCGGTCAGGGCATCATATTTCGACAGATCCAACGTCACGTGTGCCATGCTCGTCCTTTCCGGTTCCGAAAGCCGTTGACACCATGATACGGCGTCAGCGTGCGTTGCCGTTGGTCTCGGGTTGCAGGATCTGCGGCGTCGGGACGTTGGCCTGGTCGGGTATCGGCTGGTCCGTGGGGTTCATGGAGGATTCCATGGCGGGACTGTATTCGCCGAACGGGTCGGGCCCGTTCCATTCCTCGGGTTCGTTCAGGTCGAGTGGCATTTCCTCGTATCCGTCGGGCTCCCCGGTCGTCAGGTCGCCGCCTCCCGTGGTCTCGGGCTCGGGTCCGGATGCCGGTTTGCGTTCATCGGCGGCGGGCTTCGTATGCTCCCGCACGGGTGTGGGGGTTTCGACGATTGGTGCGGCGTCAGCGTTCTCGGTGCGTTCGACCTCGCTTATGGTGCTGGGCTCGTCTCCTGTGGCCTTGTTGTCCGCGTGCGAGGATTCCGGCAGGCCCTGGTCCTTGAGGAAGCTGATTCGGGAGGCGGCGTCGTCCACGCCGTTGACCGGCGCGCACATCACGGCTTCGACGATCCTGTCGTGGTCGTAGCCCGTCCATTGGCCGGTGAGCCGCGAGTCCACGAAGAACGTGGCGTCGTCGCCGTGCGCGGCCTGGAACGCCTGCACGTCCTCCACCCGTTGCAGGTCCACGGGCACGCCGGCCGTGTTGAAGGCGTTCAGGGTGGCCTGCAACGCGGGCGACTGGTCGGTGTAGGTGATGTTCACGTGGTTGGTCAATTGGTCGGCTGCGGCGTCGATGTGCGTTTCCGGGTGGCGTTTCGACCATTCGTCCTTCAGTCGGGCCTTCGCCTCGATGATCTGCCTGCGGTAGCCGGGGTCGTTGCCCTCCAGTTGGTCGGCGACCATCCATCCTTGCAAGAGGGACGAGTCGCGCATCTTCCTCCAGCCGTCGCCGTCGGCAAGCACGGTCGCGTTCAGGGTGGACTCGAACCCCTTGTTGAGGCGTTCCCTGTTGTCCATCTCCCATTGTTCGAGGCGGATGGCCTGCTGCTGCCGTCTGGTCTGCTCGTAGCGTTCGTTCTGGACGGCGCGTTCGGCGCGTTCCCTGCGGCGCGTACGGTCGCCGCTCAGCTCGTTGTGCAGGGTGCGCAGCTGCTGGGCGACGCTGTTCCAGCTCTGGACCATGATCTGGTCGAAGCCGTCCTCGGGATCAGTTTGAGCCATTGTTCCTTCTCCTTGTCGTGGTGGTTTCCTTGTTTTCCTTGCCGCCTGCGGCGGGGACCGACAATGTTTCCAGGATCGGTTCGCGCCATGCCCGGTTCGGGCGGATGCATGGCAGCGGCTCGCCCTTCTTGTCGGTCTGCTGCCGAACGTCGAGGCTGGCGACGATGCCACGGTCCTTGTCGAAAACGCGGTCGAGCATCGACGCCGCCTGGATGTAGAAGATCATCATCTGGCCGGGTGCCTTGCGCGCGTTCTCGTAGGCGCGCCACATGGCGTCGAGCGGGAACACGAGCGCCGGATAGCGCCACCAGTCGCTCACCCATTGCATGTTCACGCTCGCGCTCTGGTGGTAGCAGAACACGTTGGCTACGAACCTTTCCACGAACGCGGCGAGGTTCGGGTAGTAGGTCTCGCTGCGCCGCATTCGCGCGCCGAACTGGCCGGACACGTCCCTGGCCCGCGCGGGATCGAGGTCGCCGGATTCGTCTCGGCCGAGATCCGTCTTCCCCTCCTGCGCGGGCAGTATACGGGTGTCGGATTCCTCCGCATCATCCTTTGGAGGGGTGTCGTCACGGCCCGTTGCGTCTTCCGGCGGGTTCTCGTAGCCGTTGCCGGTTTCCCCGGCATCGGCCGGAATACCTGATCGGATGGGTTCCGCCGCGTGCCGGCCTGCCGGCACCTCGGGTGTGGTCGGCGTCGGCTCGCCTTGGCCCGGTATGGTTTCCTCTTCGATCTCCTTGTCCTCGGGGATGTGCGGCGCTTCGGGGTTGGGCAGTCCCTTGCCGTAGGGCACGCCCTTGTCCTCCAGGATGGCGCGGGTGAACAGTTCCAGCCATCCGCAGTCCGATGACAGCAGGGTCCTGGCGGCACCGACCGCGCGCTCCCATTCCTCCCCATCAGGGCCGGACGTGGTGTTCGAGGTGTGTTCGCTCATTATGCGGCCTTTCTTTGCTCTTCTCGGGCTTTCGCCTTGGCCTGCGCCAATGCGTCGGCCCATTGCCTGTTGCCCGTCCATGGCAGGGTCTTGACGATCTGCGCTCGGGATTGGGATGCGAGCAGCAGCGCGCGGCCGACGGGCCATTCGGTCAGGTCGGAAACGTCGAGGATGTTCTCCTTCTGGATCGAGTTGTTCACGCTGCGCCGTCCGGTGCCGTCGATGTTGACGCTGCCGCGCACGATCTCCCTCTGGCCCACCAGCTGGCTGATCTCGCCGAGGAACTTCGCGTCCTTGATGCCGCCCAGGTAGACGGTGATGTTCGCGTTGTTGAACAGCGAGCCGAAGTTCGTCTCGCCGAACGCGGCCCTGCCCTGGTCGGGGTTCTGCCAGATCGTCATGATCGGTATGCCCGCCGAACCGAAATACGAGTACACGTCGGCCAGTTCGGGCCAGCGGCAGATGTTCGCGGCCTCGTCCAGCACGCAGCACAACGGGACCGGCAGACGGCGGTTGTTGCCGGTGAACTCGGATTGGGCGCGTTGGAACGCGGTGAACGCCACCACCGCCGTCAGGCTGGCGGTCAACGCGGTGGAGGGACGGCCCTGGGCGGAAAGCAGGTACAGGGTGTCCTCGCTCGTGGCGAACTCGTAGGGGTCGAACAGGCCGCGCCGCTCGTCGATGTTCCCATTCGTATCCCGGTGAGGGTCGATCCAGTCGATGATCTCGGGGTCCGCGAGGAACGCGACCATGGTCTGGAGGCTGCCGAACACGCCGCTTCGGGTTTCCGGCGTCAGCGCGATCACGCTGGACACGCGCGAGGCGATGCCCGCGTAGCGCGGGTATTCGCTCAGGATGTCGGCCGGCGACGTGTCGCGCTCGTTCGAGCACCACCTGAACACGTCGGACACGGAACGGCCTCCCAGATGCGCGGCGAACAGGTAGTCGGCGAGCTGCTGGGCGGCGGTGCCGGGGAAGAAGTCGTCGCCGCCGGTCTGCGGCTGGCCCGAGGCGTAACGCCAGCAGTCGGCGATGCGTTTCGCGTCGGCGATGGACTGCACCGAGGCGATCAGGTCCCACACCCACGGCGCACGCCGCCGGTTCGGGTCCGCGATGCGTTCGGGGTCGAACGTCCATATCCGGCCGTTCGGATGGTCGAGCCTGCGGATCGGGGCGGTCACGTCGAGGATGTCGCCCTTGTTCGAGGTCGCCAGGCACGGGCCCGGAGCCGAGAGCACGGCCGGGATCGCGTAGCACAGGGACTTGCCGGAACGAGGGCCCGCCAAAACGATCGCCATGTCCTCCCAGCTGGTGTACATCGACGTGTTGTCCACGATGTTGAGCCCCAGCGGATAGCCCGGCGACATGCCCTTTCGCCAGTGGTCCGCTTCTATGAGCCTTGACGCCATGGCCTCGGCGCGCTGGCGCGTCACCTTCTCCACGGCCTCGCCGTGGCCCATGGCAGGCGCGTACACGTCCACGCGGGTGCGGGCCTTGGCGCCGTTTGCCCATGGCACGGCCTTGCTGGCGATCAGCCACGCGCCCACGCCGCACGCCACGGCCAGCACGACGAGCACGGCCACGGCCAGCGCCCACCGGCCTGCGGTCAGCGACCATTGGCCGGAGACCAGGTACATGAGCGCGAAGATCTGGAAGGGATGCCCCGCATGGGAGCACACGAGGGCGAACACCGTGAGGATCAGGAACGCCGCGACGATGATCGCCAGTTCGATCTTGCGGCTGGGACGAACCGTGCCGCCCAGATCCCTCACTCGGTTCGATTGCAGTTTCGGATCGACGTCGGCCAAGATTCATTTCTCCTTTCAAGCATGACGGCGGAACCGATGGAAGCGGTCCCGCCGTCGATGCGCCAGCTTGCGTCATGGCTAGCGGGCGTTGCCCGTCGTGAAATCGGATGGGGCGGAAAGGAGATCCGATGCCGCAGGGTCCGCCGGAGCGGGAGCCGCGCCCGGTGTCGGATAGCCCGACAGCGGGTCGAAGGGCTCGCCGTTGAAAGTGCGGGGAACGCCGTCGCCAACGTATTCGCCGCGCGAGGCGTCAACCTGGTCCGTCCATGGATCCGTTCGCCCGGCATCGGCCACGGCACCGGCCTGTTCCTTGTCCTGGCGTTTGCGTTCGCGGGCGAGCTGGATGCGCCGGGACACGATGGAATCGATCTGCATGGAATCGCCGATCACGACCGGACGCGCGTACGCCTTGCCGTCCTTCTGGCTGATGAAGGCGTCGGGATCGCCCATGCGGCCGGTCGCCACCACGGCGTCGCCCTGGCGGAAATCCATGCCGTGCAGGAGCTCGGCGGCCCGGCCCCAGAATTTCACGGTGGTTCTCACCGGGCCGAGCGGATTGTCCGCAAAGCTGCCGTCCTTCTGACGGACTCGCGGGCGGTCCTCATACACGGTGGCGCGCAGGTACGCCGAGCTCGTGGTGCCGTCCGCGTCGGCTTTCGCCGGCCAGTAATCGGGGTTCGCGGCGAGGAGACCGCGAACCACTTGCATTGACTGTGGCATGATGATGGTCCTTTCATTCGGGGAATACCAGCGCCTTCAATGGCGGCGGCGACTCCCATCATCCGGCCGGACCGGTGGCCTCGCGGGGCACGGCGTCTACGCCACCCGTCAGCGGCCCAGATGCCCGCCGTTCTCCCACATGTTCGTCGCCTCCATGGCGGGATCGGTTTCCGGCAGACGGTCGAGCACGCTTGACGCGAACCGGTCCGAGGCGTCGTAGCCGATGGCCTGTTCGGCGAGTTCCCGCGCCTTCTCGCCGTCGCCCATGGCGAGGCTGAGCATGGCCTTCAGGCCGATGATCCGGTAGCAGGCGTCCGTCGGCGCGTTGGCCTCCAACGGGCCGAGGATCCCCATCGCCATGTCGATGCGCGCCGGATCGGGCGTGGTGCCGTTGTCGATCAGCCGGGAAAACAGCAGGTCGGTGTTCACCATGCCGTCCGGCGTATTGATGCGTTCGCGCAATGCCGGAAGGGACAGGGGAGCGTTCTCGGCCAGTATGTCGCTGGCGATCATCATGCATGTTGATTCGGGCGCGAACTGCATCGTCACGCCCAACACGGCGAGCCGGTTCGCGTCGGACGACCATTCGCCCGTGGAGTGCTGTTCGGCCATGAGCTTCGACCAGTCGTAGGCTGCCGCGTTGCGCCAGGTGGCGCGCACATGTTCCGAGAATCCGTCGTAGGTCATGCCCGAGTCCAAATATTCGTGCGTGGCTGCGGTGATCAGCTCGTCCAACGGCGGCTCGTCCGTATCGGCGGCTGTGGCCTCGCTCCCCACGATGAACGGGATGCGGGGCCCTTCGGAGGCCAGGCCGTCCGTTTCTTCCGGCTGCCCCCCCGTTGATGCGGCCCGCTTCCATGCGGTCCACTTCGCCGGCGAACCATTCGGAGCCCGCGAAATAGGTGCCGTCCATCGAGGAGAGCACCGGCTGGAGAACGGATGCCAGTTCGTCGTACACGGCATCGGGGTTCCGCAACGCCTCGATGGCCTCCACGGCCGCGTTGTATTCGATGATGCGGTTCGCCAGCCGCACGGCACCGTCATCGGGTCGCACGTCATCGTATGATTCGCCCCAATGCTCGATCCATCCGATCATCGTCTCCCGTGTGATCCGCTCTTCGGCATCGGTGTTCTCCAAAGGCATGATTCTGACTCCTTGACACTTGACGATAGCGGCGGCAACCCGGCATTCTCGCCATGACCCCGATCATCCGGCCGAAGCCGTGGCATCACGGGGCATGGCGTCTACAGGGTCGCGCCCCTGTCCTGCGGGGAGCCGTATCCCTGAGCTGCCGGGTTTTCCTTGATGCGTGCGTGGGCATGGCCTTTGTTCCTTTCACTGGTTTTCCGGCAGGAAGCCGGTGTTGTCGTATCGTTTGAACGTTTCGACGGCGTGCGCGACCCGCGCCCTCGATTCGCCATAGGTGGCGGAATCGACCGTCTCATGCCATACGGGTTCACGGGTTTCCGTGTTGCCGTACGGTTCGGCGGGGGTTATCGACATTTCGAGGTCCCATGATGATTCGCCGTGCTCGGCGGGGCGGAAGTCGAGAGTGCTGCGGTTGCCCGTCAGCCGCAGCAGCCGGGATCGCTCGCCGAGCCGGTCGGAGAGTGATGCGGAGCGTGCCACGGTGCGGATCATGCGTTTCATGCCGGTGGCGAGGTGGTCTGTCATCGCAGGGTTCCCTTCTAGGCGTGCCATTTGAGGTTCGTATCGTTGAACCCGCTTTTTTCGAGCGGGCACATCTCCACGTTGATGGGGATTCCGGGCAGTCCTCCCAATTTGATCAGGAAACGGCCCAGACCCTTGTGCGAGGCATCGGAGCCGAAGTTGACCGGGGTGGCCCAATCCTCCAGCATGTCCTCCTCGCGCCGGGATACGGGCAGTCCGCATTCGCCGCGCAGGTATCGGTCCACCTCGATGCGGCTCAAAGCGCCCAGCACCTTGATCTCGCTGCGTTCCACGAAGCCGCGCGCCTTGGTGTTCTGCGCCGGGGTCTCCATGCACATCAGGTCCTTGAACGTGTGCGTGATCATGATCTGGCCCACGCCCCACTGCCTGTTCAGACGGGTGAGCAGGTCGAGCTTTTCGACCATGAGGGGGCTGGCGCGCAAAGCGCGGTGCATCTCGTCCATGATGATCACGTGGTTGCGGCGGGGCTGCAATCCCTCCTCGGCGAGCACGTCGGCGGCGTTCTTCGCGGCGAACGCGCTCGTCCACGTGGTCGCCAGCACGGCGGCGACCACATCGTCGCCCGACTGGGCCAGGGCGCTGATGTCGAAGTCCACGGGCCTGGACAGGTCGATGCGCGCGGTGGTCTGGTCGCCGAACAGACGGCCGAACTTCGTCATGCGGTTCGAGAACCCGTGCAGGTCGGCCAGAAGGCCGCGAACCTGCGCCCTGTAGAGCTCGTCGTTTTCCGGGTCGTCCCAGACCGCCGCCGTGCGCACCTCGTCGGGCCCTTCCCTCAGCAGGTCTCGCAGGTCCGCGATGACGGGAGGCTGCGGATCGCCGCCATGCCGGTCGTGGAGCACGCGCACGGCGACGGAAAGGATATCGGATTCGCGTGCGGTCACGCCCCTGGCACCGGCATCGGTGTCGTTCTCGCGGCCGGTGCGCATGATCGTCAAAAGCACCTCCATGAGCGCGGCGCGCGTGTCGTTGTAGTAGTCCGTGAGATCCTTGCGCGCCTCGCCTTCCAGTTGTTGCAGCGCATAATGGAGGTCGCCGGGGTCCAGGGGGTTGACCACGCCGATGCCCGCTCCCAGCCGGATGACCTGGCCGCCGAGCATGTTGACCAGTGAGGCGTAGTCGGGCTTCAGATCGCCGGGGATGATCGCGTTCATGCCCAGGGCGCTCAGTCCCAGCACCTCGCGGCGCACGAACGTGCTTTTGCCGATGGCCGGCAGGCCGAGAAGGAACATGCTCGGCTGCTTGATGATGCCGGCCTTGAACCAGCTGATCGGGTCGCAGCACACGCCGGCACCCGTCATCAGGCTTCGCCCGACCGGCACCCCCTCGGCCGGCAGGGCCATGTCGGTGCCGAACGGCCAGAATCCGCCGCACACCTGGTTCGACGTGCCGAAGAACTCGTCGATCGTGGGCATCAGGGCCGCATGGCCGCCGCCGCGCGATCTTCTTCCACGCCACGGCACCGGGGGCACGGGCTCGTCCGGTTTGGCCTTCAACGGTGTGAGCAGCATTGATTCCATGCGAGCCACGGGGTCCGTGGCCGTGGCGCTCGGCATGGTTCCTTTTCGTTTCGACGGCTCCCATGGCATCGGCATCACGTGTCCTCCGTTCAGGACAGGAGCCGGCCGAGGGGGCCGGCTGGAGTGTATGATCTGACGTTCAATCCAAGGGGCAGGCTTGCGGCGAATCCCGTGTCCTGTGCCCCGTAGCAGGGGCGCAGGTCGATCTTCGCGCCGCCTGCGGCCTGTTCCACGGCGCGTGACGCGGCTTCGAGCCGTTGGCTTTCCTGTTCGCCCCTGGACACGGTGACGGTGACGAGCATCCCGAAGAACACCATGACCGCGCCCTGGTTCGTTGCGACGGCCTGGCGGTTGGCCTTGCCGATCTGGCTCATGGACCTGACCGTGGCCCGTTTCTCCTGGCTGACCTGGTTCGCGGCCTTCTGCCTGTTCTGCTCGGCCATGAACATCGTCTTGTCGGGCGGCAGCATCCGGTAGAGCACGGTCACTCGCTTGCGGTCGCAGTCCGCCAACGGGGAAAGCAGCCGGGTGAGCGTGTCGGCGGTCACGTTGCTTTTCGGCGGATCCACCATCTCCCATGTGCGGCTCAAACCGGAATCATGGGAATAATGGCTCCAGCCGGCCTCGTGCATGAGCGGTCCGCAATCCTCCCAGGCGATGTACGGCGGCTCGTCGGATTCCTCGATCGTCTCCTGCGCGGCCGGATCGTAGGCGACGCGGACCATGCGCGTGATCTCCTCCATGCCCAGGGCCCTCGCGGCACCGCCTCCCGCCTGCGCTATCTGCTCGCGGATCGACGGCAGCAGCAGGCTTATGCGACGCGCGGCCTCCCCGGCCTCCAGGTATTTGCCGTCACGGTCGGTGTAGCGGAAAGTCAAGGTGAGCGTCACATCGTTGGAAGCGCCGCCGGCCGCGTACTGGTCCATGATCTGCGCCATGGCGCGCGCGGCCAGCTCGGGAGCGTCCTCCACGATGCGTCTGCTCAACGTGCGGCGGAACCTCACGCCGGAATCGGGTGCCGTGTCCACGGTCACGGCCAATTGGGTGACACCGGCCTCCGAGGCGAGCGATTCCATGAGCCCGGACCACGAGGCCACGTACGAATCCTCCACGTCGTCGTCGGCGAGGCTCGCGCCCTGCGGCTGGCATGACAGGAGCAGCGAGTATTCGCCGGTGTGCGAATGCCGCACCAGGCAGAACTCGCCGCCCAGCCCGTCCAGGGCGGAGGTCAGGCCCACCCGTGAGAGGATGCCCGGCAGCATGGCCTTGCCGCCGTCGATCGGCGCGAGCAGGCCGGAACGATACAGGTTGGCGCCGGAACGCTGCGCGGCCATCCACGTGCGCTTCTCCACGGTGCGATCCACCATGTTGCGGTGCTCGCGGTCGCGGATAGCCAACACGAGGATGACGCCCATGCCGACCACGAGGATCGCGATGGCCGCGACCACGCTCGCCATGCTGACCAGCAGCGTGCAGGTCAGCACACCCATGCCCGCTATCGTCAGCGGGATGCCGATGTTGCGGATGCCGCCCGGCATCGGCCGCATCCAATCGCCGTATGTCGTGTTCGACGCCATGATTATCCGAATCTCCTTAGCAAAACGTATGCGTCAGAATGTCTTGCCCTTGCGAGTGGTCGAGCGGTCGGCACCGTCCGGGGCACCCTCGCGGGCGAACCCGCCGGCATCGCCGTTCGCCCCCTGCGGCCTGTTGCCGCCTGACGGGTCAGGGGATGCGCCATCGGGCGCCGGTGGAACCGGGCTCCCCGCACCATTGCCGTCGCTGCCCTTGCGGTTCGCTCCCTGCGGCTTGTCGCCGGTGTTCTGCGGTTCGCCGCCCGTGGGATTGCCGTCCAGCGGTTTGGCGTGCTTGCCGCCGCCGTTCGCCCCCTGCGGCCTGCCGCCGTTTCGGCCGAGCCCGGAAAGCAGTCCGGCCAGGCCGCGACCGGCACCGGGTCTGGCACCGTCCGGTGACGCTTCGCCGCGTCCGTCGCCGCCGCCTTTCCTGCCGCCCTTGCCTCCTGCGGCCTTGCGCACGCCGGCACCGGCCAAGGCGACTCCCATGCCGAGTATGGAGGGCAGGATTCCGCCGCCGCCACCGCCGACCGAGGATTGCACTGCGGGCACGATCACGCGGATCATGGCGGGAAGGAGGATGATGACGCTCAGGGTGAGCATCAGCGTGATGGCCTGGCTGTCGTCGCCGGGCCCGGCCGTGACCATGATCGCCGAGCCGGTCGCCATGACCAGTGCGGCGACGGGCTTGTAGGCCAGGAACGCGGCCAGCCAGCCGATGGTCTTGGCGAAAGCCTGCTTGCCCGATTCCATCCAGCTCATGGCGGCCCACATGGGTGCCACGCCCACCAGGATCGGCAGCATCCCGGCGCGGAAGTAGGCGAATATCTTGCTGATCAGCCCGCAGATCCACATCACGATGGTGAGCACGATGGCGACCGGAGCGCCCAAGTTGAAAAACGAGCTCGCGGCCAGGCTTTTCGATTCCCAGGCGTCGTTCATCATGCCCGAGGCGGACCTGAGCACGTCGGCGGTCCACGTGTCGAACGTGGCCTGGAACGTGTTGACCAGTCCGGCAAGGCACACGGCGCTAAGGACCGCCCACATGAACGCCTTGCCCAAGGGGATCAGGTCGCGGCCCTCCTGTTGGGTGACGAGCTTCCAGCCGGCCGCGATCACGCCGCACACGGCCGCGATGATAAGGAACGGGTCAACCTGCATACGGATGTAGTCCGACAGGAAGAACGTGGTGCCGCCGCCCGGCGTCCATGACGGCAGGCCCGGATTGCCGCCGGACGAGCGGGAGAAGAACGTGAGCGCGATGCTCGCGCACGAGGAGCCGAGCAGCACGCCGAGCAGTATCCAGCCGATGCGGTCGAGCAGACGGCCCTCGCCGCCCTGGCCGATGTTCCACACGATGCGCGCGCTCAGCACGATCAGGCTGATCGCGGCGGCAGCAATGAGCACGCCCTGCGCGATGCGCAGGTACCGGTTCACCGGCGCGAACCATGAATCGTAGTCCGGCGTGGCGTTCGCCTGCAGCGTGGACACGCGGTCGTTCGCGGCGACCAGCGTGTTGCGGCTGGTGGACAGCCATTCGATCGTGGAATCCGATTGGACCTGGTACATGTTCCACAGGGTCTTCTCCAGCCAGGAGAGCTTGCGCTGCTTCTGGCAAGAGGAGTCCTTGTACTCCCATTTGCCCTCGTCGGGAGACTCCTTCTGGTACGTGTTCTCCAACGCATCGCATTGCAGGTTCGGTGCGGCCTCGAACTGGACGCGCGCATACTTCTTGAGCTCCTTGCCGGTCGGATTCGCGGACACCATTCCGGCACGCACCCAGCCGGCCTGGTACTTGTCGATGACCCATTGGATCTGGCTGGGGCCGATCAGGTCGCCGAGCCTGCCTTCGGGTATCTTCATCACGTAGGTGGTCTGGGTGTCGCTGATCTGCTTGTCGCCGAACTCCAGTTCCTTGCTGAACGAGCCGAAGTCGGGTCCGCCGCAGGCGGCGAGGCCCATGAGGCAGGCGAGGGCGAGCGGCAGCGCGCACAGGCGCTGCCGTATGCGTCGAATCCCTTTCATGGCTTTTCTCAGCAGCTTGCGGTGACGGACAGGCCGAGTGCGGCGAGGATGGCGACCGCGCCCGCCCCGAGGAAGATGCCGATCACCCAGTTGACGAGCTTGTCGAACGTGTCGTCGCGGTCTGGCACGCCGTCGCCCTGCTGGCGCAGGATGTGCACGCCGATGCGCACCAGCGCGACCACGCCGATCACCAGGCTCAGCGCCTTCACCCAGCCCAGGGCGGTGGATACCGGGCCCGAGAATCCCGGAGGCAGGCACGGGGTCGGGTCGGAAAGGGTCTCGGCGAGGATCACGTATGTTTCATGCAGCATTGGGTCGTTCCTTTCGTGTTAGGTTCATGCACCATCGTCAGCCGACATGGGCCGTGGCGCGGGGCACGGCGTCTACGTCCTTCACGAGCCGTGAGTACGCGGCCGGATAACGCTGGGGAAACCCGTCGAGTTCAAGCCCTTTGATATGGGGCAGCCGCCACACGCGGACTGCGGATGACAGCTGGATGCGCGCCGCCACCAGGGGGCGCGGCATACGGGGCACGGGGTCGGTGATGGCCGCGCCCAACAGGATCGATGCGCCGAACAGTCCGGCCGACTGGTCGGCGAGCAGCGCGCGCAACGATTCGAGACCCCTCCCGGTTCCCATGGCGCACAGGATGACGCGCGACGGCATGGAGGGATCCCGGCTCACCGGCAGCGCGCGGCCGGCGTCGGCGAACCGGTCGGGGTCCGAATGGCGGATCGTGGTGCATCCGGCACCGCCGTGCGCGCCCACCAGCCACACGCGGTCGGTGACGGGTGCCGCGAACGCCGGGATCAACGTGGTCAGTTGTGGCATGGTGTTGGTCCTTTCATAGGCTCGGGTCGATGCCGGGCAGTTGCGAGGGGTCCGGGTTCGCGGGCACCGACCAGCCCGGAGACGCGGAACCACCGGCCGAGCCGGCGGAACCGCCGGAGGAATGGTATCCGCCGCCGGACGGGCCGGAACCCGGGCCCGAAGCGGAGCCGGAGGGCGTGTACGAGTGCTGTTGCGGTGCCGTCGTGCTCTGCTCCTGCGCCGCCGCAGCCGCTGCGGCCTCCTCCTGCGCTTTCCTTTCCTCGTCGGCCTTGGTCTTCGCGTCGATGGAGGCGTTCACCTTGTCCATGGCGTCGGCGATGGCCTTCTCGTCGCGCTTGTCGATTGAGGCGCGCAGCAGGGCGCGCGAATATTCGTCGGCCACCTTGCCTTCGGAGGAGGAATGCAATCGTTCGCCCTGTTCGACCGTATGGGCCAGCCGCGAGGAGAACACCGCGCCCGCCGCCTTCTTCAGCCGCGAGAGATTTCCCGTGTGCTTCTTTTCGATGGCTTGCAGCTTGGATGTGGTGGCGTTGGCCGTTCCCGTGTCCGTGGCGGCACATGCGGGGATTCGCTCGCCCTCGGAATATTGTTCGGCCAGCTTGTCGAGGGTTTCCAGGGTTTCCGGGTCGGCGAGCTTGTCGGCCGTGACCGCTTTCGCCTGTGCGAGCCGGTCGCCGTCGAGGTATTCGGCCAGCTTCCGTTCGGCTTTCTTCGCCGCTGCGCGCGCGGTGGCGCAGTCCGCCGTCGCCTGTTCCAGCTCGCGTGCGGCCGTGGCGGATTCATGCGATTCCCACGCGGACATGCCGGCGACCGTGACGCAGGCCGCGAGCAGGATGCCGCCCGCGGTCGTGGCCATGCGCCCCCATTCGCGCACGGGCATGGCGGCATCCCGGTCGCCGACCGGCGTGAGGTCGATCGTGTCGGCGAGATCGGCCGGCTCCACGGCACCGCCGACGTGCCGCGGTTCCGATGCCGGGGCATCGGCCGGGATATCGTTCCCCACCGGATTCGAGGCCGATGGCAGCGGGCCGATCTCACACGGATCGACGGCCGTGTCCGCCCGGCCTTCGCTTCCGGCGTCGTCCACGCATCGCGCATCCGGCTCCAGCCCGGGCCCGGGCTCGGGTTCGGGCTCGGCCGGTGGCCGGCGTTCCGGTTCCGGTTCCCGTGCCGTGTCGATGGCGACGGCGATGCCGGCGGCGATCATGGGGCCCATCTCCCATGGGTCCGTGCCGGAGGTGTTCATCGGTTCGGGAAGAGGCGCTGGCGAAGGCTCGGCCGGTCCGGCGCGGTGGCGGCCATGCCGTCGGCGGCGTCGGCCTGCCGTTCGCGCAGCTGCCGCTGTTCCATGACCCATGCGGGATGCTGGCCGTGCTCGTGCGCGTCCATGAGGCAGCGCGTGACCTCGCCCTCGGGTGAAACCGCCGCGAGCCGGCCCAGATGGCCGGTGAACGCGGCCTCGGGATCGCCCTGCATGAAGCTCATGTACGCGGCCGCCTCAAGCGCGCCCTCCCTTCGCGCGGAATCCGGGATGGTGTTGGACAGCCGCCACAGCAGTGCGGGTATGTCCTGGTGGAACTCGCTGTTGGCGATCTCGCGCACGTTGTAGTCGGCCTGGTACCACGGTTTGACCTGGCCCGAGGCGAACAGGGGCAAGGCGCGCGGATCATGCTCGGCGACCATGAGGAAACGGGCGCGCTCCAGGCCCGGCGATATCAGCTTCGCGCACACGGCGTCGCGCAGCCCCGTGTCGCCGGACAGCGACGCCAGCAGTCCCGCCGTGGCATGGTCCTTTCCCGCGTCCGCGCCGATGCGGTATTGTCCGGCGCGCAGCGAGTCGAGAAAATCGAATACGGCCAATGCGGTTTGCCTGTCAGCCATGTGCAACCTCCAGAGGAATGATGATGGTGCGAACAATGTCAGAGTCGATGATGCGCCGGGTCGCGGGCCGCTGCGGGGCGCACCGTCTACAGGCCCCATCGGGAGCACGGTTCCACGGTTTCACGGGTTCACGGTTTCATGGGTTCCGGGCATGGGAAAGGCCCTTCGCCGGGGGAGAGGCTGGCGAAGGGCCTGGGGTTCACACGCCGTCCGGGGGCACGGGATTCGGAAAGCTTTATGCCCCTTTCCGGCATGTGAAGTCAATGGGGGGCGTCCCGGCCGTCATCGGACGACGAGGCCGGAACGCCACGGGGTCACTTGCCCGCGTTCACGGCCGTGTGGCGGCCGGAACCCTGGGCGTAGTGGCGCTTGCGGAACACGAGCAGCGAGCCGCCGGCGAGCAGCACCGCCAGGGCGCCGCCGGCAAGGCCGAGCACGGCCGTGCCGGTGGAGGCCAACGGCTTGGCACGGTAGCCGTTCCAGTCGTCGGTGTTGCTGGCGGTCTGGGTGTCGGCGCACAGCCGCTTGCCGTCGATCTCGGTCACGTCGCCGGTGGAGTATTCCGGATCGGTGCCTTCGCCGCCGTCGGTCTTGTCGTTGAACGGGTCGCCGTTGGACGGCGCGCATTCCACGAGCGGGGTTCCGGTGACGATGGCGCGGTCCGTGTGGGTCTCGCCTTCCCTGACGCCCTTGAGCGTGCCGGTCACGCTGACCGACTCGCCCGGCTTGAGCACCAGGGTGTCCCAGTCGGCGGGATAGGCGAGCGAATCCATGTCCACGTGCGCGTCGCCGACGATGGTGGAGTCGGCGAGGTTCAGGTCGCTTGCCTTGAACCACGCGCCGTCACCGGTGGCCGGGTCGGTCTTGGACGTGTTCGTGATGATGAACGTGATGCCGATGCTGTCGGCGTCCATCTTCAGCGCCTGCTTGGAGTCGTCGCGGTCCGCCTGCTCCTGGCCTTCCTGCTTGAGGGTCGGGGTGTCGACCTTCTCCAGGTGGATGCTCGGGGTCATGTCCGGGGTCTTGGTGACGACCTTGTTGGATTCGCGCGGCTGGCCGTCGATGGTCTCGGTCCACGTGTTGGGCACCTCGTCGGCCACGGCGATGCGCTTGCACTGGAGGTAGAGCACCCAGCCGGCCTCGTGCTCGTTGTCGGCGCTCACTAGGTCGAGGTAGGCCTGGGTCGCGTTGACCGTGACCTTGCCGTTGTCGCCGGCGTCCACGGTGAACAGGTTGCCGCCGAACTTCGAGGAGTCGAAGCCGCTGCCCGCGATCTTCTCGCCCTTGGCCGCGAGCACCTGGCCGTCCCTGTACAGGTCGCGGCTGGCGTAGACGGCCCAGTTGCCCAGGTACTGGTCGTACTCGGTGTTCAGCCGGTCCGTGCCGCCCCAGTCCGTGACGGTCTGGTAGGCGCGGTCCGGGGGCAGGATGCTGGAATCCAGGCGGTAGAGGAACGTGTGGTTCAAATACACGCTCTTGCCGTCGATGCTGTCGCCGCCGACCTTCACGGTCACGTCCTTGGTCGGGTTGATCTCCTTCAGCGGGTTGGTGACGGTGTTGGTCTTGTCATGCTTGTCGTTCGTGACCTGCGTGGCGGTGTTCTTTACCGTGTGGCCGTCCTTGACCTTGGTGACGGTCATCGGCATGACCACCTGGTAGGTGTGGCCGAGCAGCGACCGGTCGATGCTCGGGTCCTTCAGCGGGTCGTAATCCTTGTCGGACTTCTCGCTGTACGCCTTCAGGTCGCCGGGCTGCGGGTCGCCGGGCACGGTCTCGCCGGTCGCGGGGATCTGGGTGTCCACGGTCCTGGCGAAGGCGTAGAGCACGCCGTCCTTGTCCTGGATGTTGAACTCGCCGGTGCGGTCCCTGCCGGTCTCGTCAAGGATCTCCACATGCTTCGCGTCGAGGGTCAGGTACTCCTGGTCGTAGTCGTCCGTCATGCCCAGTCGCCATACCTTGTAGGCGGTGTCGGCGAGCCTGGAGGCGTCGATGTTGACGCGGTAGTACACCTTGTCGCCCAGCAGCGCGGTCTTGCCGTCGATGTTGATGGTCGGGTCCTTCTGCGTGTCCTGCTTGGAGGGCTTGATGACCGGCGGCTCGTTCTCGACCTTGTTGGACGGGGTGACGCCGTTGTTGACGGTCAGCGCGGCCTTGTTGCCGACGGTCTTGTCGGTGGGCGCGTCCTCGTTCACCTTGGCCTCGAAGCGCAGCAGCGCGCGCGGGTTGGAGCCGGCCTTCCAGTTGGCGGCAACCCAGTCCCTGGCGAACGTGGCCTCGAACGAGTGGGCCTTCTCGTCCCACTGCACCTTGTAGGCGCTCTTCGGGATGATGCCGCCGGTTCCCAGGTCGGTGATCTCCAGGGTCTGCTTGTTCGCGGTGGTGTACTCGGAATAGGTGTCGCTCAGCTTGATGGCGGTCACCGAATATGCCTGGTCCGCAGGGATCTGCGGGTCCACGCGCACGGTGTATTCCACGGTCTGGCCGGGGAACACGGTCTTGGTGTCGATGCTGGACTGGTCGCCGCCCTGGGAGGATTCGGCGATGACCTGCTTGTGGATCGGGGGCACGGTCACGCAGATCTTCGGCGTGTTGGTGTCCACCGTGCTGCCGCCGACCGTCTGGCCGCCCTTGTTGTCGAGGTCGTCGCCCTTCGGGTCCGCGCACGTGTTGAGCTCGTCGCCCTCGGACTTGCCGTAGGATTCGAGCAGCTTCACGGTGTCGAAGTTCACGTCGAACGGGATCACGACGCTGATCTGCTTCGCGGTCTTCAGATCCTTCTGCGCGGCCTCGTAGGAGTCCTTCGCGCTGACCGTGACCTTGGTGCCCTCGGCGGTGATGTCGAACTGGTCGGTCACGTCCTTGCCGGTCTTGTTCAGGTCGTTGACGCTGGCGTTGGCCTCGTCGGTGGTGTCCTGCTCGTAGACCTTGATGTTGGAGGTGTCCTTCAGGTCGAGGATGCTATCGACGTTGGCGAAGTCGTCGGTCCACGCGATCTCGGGCACGCGGCCCAATCCGGTGGGCAGGGTGCCGGAGATGACCGCCGCCACCTCGTCGCCGAGACGGTAGTACTTGTCGTCGCCGCCCACCTTGTCGCTCTTGGTCGGATCGACGGTCAGCTGCCACTTGCCGTCAACCTTCATGGCCCACGCCTTGTTGGGGTTGGGCGTCCACACGAACACCGGCGGCTCGTTGGTCGGTCGGGTCTCGTTGTTCCACTTCTCGTACGCCTTGTTGGTCAATTGGATCTTCTTGCCCTCGGTGGCACCCTTTTTGATGGTGCCCGTCAGGTAGAACCTGACCTTGCCCGCGCTGTTCTTGAACATCGTCTTCGCCATGTAGGCGGACTTCGCGGTGGCGGTCGCGGTCCCGGCCTTCTGGTCGATCGCGATGGTGAAGTTCGCGGTCTCGTCCTTGCCGTCAACGAACACCTTGCCGGACTTCCAGTCGATCCACTGGATCGAACCGGTCAGATCATCGGTGATGGAATAGGATGCCAGCGGGTTGAGCAAGTGGCTCGGGATGCTGCCGTTGACCACGACGCCCACCTGGTCGCCCACCAGGAAAGTCTTCTGATCGACGCCCTGCTGGTTGGTCCAACCCTTGTCCTCGGCCACGAGAGCGCCGGACTCGTCCAGCACCCACACCTTGTCCGGGGTCGGCGTGACCTTGCCCACGCTGTCGCCGTTGCCGGTCTGGCAGTCGGCCAGGCTGCCGGTGCCGTTGTCGCCGTTCCAGCACGCCACGGAACCGTCGTTGATCTCGTAGTCGCCGCCGGTGGGCTTGGCCGACTGGGGCACGTTCAGCGTGTAGAGGCCGGAATGCGGGGCGGTGGCGTGCGCCTTGACCACGCGCTTGCCATCGATGGAATCGTCGATGGAAATGTCCGCCGGCACGATGTCGCCGTTCGCGTCGGTCACGGTCACCTTGCTCACGTCGTCCTGCTCGGTGCCGCCGATCACCACGTCCCTGGTGTCGATCGTGTCATAGATCCAGAACTTGCCGGAGGCGTTGGAATGCGCCTTGATATGCGCCGTGTACAGCGAGCCGGACGCGATGGAGTCATTGCCGTCCCGCACCGTCTGGCCGGCCCCGTTGGTCAGCCATTTCTCGGGCGGGGTGGCGGTCTTCTCGCCGGACTCCTTGCCGTCGTTCGCTCCCTTGTGGGAGACCGCCTCGGCCATGCCGCCCTGCTTCGCCACGTCAACGTCCCACCAGCGCTTGCCCGCAGGCCACGACTCCCACGAGGCGTCCATGTCCTTGAAGGACGCGCTCACCGTGGCATTGCCCTTGTTGGATGCGGTGAACCGCTTCGCCACCGTCTTCTCGGTGCCGTCAACGCCACGCCAATGCAGGGTCGCGGTGCCGTTCACGTTCTCGGTCTTCGACCCGTCGCTGGACAGGCTGATCACATCCGACGCGTCCTCGGTGTCACCCGACTGGCCCGACATCTCCGCAGCCTGCGTGCTCACGCTCAGATGATAGGTCGGCGGTGCCGGCTGGTACTTGTCCAGCACGATCACCACGATCGAGGGCTTGCTGGAAGCCTCCACATTACGACGCATAATCGCATCCACGCTGTTCGACGGATCATCATCGAACGGATATGAGGTCCTATATACGGTGCTGCCATACTGGTATGTTCCTGGAGCTACGTAGGTGTTCCAGTTGTCGTACCAGCCGCCGGTCCCGGTCGGCGAAGCCCAGCCGGACCCGTTGTAGATGTAGTTGCCGCCGAAGACGGCTGGCACCGCGCCGACTGCGACCACTCGGCAGTCGCCGTTGCCCTCGCCGGGGTGACGCCGCTGGAAACCGGTCTCGCATTCCGTGCGGGCTTGGTCCAATGCGGTCTGCGCCTTCGTGACGCCATCGCCCTCCAACGTCACGCCGGCATTGTTCATGGCGGCGCGCACCGAATCAAGACTCGTGGCCGGACCCCATGCGCCCGAAGCATCGTCCTTGTATTGCCAGAACTGCACCGCGGCCAGGTCGCCGCCCGTGCCGGGCTGGTTGCCTCCGCCACCGCCCGCGAACGCGGTCGATGCGACGACGCCGCCGGCACCAAGCGTGGCGATCGCAGCCACCGCCGCGACACCGGCCTTCATCATCTTCCTGCCAAAGTTCATGTAAATGAACCTCCGTTAACCTTGTCTGTTCATCCCCTCCCTCAATCGTTCCGGTCATGGCCCCGCCGCCTCTTTTTTCAAAGGGTGGCGGGGCTTCCGACCGCAGGAATAACGGGAGGTAGCCACCGGTTGGCCCGGCAGCCACCAACAAGCCTCACAGACGACACGCCGAACCACGGAGCATGGCGTCTACAAAAAATCCGGAAGTATTTCCCGGCAATACGGGTACACGGGAATGCGGGGGACACAGGTTCACAGAGACATGGCTTTCCTTTGCGAAATCCATGAAAAAGGCCCGTACCGGTTTCCCGATACGAGCCATAATCAGTCATTCATCGATCAGTGATGGTAATAGCCATCATCCTTGCCGGTGCAGCTGTTGCCGCAGCCGTAAGCGCCGTTGAGGTTCGGCTTTGGGGCGGAGGCGGCGGCCGGGCCGGAGCCGCCCGATGTGGTGCCACGGTATGTGTTGGAGCCGGAAGTGGAGCCTTCCGTGCGCCCGTACGCGCCTCCGGAGTAGGAGGAGACGCCGCTGTAGGTGGATTGGGCCTGCGCCTGAGCCTGGGCTGCCGCTGCGGCCGCTGCGGCGGCTTGCGCATCCGCGTCCGTCTTTGCCTGGACGCTCGCGTTCACGCCGTTGATGGCATCCTCCAGCGTTGTGCGCGCTCCGTCGATCTTCGCCGGATCGTTCCCGTCCTTCAGCCCGTTCGCCGCGTCGATGGCGTTCGACAATGCGTCGCGGGTGGCGTTGTCCGCGACCTTGCCGTCCGAATCCGCGAGCAGCTTCGACGCCTCGTCCAGCTTCGCCGTCAGATTCGTTTTCGCGTCATCCAGCCTCTTCGCGGCCTTGGATTCGGCGACGGCCCTCACCGCCTTCGACAGGCTCTTCTCGTGGGTCTCGTACCAGTCGGCCTGTTCATTGAGCTTCACGGTGGCGGCATCCAGTCCTTGCGCGTTTTCGGCCACGCAGCCCTCGTATTCGGGTGCCATGGCCTTGAGCTCCTTGCCCAAGGATTCGATGGTCTTCGAGTCCTTGACCTGTTCGGCCTTGACGGCGGCGGCATCGGCGGCATCGCCGTTGAGCAGCGCGTTGTATTCGTTGGCATTGTTGCGCACGGTGTCGGCGGCGGTGGCGCACGCCTCCTTGGCCTCGGCGAGCTTCGCGCCGCTGTAAGCGTTCCAGCCGATGATGCCGGCCGCGACCAGAATCACCGCGCAGACGGCCGCGATCAGGGGCGGCAGCCACTTCGGACGCTTCCTTCCATCCTTGCTTGGCTCTGTGATGTTCTCGGCGGGTGTTTCGACGGGTTCGAGGATTTCCGTCTTGTCGTTCTCGTTCATCATTGTTCTCCTTGCATTGATAACGCTTTATTGATCTGCCGGGATACCCGCGTTGGATTGCAGCGTTTCCCGCGCGATGTCGAGTAGCCGCTCGTCGCGGCCGGGTTGGGCGTCCGCTGTGTGGGGGAGCCAGTCCTGATCGACGTCGAGGGTCAGGTCATCGAAGGCCTGTTGCCCGTCATCGCGGCCCAGCAGGCCGCGTAGCCTGAACGTCTCGTTCATGTGCTGTCCGTCCCATTCGATGCGCCGGGCGTACAGCAGGAAATCCAGAGTAAGGAACCCCGGCCCGGCCTTGTCCACCTGCACGTACCGGGAGCGCGTCGGCGTGAATCTCACCTGCGGCACGCCTTTCAGCCGTTCGTGCAACGGGCTGTCCGGCACGATGTAGCGTTTGACCAGGTTCTGTCCGCCGGCCGCGAAGAACAGCATCTGCGGCAGATTGCCGTAGGTCGCGTCGTAGTAGCGCCATCCTTGGTCGTCCCGCCATTTGCGAAGCATGTCACGGGCGGCCCCCGGCCCCAGATGGATGCCGGAGAACCGTTCCCACGCCAGCGTCACCCGGTCGAACTCGCCGCGCATGAGACCATACAGGGCCCGCCCGGTCTGGTCCTTCGGATGACGTCTCGTTCGGGTGTCCGTCCGATGGTTCGGATCCGCATACGGGCAGTGCAGGTAGGCGTCCTCGTCGTAGCGGCACAGGCCCGGCACATCGCCCCGGTGGTGTCGCCCGTAGGGCCGGCGCGCACGGCTTTCCTCCTGCCGGCGGAACAGGCCGACGATCTGGATGGGATTGTCGCACAGCGGGCACACCGCGTAGTAGGACGGCCCCTTGTCGCCGTCACGACGCCACGGGGCCACGCCGCCGGTGCACCTCATGTATGACTCCTGGCTGATCATGATGCTTTCCGCCCTTCCCGGCCATGCCTTGAACACATCCATAGTCGGCTCCCCTCGCCGCGCATCGTCGTCATCGATACCTCCTGTTGATTCTAACCCACCAATCCGCCGGCAGCTCGGGCACCGCGCCCTCGCGTTCGGCGAACGCGAGGCACGCGAGCACCGTGCGCAATCCCAACGGGAACTCCCGCCGTCCCTGACGCATCAGGAACGTCCAGTCCTCCGTGCACTCCTCGCAATCCGAATGGTCCATGATCCCGCGACGGGCCAGTGCGGCCCGCTCCTCGATGTCATCCGTCATCATCCACTCCTTCTTCCGTCTTGCTTCGCCTCGGCCCTTGCGTCCGCCGCGTCGAGGGGAGGGCAGTCGCGTTCGATCCATGCCGTGAGCATGTCGCGGATGGTGGTGCCGCGCCGCACGGCCTCGGCCTTGAACCGTTTCTTGAGCATGGGGTCGAGCTCCACCGTGATCTTGGGCAGCTTGACCGGTTTCTTGTAGTCGGTGAGGGTCGATGCCAGCATGTTCCTCGTGGTCATCGGCTTGTTGATCTCCATGATGTTGTTCCTTTCCGTGTCCCCGTGTCCACGGGTTTGCGTGGACACGGGTTTCCGGGTTGCCGGTTCCGCGGGTGTCAGGCGTTGAATGCGTCGCTGAGTTCCTTGGCGATAAGCCCGTAGCCCGAGGCGGACGGGAACCGGCCCTCGTCCGGCGCGAGACGCATGGCCTCCTTGTACGGGATGGTCTCCCTGCAATGGGCCAGTCCGTTCTCGGCCAGGAACTCCTCGGCGTGCCTGAGGCTGCGCGTGCCGTAGCGGGTCTGGGTCAGCAGCACCGAGGAGGGCTTGTTGATCTGCCGGATGGTCTCCAGCATGCGTTCCAGGTCGATGGGGCCGGTGGTGGTGACGAGCAGCACGAGGTCGGCCGCGTCCACCGCCGCCTCCACCAGATCGGTCTGCAAGGGAGGCGTGTCGATCAGCACCCATTCCTCCTCGGCGGGCGCGGCGACGGTGAACCGGTTGACGACCTCCACCCCGAAGGGCAGTGGACGGCCGGCCGATAGGGCCTTGTGCGCCCACAGGGTCGCCGCGCCGGACGGGTCGGCGTCGCGCACCGTCACGGTATGGCCCAGTCGGGCGAGTGCTTCGGCGGTGCCGATGGCGCTGGTGGTCTTGCCGACCCCGCCCTTGAGGTTGACGAAGGCCACCGTTTTCGTGTTCGTGGTCATTGGGATTGTTCCTTTCATTCGGGTTTCCGGCTTCCCGTGTCCACGGGTGCGCGGTTCCACGGTTTGCCGCGTATGCGGGTTTCCGGAATGGTTCGTCCTTATGGGGCCGGACCGGTTATCTGTATCGGATTGTCTTCAGAAGAGGGTGTCCTGCAAGGGCGGGGTGTGTGTGGCGGCGGCCGGGGCCTTCGCCTTGCCGGTCGAGCGTGTGGTGGCGCGCCATCGTTGCTGGCGTGCGTTGCGCTGCTCGGTCTTGCGGCGCTTGCATTCGCGTTCGCGTGCCGCCGCCACGATCTCGGGGTTCGCGCGGATGTACCGGGCGAGCCGCCGTTCGGCGGTCGGGTCGTCGGGGTCGAACCGGAATCCGGCCTCCTGCGCGGTCTTCAGCACCTGGCGTCGGGCCCTCAACGGCAGTCCGCCGTAGATGCCGTACTGGTCCCGGACCATGATGCCGAACGCGAGGCATTCGGCCCTGACCGGGCAGGCCTCGCAGATCCGCACCGCCGCGCGGCGCAGCTCGTATTGGGTTCGCTGGTTGGGCAGGTCGTCGGGCCCCCACATGCGGTCCGACCACGAGTCGGGGAAATCCGCGCATTCTCCCTTCAGGAACATGCCGGCGCCTCCTTCGGCCCACGGCCGCCGATGAAGCCGAAACGGACGGACGCCGGCCCGGTCTCGGCCGGCTTCCGCCGCCCGAGGCCGTCGTCCTCCTCCCTGGATTCCGCGTCCAGGAAGGCGCGGCCCGCCCGCAATGCCTCCAGCACGGCATTGCATTCGCCTTCTGCGTCGTTCGCGGGGATGTTCTTCAGCAGCCGGCGCAGGGTGCGTTGGGCCTCGAACCCGTCGTTGCCCGCATCGAAGTCGTAGGGGACGAGCAGTCGCCTCGTCCGGCGGTCCAGGTCGTCGGGGATGCCGTAGTTCGGCACCTTCGGCGTGGATTCCGCGCTCGGTGGCTGCGCCGTTTCGCCCTTGTCGGCGAGGATGCCGTGTCCGGCGAGCAGGCGACGCCCGTGGGGGTCGTCGGCCATCTGGAGGCATACCTGGTCCCAGTGCCGTGCGAGGGAGCGGGGGCCGGTGAGCGTGCGACGCCAGAAACCGTCATACGGTTTGCCGGAAGCGTCGCCCTTGTCGGTCTTGGAAGGCGGCAGCGACGCCCATTCGGCCACGGCCAGCACCAGTGGCATGCCGTGGCGGGCGATCAGCCGTCGGGCGGCGTCGAGTTCGCGTTTGCCGGGCCGGGCCAACGGTTCGGGCACCGGCATCGGCGGCATGGCGCGCAGCCCGTCCGCCATCGTGCGGCACACCGCCTCCGCGTCGGAACCGGCCCCGGCGGATTCGCTGCTTGGGGGTTCGGCTCCGGCGGCGTCGGCCCATGAACCGTCCTCGCGGATTCCGTCATCGTCCGGGGAGGTCTCTCCGCTTGCGGGGAGATGCCCCGTAGGGGCAGAGGGGTTATTACGTACTAGGGACGTACTGTAGCTCACCAGGTGAGCTGGGGGTGGGGTCACAGCTGTGAACCGTGGTTCACCCGTGAGCCGGGGTTTTCCCGTGTCCCCGTCGCCATAACCACGGTCCACATGTGAGCCGGGGTTTCCCCTCGCCCTGTTTTCCGTGGAAGGCCGTCCTCCTCGGGTCGCGTCAATGTCGTTCGAGTCGAAGAAGTCGGGGTCGAGCTCCAGACGGTTCCCCAGGCACAGATCCCACACGACGGGCCGGTGCCACTCGCTGAAATGCCCGGCCTGGCGTTGGTCGCCGCGACGGATCAGCCCGTTCGCTTCCAGCCATGACAGATGGCGTTTGACCGTGCTCACGCTGCACTTGCACCACGCGGCCAGCTTCCTGTGCGTCGGATGCGCGTTGCGCCCCTCGTCGTCGGCCACGTTCGCCAGACACATCAGCACGCGAGCGGCACCGTCGTGCCTGGCGTCCACGGGCGCGAACCTGAGCGCCCAATCGACCGCGTTCACGCTCATGCGGCACCCCCTCGGCGGGAGTCTTGCAGACGTGCGCGCAGCACGGGCACGCGCGGCACGGGAACGTCGAGCATCATCGACAGGTAGAAGTCGTGGCTGCCGTCCGACGGGCAGGCCGCCAACAGGCCCGACGCAGGCCCACGGGCCGGGAAGCCGCCATGACGCCCGGCACGCTCAAGCGTTTCATGCGCTCTCATGGCCCTCCTCACCCACGGAACCGGCCGACTCCTCACGCCAACGGGCCTCAAGCATGTCGCGGCGCGTGGCCGCGCGGCACAGGGCGAACATCAGCAGCAGGCCGAAGCAGGCCACCGCGAGCACCACGAACAGCAGGATCACCAATTCCACCACTCATCACCCCCGCTCACCGAAGGATGCCTGAGCATCGAGAACACCGCGTCATCGCCGCTGAGGGACTCCACGTCGCGCATCAACGCGTCGATCTCGTCGGACACCATGCCCGCACCGGCCTCGTAGCCGCGATTGAACACGCAATCCGACGGACCGCCATGGATCAGACGACGGTTCAACGTCCGAGACGGCGACGAAGCGTTCCGCACGTCACGAAGAGCGTCATGCCGGCCGATCAGATAGGCGACCGCCATGACCTCCCTCACGGTCATCGACTCATCCACGGACAGGGACAACAGGGACATGTAGTCCCGGAAATTCGAGCGCTCCTCGTTATCGAGGGAACGCGCGCCAACGGTCATGGTCATTGCCTCACCTCCGCGTGAAGGGACCAGAAAGCGAAATCCCAGGCATCACGCGAGTTACGGTCGCACCAACGGCCCACAAGGACCATCACGCAGGCCAAAGGAACCAGAAACACGGCCGGCACGAGGAGATCCCTCGCGGCGATCAGCACGGCCACGAACACGACGACCGCCACCGCCGCCACGACCCACGAGGCCAGGCCCAACAGCTCGTAACGCCGTCCCAGACGACGCCAATACAACGATTCGGGAAAACCCGGGAAACATGTAGACGCCATGCACCGTGAAACACCCGCGCAGGCGGTACCATCAGAATCAGAAGCCACAAGGACTTCGGTTACACTTGACATTTGTGCAGCCTCCATAATCTAAAAGGCAATGCGAACGATTCACTGTCGCCAAACATCGGATCGTTCAACATTGGATGTGTTGCATACGCCCGGTTCCGATGTACCAAATCGAGACCGGGCATTCCTTTATCAGACCGTCACCTCCTCTGAATAGGGAGTAACAGTGATACCCAGCACGAAATCAGAAGAAAGCCCATAGCGATCGTGCAGAAACAACAGGTCATATTGCTGCCACTGCGTTTCGCCATTGACCTTCTTACAAACGGATGACGCAGACTGTCCCATAGAGGAAGCCAGCTCACGATAGGAAATACCCTGATTCTTCAGCCACTCCTTCATCGCAGCAGTTCCTTTCACAGTCGTTTGTTTCGTCATGGCTAACACTATAGTGTTTCTTTTGACGAAACGCAAATCGAATGATAAGGTCGCTATTATTAAATGAAGAAATTAACCAAATTAACCAATGTGAAAGTCAGAAAAATGACTGCTGTAGAACCAATCAAGATTCAGAAAAACATGGATGACGAGGTGCAGTATGCGGAACTCGTCATCGCATGGAACGTAAAAATGCTGCTTACCGCGCAAGATAAATCGCAAAGCGCTCTGGCGTCATTCCTCGGCATCCAAAGGCCCACCATGACCAATAAAATGAAAGGACGTATCGCATGGTCGGTAGCAGACCTAGTGAAGTCTGCCGATTTTCTCGGGACGACCACTGAAGCACTAATGGATGATTCGCTGATGAAGCAGCTTCAGGGGATGGGCAACAGAAAAGCCACCGGCGACACGCCAATGGCTTCAGGTGAGCTCCTGCGGCTGGGCTTGAACCAGCGACCGTCCGATTAACAGTCGGATGCTCTGCCAACTGAGCTACGCAGGAATGTCTGCTGTGTTTGAGATTTCTCTCGCGCACAAGTCACGTATCTTACATGCCTGCCACGAAAAAGCAAATTACATGCGTGTAGGGCATGTCGCGCTGAATTCCGCAGAATCGGACTCATCGAATACTATCTCATACAGCCAAAAACCGAACACGGATATACACTAGCGACTAACGGTAGAGGAGCTGGCTATGGAACGTCGAATACTCATGTGCAGATCACATCCAGTGATGTCGTTCGACTACAACCGGCAATCCGGTCACGCCGTAGGCGTTGGCGAGATCTTGGACCGTAATCGCCTGCCTCTGGAACTGGTGACTCACAGCAAAGACGCTGTATATGCACGTCGAATCGACATGTGGTGGGCCCATCGCGCCATCCCATCCACCCGAGACGGCATCCGCAGAGTATTGGACTCCATGGGCATGCGGTCCACGGTCGAATTGCTTGACAAGTCGTTGGGATTGAGCTTATCCGACCAGTATTGGGTGAAACCCGAATCCTCTAACGCCCGATGGAAGGACGTAAACTTTTTCACCAATCCATTCGATGAAAATCTCGGCAAGCTCATGCGATGAAATGCTCAGTCCCCGAGAGGAGCTGGTGTCTGCTTGGCAAATACTGGAATCGGTGAAACGGAACAACCGTCTGAGCATGCGAACCCAGTGGGAACAATCACAAGAGTTCTGATGTTCCGCTGTCACTGCATGGCAGCGGTTGTGACATGGATCGGCCACGGCTGAAGGTCGAACAACATGACGATGCGGCGATACTGTCGCGCGAAATTTCATTGTGGATAACTTCGGAAGCTAGAACCACATAGGTCGTTCTGGCTGGACATCCTGTTTCGGACCCCTCAAGGTGGGTATCACCGGCAAAGAAGCCGGAATCACATCACACTCACACTATGGGGAGGAATCTCATGAATGCACCACTGTTGTTTGATTGGCGTCGCGACGAAGCCCGACGTGCCAGCAGGCGGCGTCAGCAGGCGCGTCAGCGGGCTCAGGAACGGCAACGGCGTATGGATGCCATAATCGCGTTGGCCGCCGTTATCGGCCTGCTGCTTGCCTTGGGAGTAGGGCTGGCATCCACGCCTCAGCATGTTGCGCATGCGGATACTGCGGTGACCGGAGATGCGGCATACACGGTGGAGGATTTCACCGATATGTCTGATTTGGCGTGGCGCAATGGCAATCAGTGCGAATCCCGGTTCGACTGGCCGGTCGACGATCCACAGGTCGAACAACAGTTCGAGCGGCCGATCAACCCGTGGGCACCAGGTCATCGCGGAGTGGATCTTGTTGCGGAGCAAGGTACCGTAATTCTGTCACCACAGGCAGGGACCGTGAGTTTTGCTGGCAAAGTAGCTGGCAAAGATGTGGTGAGTGTACGGCATCGTGGAGGTGTCACGTCGACATTCGAACCGGCCGTTACCGAGCTCTCAGTGGGGGATACGATCTCCCGCAGACAGCCCGTAGGCATCGTTGAAGGCAGCTCGGACCATTGCGAAGACCGTTGCCTGCATTGGGGCCTCAAGCGAGGAACGGCCGACTATCTTGACCCACAGCAATATGCGGGGAGCCGAAAAATCGTACTGAAACCGTCATGATTTAACGGTGATTGTCGGCCGGAACAGGGCCGTACGGAAGAGACATCGCAGGCGGCTAGCGGCGTGACGAGTATGAATCACAGGCCGGCATCGGCCAAGGAAATATATCCGGGGTCGATCAGCGCGGACTTGAGATTGCTGGCGCTGACAGCCAGCAACGGTTCGCTGATGGTCGGGATCTTCTTCACGCCGCCTACCTCGGAGTTCCTGATTGAAGGCATGGAACTCAGCGCTTCGTCCTTGTTGAGCTTGGCGCAGGCCTGAGCGATATCCGTGGCGATGGTCTGTCTGTCTTCCATGCCGGTCATCCATTGCTTGCCATTGACGATGGATGGGATGTTCGAGACATACGCGCCGTATCCGGTTACTAGAGGCCACTGCGAGTCACGGTCCTTGTCGGAAGCGGAGGTGTCCTTGTCCGCATCGTCATCGGAACTGGATGAGTCGTTTGCGTTGTCGTTTTCAGGGGATTTGATCGGGTCCGGCACGGCGTCGCGGCTGAGATCCTTCTTGCCGGTGATATTGCCGACAATGCCCGAGATGGTGATCTGCGGATTGATATCGGCGGCAGAGCCGGTGTATCCCAGATCGTCCAATTCCTTGACGACCTCGGAGGCGATGTAGTCGTTCATCGTGATGATGCCGTCAATACGGGTGAGTGTGGACTGTCCGTCGGTTTTTGCCAGACGCTTGTCAAGCACTTTCGCAGTGGAGCCTTCCTTAGCGGCATCGTAGGCCACGGCTTGCCAATCGTTTTCCGTGGATTTGCCGTCCAAGGTGCCTGAAGGGCTTTCCACAACGCCCTTCTGATAGTAGGAGCCCAGTACCTGCCAGATACCACGGAACGCCTCTTGGGCGAACGTGGAATCGTCGGCGTTGCCTTTTTCGTCCACGGCGGTGTATGGCAGCAGCACCTCAATGTATTTGGGGTTGTCTTTACTGGCCTTATCCAACTTGAGTTTGGACACCATCTTTTCCGCCTGTAGCTTGCCGATGGTCTGGGCGTCCGAGAACTTGACGAAGGCGTCCGGCTTATATCCCTCGATACTGTTGCCGAGCAATACCACATGCATGCCGGATTCCTTGGCCAGCTTGAGCGATGAGACCAGCCGGTCCACGGCCTGCGCCTGCTCGTCCGATGCAGTGCTGTCGCTCTCAGTGTTGGACGAATCGTCTTTGGACGAGTCGTCTTCGGAAGATTCACCGTCAGAAGTAGCTCCCTCATCCGTGGCATCGTTGGTGCTCAGGTTCTGGCTGACGTAATCGCCGTATTGGCGAGTGGAAGCGTCGGCCTCGACTACTGGAGCCACGAGCAATGTCATGTTGTCGGGCGCGATGGCAATGCCGGAATCGTCCGTGGTGTTATTCGAAAGATGATCGACCACAAAGTCTTGGATGGCGCGGCTTTGCTTGTCCAACGAGTCGGACGTCGTATGATCGATATCGCCTTTCTTGAAACCGGCGTCGACCAGAGCCTTGGTCAGGTCAGGCACCAGCTTCGCCCACTTGTTCAGTGGCGTCTGCTGGTTCAGCGTAATGCCGTCCGAAGGTGCGAACACGGCCACGCCGCCGGCAGAATTGGACGTCACCGTGGTTCGACCATCTACAACGGTCTTATTGTCTGAGGTGCACGCGGCCAGTGACAGCACCATCGCGCAGGATGCGATAATGGCGGCGAGCAGGGTGGTTGAGCGGCGTGCGAACACCATAAGCGGCGAAACCTCCTCAAGCGGGCGTGAAAACAAACTGAATCACGATTCTAGTAGGCCGTATACGAAAAAGTCCCGGACCAGTGGACAAATCGCCACATATCCGGGAACAATTAGGGGTATTACGTGCGTGTATCGAACAACTGTCATGATTATCGTGCTGAGGAACATTCCAGATGAAGCACGACAATCATGACAGTTTGCGACATGACATGACCCATGTAGGTCCGCACGATGTGTTCGATGATTTACTCGGCCAGAGCCTTGGCCAGGTTCTCGTCCAGCGCGTCCATGAAGCCGTCGGTGTCGAGCCACGGTTCGTCCGGGCCGATGAGCATGGCCAGATCCTTGGTCATCTGACCGCCTTCAACGGTGTCGACGATGACCTTCTCCAGCGTCTTGGCGAAGTGACGGACTTCGGGCGTGCCGTCCAGATCGGCGCGGTGCTTAAGGCCGCCGGTCCACGCGAAGATGGAGGCGATCGGGTTGGTGGAGGTCTTCTCGCCCTTCTGCCAACGGCGGTAGTGACGGGTCACGGTGCCGTGCGCCGCTTCGGCCTCGACGGTCTGGCCGTCCGGGGTCATGAGCACGGAGGTCATGAGGCCCAGCGAACCGAAGCCCTGGGCCACGGAGTCGGACTGCACATCGCCATCGTAGTTCTTGCAGGCCCAGATGTAACCGCCGTGCCACTTCAGGGAGCTGGCCACCATGTCGTCGATCAGGCGGTGCTCGTAAGTCAGGCCTGCCTCGGCGTACTTGTCCTTGTATTCGGTCTCGAACACCTCGGCAAAGATGTCCTTGAACTGGCCGTCGTAGGCCTTCAAAATCGTGTTCTTGGTGGACAAGTACACCGGGTAATGACGCATCAGGCCGTAGTTGAAGCAGGCGCGAGCGAAACCGCGGATCGAATCGTTGACGTTGTACTGCACCTGGGCCACGCCGCCGTCTTCGCCGTAGTTGTAGACCACGTGCTGAATCGGCTCGGAGCCATCGTCCGGAGTGAAGGTGACGGTCAGCTGGCCAGCTCCCGGAACCTTGAAATCGGTGGCCTTGTACTGGTCGCCGAATGCGTGACGGGCCACGACGATCGGCTTGGTCCAGCCGGGCACCAGACGAGGCACGTTGCTCATCACAATCGGCTCGCGGAAGATCGTGCCGCCCAGGATGTTGCGGATGGTGCCGTTGGGGGACTTCCACATCTTCTTGAGACCGAATTCCTTGACTCGGGCCTCATCGGGGGTGATGGTGGCGCACTTGACACCGACATGGTGCTTCTGGATGGCGTGGGCGGCGTCGATGGTCACCTGGTCATCGGTCTCGTCGCGGTGCTCGATGCCCAGATCGTAGTAGTCGAGGTTCACGTCGAGGTACGGCAGGATCAGACGATCCTTGATGTCCTTCCAGATCACGCGGGTCATCTCGTCGCCGTCGAGTTCGACGACAGTGCCTTCGACCTTGATTTTGGCCATGCTTCCTCCTGATAGATGGTGTGAAGATGATTTAGTCATAGCGCATGTTTGTAACGACTTGAAGCAATCGTCCGGTCCGTGGGAAACGGCCTTGTTGGCGTCCCACCCGGGCAATAGGCTGGAAACCATGTCTCAGGAAATTGAAATCGGTTTGGGCAAAAAAGGCCGTCTCGGCTACGCACTCGACGATGTGGCAATCGTCCCCTCCCGTCGCACCCGCGACCCCGAGGACGTCTCCACCTCTTGGCAGATCGACGCCTATGAGTTCGATGTGCCGGTGATCGGCGCCCCCATGGATTCGGTGACCAGCCCGGCCACCGCCATCGCCATGGGCAAGATGGGTGCGCTCGGCGTGCTCGATCTGGAAGGTCTGTGGACCCGTTACGAGGATCCGACCCCGCTGTTGGACGAAATCGCCGGACTGCCGGCCGATCAGGCCACCGAGCGTATCCAGCAGATCTATGCCGAGCCGGTCAAGCCGGAGCTCATCACGCAACGTCTGCACGAGATTCGCGCCGCCGGTGTCACCGTGGCCGGCGCGCTCTCCCCGCAGCGCACCCAGCAGTTCTACTCCACCGTGGTGGACGCGGGCGTGGACCTGTTCGTGATCCGCGGCACTGTGGTCTCCGCCGAGCACGTCTCCTCCGGCCAGGAACCGCTGAACCTCAAGAAGTTCATCTACGACCTTGACGTGCCCGTCATCGTCGGCGGCGCATCCAACTACACCGCCGCTCTGCACCTGATGCGCACCGGCGCGGCCGGCGTGCTCGTCGGCTTCGGCGGCGGCGCGGTCTCCGCCACCCGCCAGACCATCGGCGTGCAGGCCCCGATGGCCACCGCCATCGCCGACGTGGCCGAGGCCCGCCGCGACTACATGGACGAATCCGGCGGCCGCTACGTGCAGGTCATCGCCGACGGAGGCATGGGCGACTCCGGCAGCTTCGTCAAGGCCCTGGCCCTCGGCGCCGACGCGGTCATGCTCGGCGCGCCGCTGGCCCGCGCCACCGAGGCCCCCGGCAAGGGCACCCACTGGGGTTCCGAAGCCCGCCACCAGACGCTGCCGCGCGGCTACCGCACCACGGTCGGCACGGTCGGCCCGCTCGAACAGGTGCTGTTCGGACCGAGCCACCAGGCGGACGGCAAGACCAACTTCATCGGCGCCCTCAAGCGCGCGATGGCCTCCACCGGCTACGTCGACGTGAAGAACTTCCAGCGTTGCGGCATGGTGGTCAACCCGTATTCCGCACGATAATCCCGATTACCCCCTGGAAATGGGGGTTTGCCCTCCATGCAGGAGGCTTAACTTGCCCGAAGGCGCGCTCAAGTAGTTTGACTTGGCGCGCCTTTCGTGATGTTGTAGTACAGACGCTCGCCGATGATGGTGAGTTGCAAGGGGGCTTGAAGGGGGTCATCATGGAGTATTCGGGATTTTTCCACGGCACATATCAGTACGGGCCGTTGCCGAGTTATGACGGATTCATCGTTGTGGAGCTGTCGGATCGCCCGGTGCGGTATCACATCCAACCCACATTCATAGGCGGGCTGAATGCGAAGGAATGTCATTCCATGGCCATGGCTGCATGCCGCATCGCCTGCACATCGGCGGACGCGATACGTGGCAAACTCAGCGTCGCACATCTCAACAGAGCCATGACAAAACCATGCCTGGACCGGCTGCAAACCATGCAATACCTGCTCGGCACCCACATGGTCACCCATCCGGAGCTCAAAGCGAAATTCTGCTATCTGCCCACTGTCCCCACATTGATCGACGGCATGATTACCGGCAAGGACACGCTGGAAATGGCGGTATTCATGACCATCGGCCAGGAAAATCTGCGAGTCAACCTCAAACTGAAGTACATCGGTTCTCGATGGATGTGCATCTATGCCGATCTGGGCTGACCAGACGGCCCCGCCCGCACACCGATTCCTACGCTGGTAGCGGGAGACGGTTCTGCCGTGTCATAGGCTGGTTCGCCTATAGTAGTGACCATGCGTGAACATGTAGAAGAACCCAGATATGTCACCACCGATGACGACACCGTCTACTCGCTGCTGGCCAAACGAGCAGCTCGCACGCCGGATGACATCATCGCGGAATGGCAGGATGACAACACCCACCAATGGCGCAGCGCCACAGCTACTGAAATGCTGTCCCGCGTACGCGAGGTGGCCAAGGGCCTGTTGGGACTTGGCGTCAAAGCCGGCACCATGGTGCTGATTTACTCGCCTACCTGCTATGAGTGGGGTGTGGCTGATTTCGCTTGCGCGGCAATCGGCGCTGTGGTTGTGCCCGTCTATGAGACCGATTCTGCCCGTCAGACCGCGGGCATCGTCGAGGAAGTCGATCCCGCCATCGCCTTTGCCGGCGACTTCCAGCACGCACAGACGCTTGAGCAGATCCGTGTCAATCATCCGGGCATGAAATACGTGTTCAATTTCAAGGCCGATGGCCTTGACGCTGTCGCTGACTTCGGGCATGGCGTATCCGATGAGACGTTGGATGCGGCTATCGCTCGTATCAAAGCCGATGATCTGCTCACCGTGGTCTACACCTCCGGTTCCACCGGCAAGCCCAAGGGCGCGATGCTCTCCAACCGCAATTACACGCACATCGTGCTTAACGGCTACGAGATTCTGCGTGGCATGCTGTACGACGACAACCGTCTGCTGCTGTTCCTGCCGCTGGCGCACTGCTTCGCCCGCTACATCCAGTACGTGTGCATCGGTGGCTGCGGCGTGGTCGGATACATTCCCGACGCCAAGCGACTGCTCGCCGATATCCGCAGCTTCAAGCCCACCTACCTGCTGGGCGTGCCACGTGTGTTCGAGAAGGTGTATAACGCGGCCTCGCAGAAGGCTGGTGCCGGCATCCAGGGGCATATCTTCGCCCAGTCGGTCAAGCACTTCGTCAAGTGGAGCAAGGATGAGCAGGCCGGCCGCGGCCATTCGTTCATCGAGCGCATGCGCCATTCGTTCTACATGGCCACGGTGGGCAAATCCATTCGTTCCGCTCTCGGACCGAATCTCAAATGGCTGGCCTGCGGTGGTGCGCCGCTCAACGTGGATTTGGCCCACTTCTTCAACGGCATGGATGACATCACCTTCATCCAGGGTTATGGCATGACCGAAACCGCCGCTCCGATGCTCGTCAATTGGGAGGACGACAACGAGGTCGGTTCGGTCGGCAAGCCTGGGCCTGGCATGGGCGTGCGTCTTGGCGAAGACGATGAAATTGAGCTGACCGGCCCGAACGTGTTCCTTGGCTACTACAAGCAGCCCGAACTCACCGCACAGACGATGACTGCCGACGGCTGGATCAAAACCGGCGATCTGGGTCGTATCGACGACCGCGGCTTCACCTTCATTACCGGACGCAAGAAGGACATCATCATCACCGCCGGCGGCAAGAACATCAGCCCCGCCCCGATGGAGGATGTCATCGACACCTGCCCGATCGTGGCTCATGCAGTAGTAGTCGGCGACGGCAAGCCGTTCGTGTCCGCACTTATCGAGCTCGACCCCGAAATGCTGCATTCCTGGCTGGAAGGTCAGGGCCTCAATGCCGACATGACACTCGCCGAGGCCAGCGACAACGACGCGGTGCGCGCCTTTATCCAGCAGTACATCGACCAGGCCAACGCCAATGTCTCCCGCGCTGAGTCCGTGCGCAAATTCGCGGTGCTGGATGAGGAATTCAGTCAGGAGCACGGCACGCTCACCCCGAGCATGAAAGTGGTGCGTCCCAAGGTATTGCAGCGCTACGCCACCGTCATCGAAGAGGATCTGTACGCGCCCAAGCCATCCAACAAGCCGCTGCCCGCCACTGCCAAGATCATCGACAGCACGCTGGAGACCGTCAGGAAATCCTCCGAATCGGTCAAGCAGGCGTCCGAACAGGTCAAACAGGCCTCGGAACAGATGAAAACCAGCGTGTCTGATTCGATTGCTAGCGTGTCGGAGAAGATCAAGAAGTCGAAGGCCGAACCCGAAGAGGGCGAGACCGGTGATTCCGCCGACAATGCCGACAATGCCGCTGACACCGGCAGCAAGCCGGACCGGCCGGCTGACGAGAAGAACGAGGAGTAACGAGAAGTGGCCATCCGTGAGATCAGGGTCGTGCCCGACCCAGTCCTGCGCACCCCCTGCGATGAGATCAAGGAAATCACCCCAGCCGTACGCCGCCTGGTTGACGACCTGCTGGAAACCGTGGACGATCCGGGCCGAGCGGGCCTGTCCGCCAACCAGATCGGCGTGAGCCTGAGGGCCTTCTCCTACAACATCGACGGCAAGGTCGGCTACGTTCTGAACCCCGTATTCGAGGAGAAGTCCGGCGAGCAGTATGGCGATGAAGGTTGTCTGTCCGTGCCCGGCTTGTGGTACAAGACCCGTCGGGCCGACTACGCTCGCGTGCGTGGCATCGACCTGGACGGCAACGAGGTCGTGCTCGAGGGCTCCGGGCTGATGGGCCGTATGCTTCAGCACGAATGCGACCATCTCGACGGCCACGTGTATTTGGATCGCCTGGAAAAGGAAGAACGCCGCGAAGCCCTGCGCTACATGCGCAATCGTCAGGCGAAGTAGTCCATACCCGGCTCCCGCTGGCGGGAGCCGTCGAACGTAGTGAGACTGAGGGTGGTTCTGCCGGTACCGCCCGTAACTCCCCTCAGTCGCCTACGGCGACAGCTCCCCTCAAGGAGGGGAGCCTGTTTTTCTTAGTACCGGCTCCGTGCTATTCTCAAAATTTGTGTGCCACCCGGCAACGGACGCAGTCGCTGGCGTCCGGAACCACCCAATATTGTCAACCGGCACACAACAAATTCGCGTCATGCTCGCGACGGCCTGTGTCGGTCGGCTGTACAACTCGTGAAACCGGGGGAGTAGCTGCACGCAGGTGCGCATGGCCAGGCAAGAACCGACAATGAAAGGTAGTAATACCATGGCTCAGATCACTATGAGCGACATGCTGAAGGCCGGCCTGCACTTCGGCCACCAGACCCGTCGTTGGAACCCGAAGATGAAGCAGTTCATCCTCACCCAGCGCAACGGCATCCACATCATCAACCTGTTCAAGTCGCTCGACATGATCGACAAGGCGTACGACTTCATCAAGACCACCGTGGCCCACAACGGCACCGTGCTCTTCGTCGGCACCAAGAAGCAGGCTCAGGAAGCTATCGCCAACCAGGCCACCCGCGTGAACATGCCCTACGTCTCCGAGCGTTGGCTCGGCGGCATGCTGACCAACTTCCAGACCGTCTCCAAGCGCGTCAACCGCCTCAAGGAACTTGAGGAAATGGACTTCACCGACGTGCACGGCTCCGGCCTGACCAAGAAGGAGCTCCTCCTGCTCGAGCGCGAGAAGGACAAGCTCAACAAGCAGCTGGGCGGTATCCGCAACATGAACCGCACCCCGTCCGCGATGTTCGTCGTGGACATCACCAAGGAAGCCCTGGCTGTTGAGGAAGCTCACAAGCTGGGTATCCCGGTTGTCGCCATCGTCGACACCAACGCCGACCCGGACACCGTTGAGTACCCGATTCCGGCCAACGATGACGCCATCCGCGGCATCGAACTGCTGACCAGCCTGATGGCTGACGCCGTCGCCGAAGGTCTGCTGGAGCGCTCCGGCGCCAACAAGGCCGAGGGCGAAGCCGCCGAGCAGCCGATGGCCGCTTGGGAGAAGGAACTCCTGACCAACGAGGCTCCTGCCGAGGCTTCCGCTGAAGCCGCCGCTCCGGCTGCCGCCGAGGGCGAAACCGCCGAGGCCCCCAAGGCCGAGTGATGCTCTACGATGGGAAGTGCCTGAATAAGCGCTTCCCATCGTTCATGGGTAAGCAAAATTTCTCAAGGAGAATAATCAATGGCAGCAATTACCGCCGCACTGATCAAGCAGGTTCGTGAAGACACCGGCGCTGGCATGCTCGACGTCAAGAAGGCTCTGACCGAAGCCGAAGGCGACGTCGCCCGCGCCAAGGAAATCATCCGCGCCAAGGGTATCGCCGCAGCCGGCAAGCGTGAAGGCCGTAAGGCTCAGGAAGGCACCATCGCCTCCAAGGTCGTCGAGACCGCCAATGGCGAGACCGGCTACGCCGTCGAGTTGAACTCCGAGACCGACTTCGTGGCCAAGACCCCGAAGTTCGTCGAGTTCACCGAGGAAGTTCTCGGCTACGCCGTGGACGCCGACGCCAACTCCGCTGACGAGCTGCTCGAGGCCAAGGCTGGCGACACCACCGTCAAGCTGGCTGTCGAGGAGGCCGCCGCCCTGTTCGGTGAGCACGTCAAGGTCGGCCAGTTCGCCAAGATCTCCGGCGAGCACGTCGAAGTCTACGCTCACAAGAAGTCCGCCGAGATGCCGCCGAGCATCGTCGCCATGATCGCCACCGACAAGGCCGGCGCCGCCGTGGCTCACGAAGCTGCTCTGCAGATCTCCGCCATGGGCGCCAAGTGGCTGACCCGCGAGGACGTTCCGGCCGATGTGGTCGAGTCCGAGCGTCGCGTGGCCACCGAGAAGTCCCTGGCCGAGGGCAAGCCGGAGAAGATCGTTCCGAAGATCGTCGAAGGCCGTCTCAACGCTTTCTTCAAGGAAGTCGTGCTGCTCGAGCAGCCGTTCGTCAAGGACCCGTCCAAGACCGTCGGCGACCTGTTCAAGGAAGTCGGTGGCAACGCCACCGCATTCGCTCGTGTCGAGGTCGGCAAGGGCGAAGAGGAGTGAGCCTAAGGCTTACTCCGCGCGCTTAGCGTAATTTCAACGAAACGCCATCCGGTTATTCAATAATCGGATGGCGTTCCGCTATTCCAAGGGTGTCGTTGCTAGGGGGTGTCGTCGTAAACCGATACGCTTGTCTACGGATAATTTCGCACTTTCGGTTTTGAGAAAGGCACAATATGACTGATAGCGACAAGCCGCGCAGAGTTCTGCTCAAGCTGTCCGGCGAAGCATTCGGTGGTGGCAAGGTCGGCATAGATACCCATGTGATTCGTCGCATTGCCGAGGAAATCGTTCCGGCCGTACAACAGGGTGTGCAGGTGGCCATCGTGGTCGGCGGCGGCAACTTCTTCCGCGGTGCCGAACTGCAGCAGGCCGGTATTGATCGTTCCCGTGGCGACTACATGGGTATGCTCGGCACGGTGATGAACTGCCTCGCTCTACAGGACTTCCTGGAGCAGGAGGGGCAGGCCACCCGCGTGCAGACCGCCATCACCATGGGACAGGTCGCCGAGCCGTATATTCCGCTCAAGGCCATCCGTCACCTTGAAAAGGGTCGCGTGGTGATTTTCGGCGCCGGTGCCGGCATGCCGTACTTCTCCACCGACACGGTTTCCATCCAGCGTTCTCTCGAAATCCACTGCGACGAAGTGCTTATGGGTAAGAACGGCGTCGACGGCGTCTACACCGCCGACCCGCGCAGGGACGAGAACGCCAAGCGTTTTGAAATCCTGAGCTACAATCGCGCTCTCGTGGACAATCTGGCCGTCATGGACGCCTCTGCACTGTCCATGGCCCGCGACAACAAGAAGCGTATCCGCGTCTTCGGCCTCGAAGAGCCGGGCAACGTGACCCGCGCCCTCGTCGGCGATGAAATCGGTACGCTGGTCTCCACCGCCGAATCGCGCGTGGCCGAGTAAGCCGCAAACGCCTACAATCGAATCAAGCGTTCATAGACGAACAACACAGACGAACACCAACACACAAGGAGTGAATATGTCTCTTATCGACCAGGCCAAGGAACAGATGGCCAGGACCGTGGAAAACACCAAGGAAAACTTCTCCGGCATCCGCACCGGTCGCGCAAACCCGGCCCTGCTCAACGGCATCACCGTGGACTACTATGGTGCCCCCACCCCGATTAAGGCCGTCGCCTCCATCGGCGTTCCCGAACCGCGCACCCTGTCCGTCACCCCGTTTGACGCTTCCCAGGCCGGTGCCGTCGAAAAGGCCCTGCGCAACTCCGACCTCGGCATCAGCCCGAACCGTGATGGCAACGTCATCCGCCTGACCATGCCGGAACTCACCGAGGACCGTCGTAAGGAATACGTCAAGCTCGCCAAGGGCAAGGCCGAGGACGGCAAGGTCGCCGTGCGCAACATTCGCCGTAAGACCAAGGAAACCATCGACAAGGCCGTCAAGGACGGCGAGATGGGTGAGGACGAAGGCGATCGCCTGCTGAAGGATCTTGACAAGGTCACCAAGTCCGTTACCGACGAGATCGATACTCTGCTGGAGACCAAGCAGAAGGAGATCATGGAGGTCTGATTCAGACCAGGTCCGGAGGATTATGGAACGCAACGAACAACTCCATGAAGAGGCCGAGGAGACGCTCGACCAGATCAACAAGAAGACCGGCCGTAACATGCCGCAGGCCATCGCCACAGGCGCGGCACTGGTCATCCTTATTGTCGCGTGCCTGCTGCTCAGCGTCGACCTCTTCGTGCTGCTGGTAGTCGTGTTCATGATTCTGGCGCTGTGGGAGCTCAGGGTGGACTTCGCCACCGTAGGCCTGCACATCCCGGTGTTTATGCTGTGGCTGTGCTCGTCCTTCACCCTCATCGCCACCTACTATTCCCCATACCATCTCATCACGATGTCGCTGAGTATCATCGTGTCGATTATTCTGGTCGCCATCGCGGCCAGCGCAAAAATCAGCGTCGGCAACCGCCTATCTCTGGCGGTTGCCGGCAAACTGTCCAACACGGATGCCAGCGCGCGCCTCGAATCCTCGTTCAATCATGAGGGCGGGGAACAACATCATTCCCGGCTCAGCCATGCGGCTGTGTCCGTGCTTACCGTGTTGTACATTCCGTTGTTGGCCAGCTGCATCATCATCTCACTGACTTTTGATGGACATCCGATTGCTCACGCCATCATGCTGGTGTTCCTGCCCGCCCTATCCGATACGGGCGGTTTATTTGCCGGTGCCTGGCTCGGCAAACACAAGCTCAGCCCGCGCATCTCGCCGAAGAAGTCCGTTGAGGGCCTTATCGGCTCGATGCTCTTCGCCATGGCTGGCGCGTTCGCCGTATTCGTGTGCACGTATGATGCCTCGAACTGGGCCACTCGTTGGTGGGTGCCGATCGTGGCGGGTATTCTCATCGGCGCCGTGGGCACGTTCGGTGATTTGTGTGCTTCCATGCTCAAGCGCGATATCGGCATCAAAGACATGGGCCATCTGCTCAAGGGACACGGCGGTGTGATGGATCGTGTGGATTCCATTTTGATGAGTGCACCGTTCACCTGCGCCTTGCTGTGGGTCACCGGACTGTGATTCGCATGCCTCGTGCATGAACAATGTGGCATCGTGTGTATATCGCACGGTGCCACATGTCATATATGGGGGAATCATCGTTCAATATGCGTTCGCCATGGGCTAAGACATGGGCCATCTGATTCGTATGCGGCACGCCGTATGGTGGATTCTGATATTTCTATTGCATGTTTGACTATTTTCTGATATTGAGAGCGAAGCGAACCCATCATGACCACACAGCATCCTGACACTCCGGAAACCGGCATTACTCCCGGCGGCACATCAGGTGCCTTCCGTGACGTGCTATCCAAGGACCATGCCCGCCGTGGTAAGCCGCCGCTGCACTTTGTGGATATGACGCCCGAGCAGCGCATCGAGAAAGCGGCCGAACTCGGATTGCCGAAGTTCCGAGTCAAGCAGCTCGCCAACCATTACTTTGACCATTTCGATGTGAATGCCGCCAAATTCACTGATTTTCCGGCAGCCAAGCGCAGCGAGGCCGCCGCCGCGTTCTTCCCGCAGCTCATCACCGAGGTGACCCGCCAAGTGGCGGACGAAGGCACCACTATCAAGACCTTGTGGAAGCTGTTCGACGGCTCCCTCATCGAATCGGTGCTTATGCGATACCCGACCCGCACCACGCTGTGCATTTCCTCGCAGGTCGGCTGCGGCATGGGCTGCCCGTTCTGCGCCACCGGCAAGCTTGGCCTGACCCGTAACATGTCCACCGGTGAAATAATCGAACAGGTGCGTGTGGCCGCCAAAATGATGCGTGACGACGAAGTGGCCGGGGGAGAGGGCCGACTGAGCAACATCGTGTTCATGGGCATGGGCGAGCCGATGGGCAACTACAACTCCGTGCTGTCCGCCGTGCGACAGATTTCCGCCATGCCTCCTGAAGGCTTCGGCATTTCCGCGCGCAACATCACCGTATCCACGGTGGGCGTGGTCCCCGGCATCAGGAAGCTCACTGCCGAAGGCATTCCCGTGCGTCTGGCCGTTTCCCTGCATGCCCCCAGCGACGAACTGCGTGACGAGCTGGTGCCGATGAACAAGCGTTTCAACACCACGCAGGTGTTGGATGCCGCGCACGATTATTGGCTGGCCTCCAAGCGCCGCGTCAGTATCGAATACGCGCTGATGCGCGGCATCAACGACCAGGCCGAGCATGCGCAGTTGCTGGCCAAGAGGCTTAACCATTACGGCGACAACTGGGCCCACGTCAACCCGATTCCGCTCAACCCCATCGAGGGCTCGAAGTGGACCGCCTCCAAGCCGGAAGACGAACAGCGGTTCCTGGAGATCCTGCACCGCGCGGGCATCACCGCCACACTGCGTGACACCCGCGGCCAGGGCATTGACGGTGCCTGCGGGCAGTTGGCCGCTAAGGAGCGGTAGTTACTTCAGCGCATCCTTGATTGCGTCCACGAAGTAGTCCAAATCAGCGGGTTTGCGGGACGTGATGAGCTTGAAGCCGTTGGCGTCGTCCACGTGCAGCTGCTCGTCGACGTAATGGCCGCCCGCGTTCTCGATATCAGCGGCGATATAGCGGCAGGGCGCGGCGGTCTTGCCAGCCACCAGACCCGCGTCGACCAGCAGCCACGCGCCATGGCAGATCGCGGCGATCGGCTTGCCTTCGTGCGCGAACTCCTGCGCCAGCGTGATCGCATCCTCATTGACGCGGATACGATCCACATTGCAGGTGCCGCCGGGCACCACCAGCAGGTCGTAGTCGGCAGCCTGCACGTCGGACAGGCGCGCGTCCGGGGTCAGCGTTTCACCTTCGTAGCGGTCGTGCTGCACCGTCTCACACGGGTCCAAGGTAGTGGCGGCAAGCGTCACCTTGGCGCCGGCGGCCTTGAGATCGCGCAGCGGGCGCGTCAGCTCGGTCTCCTCGATACCCCAGTTGTTGACGATGATCAGTACCTTGCTGTTTTCGACAGCCATGCCAATCTCCTTGATTCGGCGGACAACTTCCACGAGCCATTCTCTCACGCCGAGCGGTTGCCATGCCGGTGCTCAATATGATGATTCTCATATTCCAGAAACAGGTGCGGCGCATGTAACAGGCGGTAGGTAGTCTGAAGGACTGTAATGCAAAGCCGAACAGGGGAGTGAAGCATGTCGTTGGCGGTACGAGTCATCCCGTGCCTGGACGTTGACGCCGGTCGCGTGGTGAAGGGTGTGCATTTCGAGAACCTCAAGGACGCGGGTGACCCGGTGGAGCTGGCGGCCGAATACTACCGTCAGGGAGCCGACGAGATCACCTTCCTGGATGTGACCGCATCCAGCTCCCACCGCAACACGATGATTGACGTGGTCTCCCGCACCGCCGAACAGGTGTTCATTCCGATGACCGTGGGCGGCGGCGTACGCACGCCCGAGGACGTCGACTCGCTGCTGCGCTGCGGTGCAGACAAGGTCGGTGTCAACACGGCGGCCATCAATGACCCGTCGCTTATCAGCCGTGTGGCCGACCGTTTCGGCAACCAGGTGCTGGTGCTCTCCGTGGACGCCCGCCGCGAAAAGGGCGAGCAACACACGCAATCCGGCTTCGAGGTCACCACGATGGGCGGCCGCAAATCCACCGGCATTGATGCCATCTGGTGGGTCAAGCGCGCCGAGCAGCTTGGCGCCGGCGAGATTCTGCTCAACTCGATGGACGCCGACGGCACCAAGGAAGGCTTTGACCTCGAGATGGTTCGCGCCGTGCGCAAGGAAGTCAAGATTCCGATCATCGCCTCCGGCGGTGCCGGCAAAGTCGAGGACTTCCCGCCCGCCATCGAAGCAGGTGCCGACGCGGTGCTGGCTGCATCCGTATTCCATTACGGCATCCTGACCATCGCCGATGTCAAGGCGGAACTCAAGAAGCACGGCTACACCGTTCGCTAAACGAATACACCTTGCTCCCGTTGGATGAACAATCCAATGAATTGTTCGTGGCAGTGCGCTATGCACACGTCGCACATAATCCGGGAGCTGCCAGCGAAGCTGACTGAGGGTGGTCCACACAAGGAAGATAGGTATGACAGACACTACATACGACAATTCCACTGAACTCGATCCCCGTATTGCCGCACGCCTGAAGCGTGACGCCAAGGGCCTGGTCGCTGCCGTCATCCAGCAGTACGACACACACGAGGTGCTGATGGTCGGCTATATGAACGACGAGGCATTACGCCGCACGCTGACCACCGGCTGCGTGACCTTCTGGTCCCGGTCCCGTCAGGAATACTGGCGCAAGGGGGATACCTCCGGCCATGTGCAATACGTCAAGGGCGTGTCCCTGGATTGCGACGGCGACGCACTGCTGGTCGAGGTCGACCAGGTCGGTGCCGCCTGCCACACCGGCAAGCGCAGCTGCTTCCTCGAAGGCGGCCCCCTGCCCATGGTCGAAGGCCGTCGCCCGGCCGAGCAGTAGAACGGGCTTTCCTGACTGAGGGAAGCTGAGCGACCGCGTACTATGAAACAAGACATCGAGTTGTAAGTAAAGGAGCGAATATGAGCGAATGCAGCGTCAAACACCTGAAGTGGGGCGCCACCTGGCCCAGTCGCGAACAGTTCCACGAACTGGCCGACGCCGGCTACCGCGTGGTGCCCATCGTGCGCCGTCTGCTCGCCGACTCGCTCACCCCGGTCGGCTTCTACGAGCGTCTCGCCGGCGGCCGATCCGGCACCTTCATCCTCGAATCGGCGGAATACGGCGGCACGTGGAGCCGTTACAGCTTCATCGGCGTCAACTCGATGGCCCAGCTGCGCTCCAACAACGGTCAGGCCGACTGGCTGGGCAAGATCCCGGTTGGTGTGCCAGTCACCGGTGACGTGGTCGAAGTCGCTCACGCCACGTTGAAGACTCTGAAGGCCCCGCATGTGGAAGGCCTGCCGAACCTGACCAGCGGTCTGGTCGGCACAGTCGGTTGGGATGCTATCCGCCACTGGGAACCGACCCTGCGCGCCGAAGCTCCGGACGAGACCGGCCAGCCTGAGACCGTGCTTGCCCTGGCCACTGATATCGCCGTGGTCGACCACGTATCCGGTTCGGTGTGGCTCATCGCCAACGCGGTGAACGTGGATGATAAATCCACCCGCGCCGACGTCGCCTACAACGAGGCCGTCGCTCGACTCGACCAGATGCAGCGCGATGCCGCCACCCCGGCTCCGGGCGAGTCCCGCGTCAACATCCTGGACGAAACGGTCGCCCAGCCTGAGCTGCGCTTCCGCACTGAGAAAAGCCACTACGAGCAGGCCGTCGAACGCGCCAAGCAGCACATCGTTGACGGCGACGTGTTCCAGGTGGTCATCTCCCAGCGTCTCGGCATCGATTCGCCTGCCGACCCGTTCGACGTGTACCGTGTGTTGCGCACGCTGAACCCGAGCCCGTACATGTATTTCATGGCGTTGACCGACGCTCAGGACCGCGACTTCAACGTGATCGGCTCCAGCCCGGAAACCCTCATCAAGGTGGACAACGGCCACGCGATGACCTTCCCGATTGCCGGATCCCGCCCTCGCGGCGCCACCCCTGAGGAAGACGAAAAATTCGCCAAGGAATTGCTTGACGATCCGAAGGAACGCAGCGAGCACATCATGCTCGTCGACCTGTCCCGCAACGACCTGAGTAAGGTGTGCGTGCCGCAGTCCGTGGAAGTCGTGCAGCTCATGGACATCAAGCGTTTCAGCCATATCATGCACATCTGCTCGACGGTCACCGGCAAGGTCGACCCCTCGCTGACCGCATTCGATGTGTTCAAGTCCGCGTTCCCGGCCGGCACGCTGTCCGGCGCGCCAAAGCCGCGCGCAGTCGAAATCATCGACGAACTGGAACCGGCCGACCGCGGCATCTACGGCGGCACCGTCGGCTACTTCGATTTCTCCGGCAACATGGACATGGCCATCGCCATCCGCACCGCGTTCCTGCGCGACCATGAGGCGAGCGTGCAGGCCGGTGCCGGCATTGTGCTCGACTCCGTGCCCGCCACCGAATGGCAGGAGACGCGCAACAAGGCCGAGGCCAGCGTCGAATCCATCCAGATCGCCGCCCAGTTGCGCGAACTGTAACGTTCAACGCATAGCGATGCCCCCGCTGACAGAAGTTGTCAGCGGGGGCATCGCTGTCTGTACGTTAGTGGGTTTCGCCCATGATGTCGGTGGCGCCGGTCTCGGTGCTCACAGCGGCTTCGATGGCGGCTTCGATGCCGCGCGCCATGGTCGCGATTTCCATGGTCGGCGTGCCGTTCGGTTTGCTCACGCCCTGTGCGGTCGCATACGGCACATGAATGAAGCCGCCCTTGACGCCGGGGAATTTGTGGTCAATCAGATACAACACGTTATACATGATGCTGTTGCACACATACGTGCCTGCCGTCCCACACCGAATACGATGATGCCCAGCGTGACGTTGCCCTTCGGAATAATGCCGCCGACCAGCGTGGCGATTACGTCGCCGACACCTGCGGCTGTGAAAATCGCGCCGAGACTGGCCAGCAGCATCGGCAGCATGCAGAGCGCACCCATGGCAGACAACAGGCGTTCCGAATCGTTGAGGAATACGAGCGGCGCACCGGCCGTACCTACGAACAGCACCTGGCCAAAGAACCATGCGACGTTCTCCATGCCGGAAGTCATGCCCCTTGAGCTCTTCCACATACTCGTCGTTCGGCTCGTGACCGGACGCTTCAATCGCACCCACCGCCATCGGCATAATGACCGGACGCACGAACCCGGCCACGCCACCAAAACTCACGTTGAACGCGGCGAACACGAGACGCATCACACCATACAGGGCGATCACCATACCGGGCGTCGCATTCTTCATCTTGCCGATCAGCTGTGCGTAAGCGTATGGACGCATGAGCGTCGGCTGAGCCCGGTCGGCATGGTGTTCGCTATGATGGACAGTCGGACTTTGATAAGAAACAGTATTCGTAACAGGCAAGTAGGTTATTCATGGCCATTGAGGTGCAGGGACTTGAAATTCAGATCGGCGCGCGCACGCTGCTTCACCCCACCAACTTCCATGTGGCCAAGGGAGACAAGATCGGTCTGGTGGGCCGCAACGGCGCCGGCAAGACCACGCTGACCCGCGTGATCACCGGCGACATGCTGCCCACCGCCGGCAAGGTGCGCGTCTCCGGCAAGCTCGGCTACCTGCCGCAGGACACGCACGCCTCCGATCCCACGCAGACCGCGCTCGACCGCATGATGAGCGCGCGCGACATCGCCACCATCATCAACCGCATCCGCAAGGCCGAAAAGGATATGACCGACCCGGATCCGGACGTGATGAGCAAGGCCATGACCCGGTACGACAAGGCCATGCAGGACTTCGACAAGGCCGGCGGATACGCGGCCCAGTCCGAGGCGATCTCCATGGCCGCATCGCTCGGCCTGCCGCAGGAGGTCATGGAGCAGCAGCTCGGCACGCTCTCCGGTGGCCAGCGCCGCCGCATCGAGCTGGCGCGCATCCTGTTCTCCAATGCCGACATCCTGATCCTCGACGAGCCGACCAACCACTTGGATGCCGATTCCATCGAATGGCTGCGCGGCTACTTGAAGAAGTACGAGGGCGGCTTCCTGGTCATCTCCCACTCCACTGAACTGCTGGACGAAGTGGTGAACAAGGTCTGGCATCTGGACGCGCAGCTCGGCCAGATCGACATGTATTCGCTTGGCTGGAAGGCCTACCTGCACCAGCGCGTGGTGGACGAGGAGCGCCGCCGCCGCGAACGCGAAGTGGCCGAGAAGAAGGCCGACCGTCTCATGAAGCAAGGCATTCGACTGCACGCCAAGGCCACCAAGGCCGTGGCGGCGCAGAACATGATGCGCCGTGCCGAAAAGCTGCTGGAAAACACCTCCGAGGCGCAGAAGGCCGAGAAGGTGGCGGACATCCGTTTCCCCGAGCCCGCGCCCTGCGGCCGCACGCCGATCATGGCCAAGGATATTTCCAAGGCCTACGGTTCCAACATCGTGTTCGCCGGCGTGAACCTGGCCATCGACAAGGGCTCGCGTGTGGTGATCCTCGGCTACAACGGTGCCGGCAAGACCACCACGCTGCGCCTGCTGGCCCACATCGAGGAGTCGGACACCGGTTCCGTGGAATACGGTCACGGCTGCAAGATCGGCTACTTCGCGCAGGAGCACGACACCTTGGATCTGAACGCCACCGTGTTGGAGAACCTGCAGCATGTGGCGCCCGAGCTCGATAACACGCAGGCCCGTTCGATTCTCGGCTCGTTCCTGTTCTCCGGTGACGACGCGATGAAACCGGCTCACGTGCTTTCCGGCGGTGAGAAGACCCGTCTGGCTCTGGCCACGCTGGTCACCTCGCGAGCCAACGTGCTGCTGCTCGACGAGCCCACCAACAACCTCGACCCCGCTTCCCGTGAGGAGATTCTGAAGGCCATTGCCAAGTATGAGGGCGCCATCGTGCTCGTCACCCACGATGAGGGCGCCGTCGAGGCGCTCAACCCCGAGCGCGTGCTCCTCATGCCCGACGGCGACGAAGACCTCTGGAATGATTCGTACCTCGAACTCGTAGCCGAAGAATAGTAGTAGGAGAGGTCTGCCATGCCAACCACAACAGGTAAGAAAATCGCCATCGTCACCGGCAGCGCGCTGGGCTTGGGCTACGAGCTCGCCAGCCAGCTCATCGCCAACGGCTGGCTGGTGGCCGGCGTCGACTTCAATGCCGAACGTCAGGCCGAACTGACCGCGCAGTGGCCCGATGACTCCTACCGCGCCTTCGTCGGCGACATCACCGACGAAGCGTTCGTGAAGGAATCCGTGGCGGATATCGCCACGCTCGGCCACATCGATTTGCTCATCAACAACGCCGGCCAGCCTTCGTTCAAGGTGCCCACCGCCTACGAGGCCGCCGACGTCGACAAATGTCTCAAGGGACTCAAAGGCATGATTCTATGGACGGTGGAAACCCTCAAGGCCTGCGGCGAACAGAATGTGAAAATCGCTCAGATTATGAGCACCGCCGCCACGCGCGGCAACGCGAACGAAAGCGTGTACTGCGCCACCAAGTGGGGTGAGAAAGGCTACACCAAGAGCCTGCAGGCCGCATACAAGGGCACCAGTGTCAAGGTGGTCGCCGTCTATCCGGGCGGCATTGATACCGCTTTCTACCGTGACAGTCGCGACTACGTCTCCGAGGCCAAGCAGCACACCTTCATGCAGCCCGGTCCGCTGGCCGAAGTCATCCTCTTCAACCTGATCAACGAGGCCAACCTCACCGTCACCGACATCGAGATCAACCGCAACAGCTGAGCCTGCTAGTCTGAGATTTCAGCGCCTTGGAACATACTTGGTGCCAAGGCATTTCGCGTGTGGAGAGCGAATGCACATCAGTGACGATGAGTTTGAACGGGCCATTGAACAGGTGTTGGATGATTTGCCTGAACGGTTTGCGCGGGTGCTGGAGAATGTCGGCATCGTCGTTGCGGACGAACCCAATGAGCGCGAACTGGCCACAATGAGCAATCCGTGCGGTGAGCTGCTCGGACTGTATGAGGGCATACCCATCACGAAGCGAACTACGGGCTACAGCGGCGTGATGCCGGACGTCATCACCCTGTTTCAAGGGGCCGCATGAACGCGTATGTGCTCAACACAGGCCGAGCTGCGCCAACAGATCCGCAAAACCGTGTTGCACGAGATCGGCCATTATTTCGGCTTCGATGACGAGTATCTGCACTCGCACGGCTACTGAAGCGATGCTGTTTCACTAGCGGGGAGCCGTCATACTGCCGTATGTTGCCAGGTCTACTGCAAGTGGTGCAACGCACGGATGATGGCGCAACGGTCCTCGACGGTTCCCTCGTTGGCGCACATGGTGGCGTACCAACGCGGATTGCGCAAGGTCTCGGCGCCGGTGACCTCATCCGTGGCGACGAGCGTGTGCAGATCGTTGGCGTACTGGAAATGCAGGTGGCTGAGCAGCCCGCCCTCGGCGAACGCCTTGCGCGGAGGCAGCGGATTGATGGCAAGCAGCCAGCGGAACGGGCTGTCTTCGGCGGCCGGATCGGTGGTGCGGAACACGAAGGTGGGGGAACCTTCGAGACCGTGCTCGATGACATGGTCGATGGTGTATTCGTAGGTGTCGAGGCTGGTGTCGTCCTCGGCGAACCATTCGATGGCGAGCGCGGCATCGTCCGTGGAGCCGGATTCGGCGGCCGGCTCGTTCACACGCCAGTAGCCGATATGGATGATGTTCTCCGGTCTGGTGGTGGAGCAGGCCATCGACCAGAACGTCCTGATGCCGCGCGCGGTCATCGGGGCCATCTTCGGGTTGGCGAGCACCGCCTGCTCGGCGGCTTCCCAGGTCTGCTGGATGGCGGCGTCATCCGAATCAATGTAATGCTCGAAGCTTTCCCATTCACCGAGCCAGTCGGTGATGTCGAAGGCCGTGGAATCCGTGGTGTTGCTGGCGGTCATTGCGCGTTCCTTTCATGGGTGGATGCGGTGGCGAAATTGGTAGAGGCATTAGGGCTGGGGCTGCTGGCATCTGGGTTACTGACATGCGAGCCGTTGTTCCCGGAATCGTCGGCGCCAAGATTGACAATGCGGTCGCACCAGCCGGCGGCGAGCTCCTCATCGTGGGTGACCACGAGAATCGCCTTGCTTTGGCTCGCCAGTTGCCGCAGCAGTTCGCCGACCTGCTCCATGTGGTAGCGGTCGAGTCCGCTGGTGGGCTCGTCAAGGATGATGAGGTCCTTGCCGCACATCAATGCCGAGCCGATGGCAACCCGCTGCTTCTGCCCGCCGGACAGGCTCATCGGATGCCGTTCGGCGAACGCTGCAAGGTCAAGATCGGCCATGACCTGATTGGCTTGAGCGGTGATGCCGGCATCCGTCTCGTCGAGTCCGATGAGCAGTTCCTCGCGCACGCTGTCGGAGAACAGTTGGTAGTTGACGTCCTGCATGACCAGGAATCCGGCGCGGGTGAAGCCGTCCTTGCCTTTGTATCCGATGGTGAGGTTATGGGTGCCGAGCAATACTGAAGTGCCATCATCCGCGGCCGGGCTTGAAGCCAGGGCCGCAATCCGGCGCCGATACGGTTCCAAGTCCAACGCCCGCAATCCCATGGCGGCCACGCAGCCGGGGGAGAGGGACAGAAATTCATCGGCCCCGTAATCCTGCACGATATGCCCGCCGTCGAATACCACGTACCGGTCGGCCACGCCGTTGAGCCATGCGAGTCGGTGATGAAACAGGGCAGCATCATCGTGACCCCCACGGCCAGCGCGGAGACCACATGCAGCCACGGCAGTCCCAGGGCATCGGGGTCGAGCATCCTCAGCGCGGTGAGTACGGCATAGGTTACGCCGAAGTTCAACGCGGTTCGCCATCGGGCGGCCGCCAGCAGGGGCAGCAGGAACAGCACGACCATGACGATTTGCGTGGCGAACCCTACATGGAAGAACAGCATGAGGTTCGCCACCAGCAGAAGGTAGAGTTTCGCGCGCGGATCGAGCGTCCGGCGGGCAGGATTCATCAGGCGATACCGGCCTTGATGAAGTGCTTCTTCATCATGCGCTGGCCGAACCAGCCGCCGAGAACCGCGCACACCAGAATCGCGATCATCGAGATGAAGAACGTGCCGGTGTTGATGTTGGCGAATACGCCGTCGATGTAGGCTGCATCCTTGCCGCGCGCCTGCAGGCTCGCCACGTAGGCGTCCTTCATGAACCACAGGGGCAGGATCGGGCCGGTCAGGCCGTAGGAGAACACCACGTAGCTGACGAGCAGTAGCGCCTTGCTCTTATACTTGCCGGCGCGCGCGATGAGGTCGGCCGCCACCGGGAACACGATGCTGGCGATGAACGAAAGCACGAAATGTCCGGAAATGAACAGGAACAGTCCGATGATCACGCCCATGACGGTGATGCCGCCGAATTTGCCGAGGCGTGCGGCCAGCAGCATGTACACGCAGCCGGAGATGGGGGCCGCGATGGCGGGCAGGAAGATGGAGCCGAAGCCGCCGGTGAACAGGGTGCTCACCAGTGTGGCGATGCACACCATCACGAAGTACAGGGCCGCAAACACGCCGATGGTGATGAGGTCGGAGACCTCCAGTTTGCCGGATTTGGCGGGCTTGTTGGGCTGGTCAGAGGTTTCGGCGGGCGTGTTCGGTGCGGTCACGATGTTTCCCGTTTCGTATGCATTGACAATATTCCTCTCGCCAATCTAACGATGATTTCCCGCAAAGGCAATAGTCTGTCTGTGATTTTTTAGCACGGCTTGGCGCCCCTCCCTGGGGGGGGGGCGAAGGGCGTGGCGCGGGCGGGGTGTGGTTCGCGGCTATCGGCTAGTATGGTGCGGTCACGACAGAGGGAGGCATGCTGTGACCGATGTGATGCGGGAGCTGGAACGGCTGCGACCGGTGTATGAGACGGGCGTCCTGCGGTTGCTGTTGCGCCAGAACGCGATGCTGTACGTGTCGCTGCTGCGTTCCACGTTCGACCCGCTCACCGGCGAGCTGCCGCGCGAGACCGTGGAGGAGCGGTTCGCGCAAAGTCTGAGCAGTCTGGCCGACGCCGGCGAATATGCGCCGCGCGAGGACCAGACCTTCGCCGAGGCCGCCCATCAGATCCTCGCCGACCTGACCCGTGAAGGCGAAGGCGACTACGCCTGGCTCGCCAACTCGCATGATGCGGCCTCACACCGATTCCTCTACCGTTTGACGGCCCGTGCCCACCGCGCCATCGAGGCGCTGAGCAGGCTCGAAGACGAATCACGCGCCCTGTCCGGCGCGCAGGCCAACAGCATCATCATGGAAATCGAGCACGCGCGCATGCAGCTGACCGCCGACCCCGGCGAGCGCATCAAACTCCTCAACCGTGAAATCAAGGAACGCAAGCACGAGATCAAACGCATCCAACAGGGCAAGCAGCACGCCACGCTGAACGAAGCCCAGGTGGAGGACGTGATCGCCGTGATCCACAACACGCTGCGCGGCGTGCCCATCGACCTGCGCGAACTCGTGCTCGACGAGCGGGACAACGGCGACGCCTTGCGCCGGCGCATGCAGGCCGGCGACATCAGCGTGGACGAGAACCTGACCCGCTACCACGACGAATACCGCCGCTCGTTCAGCGAATCAGACAGCGGCCGCCGCTTCGAGGACGCCTTCCAGGTGATCATCACCGACGAGGGCCGCCAACAGATCGACGAAGCCCTGCGCGCCATCGCCAAAACCCCGTATCTGGCCGGCGAATCCGGCGTGCTGCTCGGCCAGATCCGCGACGAACTGGCCCGCATCTACGACGGCATCGAAGCCGTGCGCCGCCAGATGCGCGTCTCCGACGAAGCGATCAGCCGGCTCGTGCGCCAGCAAACCGACACTCGCTACCGTACGATGCTCACCCGCTTGAACCGACTGTACGCGCGCCTCAACGCGGATGCGAAAACCCATATGGGAGACGTCTCGCGCCCGTACGACACGGCCACCGCGGACGCGCTGTTCGCGCCATTGCCGATGCGTCCGGCCAAATCCATGACCCGCGCCACCGCACCCGGCCTGAGCGACCTCGCCGCCGAAGCCCCGCAGGCGACTCCGGTGGCTGATCTGCGGGACATGGTCAACAGCGGCGGCCCCCGGCTCCTGCGCATGGTCAGCCTCATCCGGCGCAACCCGGTGACCGTTGACAGGTCCGGCGCAACCCTCGTGGACATCGCCGCCAGCTTCAACCGGCTGCCCGAAAGCGAACGCCGCGAAAGCGAGATCGTCGGCTTCTTGGGCGGGCTGGGAGCCGTAAGCGGCAGCGCCATCGCCGACGAGCCGTCCACTGACGGCGTCGGCATCGACAGCGACATCGCCACCGAGCCGGCCCCGGCGCAGCGCGGCGATACCGCGACCTGGCATTGCGTATCGATCGACGGCGAGCCCCGGCACTGGATCACTAGACCGGTGCTGGCCGACATGGACGAGCTGAACATCATTGTGGAGGAAGGATGACCGTGGCCGAGGAACGCGAGGAACACGAGGAGCACATGGACAACGCCAACCCGTACGCCCTGTTCGAAGGCGACACCGGCGACATGCCGGCCGAGGCGCGCATGGCCGCCATCGCCCTCAAACGCGACCGCTATATCAGCGGGCCCACCTATGACACCGTGCTCGACAACCGCGATGCCGTCGTACGTTCCCTGAACAACGACCTGCTCGACTTGGTGATCAACGAACGCTACCGCATCATGTACGCCACGCCCGTGGCCGGCGACGACGTGACCCTGCGCTCGCTCAAAACCCGTGTCAGCCTCAAACGCGAGGAGGCCGCGCTGCTCGCCTTCCTGCGCATCCGCGTCCTCGAATACGAGAACGTGCACGCCGACCCCGCCGACTGGCTCGTCAGCTTTGAGGAGATCCGCGCCGCGCTCGCCACCGGCGCCGGCTATCTGGCCGCCCGCAATGACGAGGAAGGCGTGGCAAAGCAGATCGGCGCCATCGTCTCCGCGATGATCACCTACGGGTATTTGGTGCGCCTGGACGACGAAGCCATGTACCAGATCACGCCGCTCGTGCCCGTGGTGCTCGACCGCGAACTGGCCGACACCTGGCTCGACGTCGCGGAACACGGCGACGGCGACACGGAAGATGACGATGACGACGAGAGGGGAGCCGAATGATGCAGGCGACAGACGTGCAGATGATTGCGGACCGGTGGATGCTGGAATCCCGCCGACTCATCAACTGGGGCTCCTATGAGGGCTACCACGAATTCCGCCCCTCCACGGACCACAAGCTGCCGGTGACCCTGCTCGCCGGCGCCAGCGAATCCGGCAAATCCACGCTGGTCGACGCGCAGATCTCCCTGCTGTACCCAACCGGCACGCCGTTCAACAAGGCCTCGAATTCCGGCCGCTCCGAACGCAGCGACTACACCTACCTGCGCGGCATGGTCGGCGTGGGCAGCACCGAAACCGGCGACGAGCCGCTCTACCTGCGCGGCCGCGACGAGAACGGCGCACCGCAACCCGTGTGGGGCGCCATCGTGGACACCTATCGCAACCAGACCACCGGCCAGGTGCTCTCCTGCGCCAAATTCCTCTACCTGATGCCCGGCGACGGCCGCGGCGACGTGCGCCGACAGTACGTGGTCTGGGGCAAGCCCGTGGACCCCAGGCGCATGGACCAATACCGTGACGCCCCGTTCACGCCGGCCCAGCTCAAAGCCACCTACCCCGACTGCCTCACATTCCCCAGCGCCGAAGCGTTCCACACACACATCTGGAGCGCAATGGGCCTGAGCGAGGCCGCCTGCCGACTGCTGCACAAGATCCAGTCCGCCGACGCGCCCTCCCGGCTCGACGACATCTTCAAACAAGGCGTGCTCGGCGTGCCCGAAGCCCTGGACCTGGCCCGCACCACGGTCGAGGACTACGAACGTTACGATGAGAACTTCCACGCCATGGACGAGAAAACCCGCCGCATGGACACGCTGCGCGGCGTCCAACAGGCCTACGGCGAATACGCCGCCGCACGCGGCAAGGCCCGCGCCTTCGAACCGGTCAAGCCGGCCGTCGACGGCACGGTGCCGGCCGTGCTGCGCGACTGGGCATTGGCCCGCATGCGCGGCGAAGTCGCCGTCCAACTGCCCGCCGACCGCGCCGAACAACAGAACAGCGAAGCGGAAGCCAAGCTGCTGCGCCGCCGAACCGAAGACCTGCACACCCGCCTCGACATGATCCGAGGCCAGATGCAGGGTCTGGACGGCGGCAACCTGACCCGACTCGAACTCGAACTCGACCAGGCCCGCCGCACCCTCGAAGACGTGCAAGCCAACCGAACACGAATCGAACAAACGTTCGCATCCATCGGCGAGACGCTGCCCGGCAACGAACAGGCCTGGAACGAACGCCGCATCAACGCCGTGAACTTCAAACGCGAATACAACAAACGAGACAGCGAATGCGAGGAAGCCCTCACCGCCGCCATCAACGCACGGGCCGGCGCACGCGGCGACCTCGAACGACTGCAACGCGACTTCGACCGGCAACGCTCCCAGCGCACCCGCATCTCCCAGCAGATGGACGAAACCCGCGCCATGCTCTGCCGCGCCACCGGACTTGCCCCCGCCGAACTGCCGTACGTGGCCGAACTCATGGACGTGAACGAACACGAGGAAGACTGGCGTCTCGCCATGAACGTCGCCTACGCGCCCATCGCCCAGACCATCCTCGTCGACAAGCGCCACGAACAGGGCTTCGCCGCCAAAGTCAGCACCATCGACCCGCGCACCATGCCCCGACGCACCTGGCAGTTCGTGGACACCGCACGCCACTACGACGACACCGGCGCGCACGCGAACATACTCACCGGAGAACAGGACGGCGACTGGCTGTCCGGCAAACTGCGCTACCGCGACGACTCTCCCTTCGCCGACTGGCTGCGCTCGCAGACCCAGGCCGAACGATTCGACGCCCTATGCGTCACCGCCATCGACGACACCGACCGCACCAACCGTCAGGTGCAGGCCGACGGTCAGATCAAATCCGGCGCACGCGGCCAGCACGGCACCAAAGACCGCGCCCAGGTCATCGGATTCGTCAACGAAACCTACCTCAACGCGCTCGCAGCGCAGGTCGACGCCGCCCGCGACGCGCTCAGCCAAGCCGACACCGACTACACGGCCGCCAAAACACAGTCCGATAACCTCCACCGCGAACTCGAACTGGCCAACCAGCTCGCCTACACGTCCTGGGAGCGCATCGACATCGCCGGCGCGCAACGGACCATCACGGACACGCAGGACGCCATCGCATCCATCAAAAACGATCCCAAACTCGCCGAACTCGCCAAACAACGCGACGAACTGAACGCCGAACTCGACCGCTTGGAACGCCAGCGCGTCGAATTCGACCAGGCCGCGGCCCGCGCCGGCAGCGCCGTCGAGGCGGCGCTCATCTGGCTACACGACCATGCCGACACCGGTGCGACGGACGTCGCCGGTGCCACCGCCGACAATGACGATGACGCCGCGTCCGGCCCGCTGCCGGACGAAGTCACGGCGGCGCTCGCCGAATCCTACGACAACCGATTCGCCGGACTGGCGGACGCCGCCATGCGCGCGCACATGATCATCGGCGCGGGCGCGGCAGGAACGCAGGCGCCGGGGGAGAGCTTCCCCGAACGCACCATCGCCGGCATCGGCAAGGACATGGCCTCCCGCATCAACCTGCTGAACGGCCAGGCCGATGCCGCACGCACCGGCGTCGAATCGAAAATGAGCACCTACATCGCGCTCTACGCGGCCGACGATGATTCGCTGACCGCCAGCGTGGAGGACTACCGGTACTATCTCGACGAACTCGCCAGCCTCACCCAGCTGGCCGCGGTTGCCGCCACCGACGCCGAATACCGGCGCTGCCTCGAACAGCTGCTCAGGAGCTTCCTGACCATCAAACGCGCCATCGACACGGATGCCAGCGACATCCACGACCAGCTTGACCGCATCAACGCCATGCTCAAAGGCCAGCAGTTCGGTCCCAAGCACGGCAGCCTGTCCCTGCATGCGGACGTGCGCCGTCCCGAGCGCACCTTCTGGGCGCAGCTCATCCGCGTCATCGGCACCCTGAACGATTGGAAATCCGCCGACGTCAACGATTCCGACGCCTCGCGCAAGGCTTTCGCGGCCTGCGCGCCGATGGTCGGGCTGCTGCGCGCCGAACTCGCGCAGGTCAAGGACGCGAACGGCGTGAAAAGCTACGGCGCCCGCAATCTCGACCCGCGCTGCCGCTCGTCCTTCTACGCCATCGTGCATCATGCCGACGGCCCGGACGAACGCATCACCTCCACCGGCGGCCGTTCGGGCGGCGCCTTGCAGGAGCTCACCTCGTTCGTATACGGTGCGGCGCTCATATACCTGCTTGGCGGCGGCCTGACCAGCGAGCCCTCGTACACCACGCTGTTCCTCGACGAGGCGCTCATCAAGGCCGACGGCCGTTACACGCAGCGCGCCCTCACGGTGCTGCCGCGCCTCGGATTCCAGGTCATCGTCTCCGCCCCGGAAAGCAAGACCGGCGAGATCCTCGAGGTTTCCACCAAGGCCTTCGTGACCTACAAGGACCCCGACACCGGTCTCACCTCCCTGCGCGAGGCCGTGCTGCATCAGAATGACATGGGCGATGAATCATCGTCGGATATATTGAAGGATGACGGGGTTGCCGAATGAGCAATCCCGGCGTCGCCGGTATTAAGACGTTTCGGTCCACTGATGGTCCGGAATTTTGCATACTATGGTCCGGTTTTCCGGCCTGACACGCCATCGAACAAGCGTTCGAATTTGGTCGTGTGTTCGGGTATCCTTGGGACAGATTTGGCGCGCGCATAACCGTGCGCGCGGGAACGGTGAGATGGAAGGTGGGGTGTGGCTGTGGCGGCAACGCGGACTGGCGCAAGGCGCGCAACAAGCGCAACGGGCGCGAAAACCAGCAAGGGCAAGAACGGTGAGGTCATCGTCGAAAAGGTGATGACCAGCGACTCCTTCCTGAGCCGGGAAATCAAAAAGGCGCCGCTGATCGAACACGATGGTTCGCTGGTAGCTGATATCTCGCACATCCCGAACGATCTCAAGATCACGATTCAGGGTGCGCGCGAACACAACCTCAAGAACGTCGACCTAGCGATTCCGCGCAATCGCATGGTCGTGTTCACAGGCCTGTCCGGTTCGGGCAAATCCTCGCTCGCGTTTGACACCCTGTTCGCCGAAGGCCAGCGACGCTACGTCGAATCCCTATCCGCCTACGCCCGCCAGTTCCTGGGTCAGATGGACAAGCCCGACGTTGACTTCATCGAGGGCCTGAGCCCGGCCGTCTCCATCGACCAGAAGACCACCAACCGCAACCCGCGTTCGACCGTCGGCACCATCACCGAAATCTACGATTACCTGCGACTGCTCTTCGCCCGCACCGGCATCCCGCACTGCCCTGAATGCGGCGAGCCCGTCGCCTCCCAGACCCCGCAGCAGATCGTCGACACGCTGCTCGGCTACCCGGAACGCACGCGATTCCAGATTCTCGCGCCCGTGGTCAAGGGCCGCAAGGGCGAGTTCGTGGACATGATCGAGCTGCTGCGCTCCGACGGCTACGCCCGCGCGCTCATCGACGGCGAGATGACGCAGCTGTCCGACGACATCAAACTCACCAAGCAGAAGAAGCACACCATCGAGGTCGTGGTCGACCGACTCGTGGTCAAGGACGGTATCCGCCAACGTTTGACTGATTCGGTGGAAACCGCCCTCAAGCTCGCCAACGGCAGCATCGTCATCGACTTCGTGGACGAAGAGGAAGGCAGCCCGGCCCGCCGCCAGCCGTTCTCCGAACACCGCAGCTGCCCGAACGGGCACACGCTCGAACTCGATGAGGTCGAGCCGCGCACCTTCTCCTTCAACGCCCCCTACGGTGCCTGCCCCGCCTGCACCGGTCTCGGCTTCAAACTGGAAATCGACCCGGACCTCATCATCTCCGACCCGGACAAGTCACTGGCCGACGGCGTCATCGAACCGTGGAGCGGCACCAAGATGACCTCCCAGTACTACGGCCACATCCTCGAAGGCTTGGCCGAGGAAGTGGGCTTCTCCATGAAGACCCCTTGGAAGGACCTGCCGGACGACGTCAAGCACGACATCCTCTACGGCCACGACTTCAAGGTCAACGTCTCCTACCGCAATCGCTGGGGACGCCTGCGCGAATACTCCACCGGCTTCGAAGGCGTGATTCGCACGCTCATGCGACGCCACGACGAAACCGATTCGCAGTCCATGCGCGAATACTACGAGTCGTACATGCGCGAAGTGCCCTGCCAGGTCTGCCACGGACGCCGTCTGAAGCCCGAGGTGCTCTCTGTCACCGTGGACGGCAAATCCATCTTCGACGTATGTGACATGCCCGTCGTACGCGAGCTCGCCTGGATCAACGGCCTGAAACTCGAAGGCTCGGCGCAGCTGATCGCCGGCGAAGTGCTCAAGGAGATCAAGGCCCGACTCGGCTTCCTGAACGACGTCGGCCTCGACTACCTGACCCTCTCGCGCGCGGCCGCCACCCTGTCCGGCGGCGAGGCGCAGCGCATCCGACTCGCCACGCAGATCGGCTCCGGTCTGGTCGGCGTCATGTACGTGCTTGACGAGCCGTCCATCGGCCTGCACCAGCGTGACAACGAACGCCTCATCGAAACCCTGCACCACCTGCGCGATCTCGGCAACACACTGATCGTCGTCGAACACGACGAGGACACGATACGCCGCGCCGACTGGGTGGTCGACATCGGCCCCGGCGCCGGCGAACACGGCGGCGAAGTCATCTACTCCGGCCCCGCCAAGCACCTCATAGAAGCCAAGCGCTCCATCACCGGCGACTACATCGCCCACCGGCGAGAGATCGCCGTGCCCGCCAAGCGCCGCAAGATCCACAAGACCCAGGTGCTCAAAGTCGTGGGTGCCCGCGAGAACAACCTCAAGAACATCGACGTGAGCTTCCCGCTCGGCGTGCTCACCGTGGTCACCGGCGTCTCCGGCTCCGGCAAATCCTCGCTGGTCAACACGATCCTCTACCCGGTGCTCGCCGACAAGCTCAACGGTGCACGCATCGTACCCGGCCGCCACAGGCGCGTGGAAGGCGTGGACCAGGTGCGCAAGGTGATCCACGTCGACCAGAACCCGATCGGCCGCACGCCGCGATCCAACCCCGCCACCTACACCGGTGTGTGGGACAAGATCCGCACCCTTTTCGCCAAGACTCCCGAAGCCCAGGTGCGCGGCTACGGCCCCGGCCGCTTCAGTTTCAACGTCAAAGGCGGCCGATGCGAGGCCTGCCACGGCGACGGCACGCTGAAGATCGAAATGAACTTCCTGCCCGACGTCTACGTGGACTGCGAGGTCTGCCACGGCAAACGATACAACCGCGAGACCCTTGAAGTCACGTACAACGGCAAAACCGTGGCCGACATCCTCAACATGCCCATCGAGGAGGCCTCCGACTTCTTCAAGGCGTACACCGGCATCTCCCGATACCTGAAGACCCTCGTGGACGTCGGCCTCGGCTACATCCGACTCGGCCAGCCCGCACCCACCCTGTCCGGCGGCGAATCGCAGCGCGTCAAGCTTGCCACCGAGCTGCAGCGCCGATCCGACGGCAAAACCGTGTACATCCTCGACGAGCCGACCACCGGCCTGCACTTCGAAGACGTGAACAAGCTGCTCAAGGTGCTGCAGTCCCTGGTGGACAAGGGCAATACGGTCATCGTCATCGAACATAATCTGGATGTGATCAAGGAGGCCGACTGGCTGATCGATCTCGGTCCGGAGGGCGGCGACGGAGGCGGCACCATCGTCACGCAGGGCACGCCCGAACAGGTTGCCGAATGCGAATCCTCATGGACCGGCAAGTTCCTCAAGCCCATGCTTTAGCCTTCCATTGCAGCTGACCTCGGGTGGGTTGGGGTGGTATGTTGCTGGACACGCTCCGGGCCGCTCAGGCCAAGTCTTTACGGTCCAGCAACACACACCAACCCGCCCAATCCCTGATGATTGGTTTTACTTAATAGCGAGGAGGATTATGACGAACGATATTGAGCGGCATAGTCCGGATGAGTGGCGGAAGACCGCGGCGGCGTTAATGCCGGAAAGCGTAGCTGTGGGCGCCGGGGAAACGACGGCGAAGGTGAATGCGAATGGGGCACCTTTGCTGGGGGATTCTCGCGACCTGTTCCGACCCAAGACCTCGGATATTCCCGCCAAACCCGGTGTGTACAAATGGCGCGACGGGGAAGGGCGCGTCATTTATGTGGGCAAGGCGAAGAACCTGCGCAACAGGCTCACCAATTATTTCCAGCCGCTGTATCTGCTGCATCCGCGCACCCAGACCATGGTGCTGACCGCACGCAGTCTGGAGTGGACGGTCGTCGCCACCGAACTGGAATCACTGACGTTGGAATACACGTGGATCAAGGAATTCGACCCACGGTTCAACGTGCAGTTCCGCGACGACAAGACCTATCCGTATCTCGCGGTCAGCACGGGGGAGCGAATTCCGCGCGTGTGGGTCACGCGGTCGCGCAAACGGCGGGATACCCGGTATTTCGGCCCCTATGCCAAAGTGTGGGAATTGCGGCACAGTCTTGACCGGTTGCTGCGCACGTTCCCGGTACGCACCTGCACCACCAACGTGTTCCATAAGGCGCAACTGACCGGACGGCCATGCCTGTTCGCCTCCATCGGCAAATGCTCCGCACCCTGCGTGAACCGTATCGAAGCGGACGAACACCGGCGGCTGTGCGAACAGCTGGTCGGCGTGATGACCGGACGACTCGGACGGCCCTACATCGCCCAGTTGACCCGTGACATGAAAGAGGCCAGCGCCGAACTCGAATTCGAGAAAGCCGCCCGACTGCGCGACCAGATCCAGATGCTGGAAACCGTGGTGCAACAGAACGCCGTCGTCTTCGACCAGGATGTCGACGTGGACGTGTTCGGCTTCGCCAGCGACGAGCTCGAAGCATCCGTGCACGCCTTTTATGTGCGCGCCGGCTCTATTCGCGGCGAACGCAACTGGAGCGTCGAACGAGTTGAGGACATCGATGACGCCGACTTGATGGCCGACCTTCTGGTGCAGGTGTATTCGGACGCCGCCGGGGACAATCACCCCCAGTCGGCCGCGACCATCTCCACCAATCGCGAAGCCATCGGCTCCACACAGACCATCACGGCCACGGACGCTGTGGCACGCGCCCAGGCCACCCGAGAACGCAACACCCGTCAGGAGACCACCGGACGCGCGGACCTGCTGGCACCCATCGCACCGGTACCGCGCGAAATCATCGTGCCCGTCGAACCGGCCCGCCGCGAGGAACTCGAAGGCTGGCTGACCAATCTGCGCGGGGGCGCGGTGACCATCCGCGTGGCCTCGCGAGGCGACAAGAAGCAGCTTATGGACCGCGCCAACGAGAACGCCAGCCAAGCACTGCAACGCAGCAAGATGAGCCGCATCTCCGACATGGGCGCACGCACCCAGGCCATGAACGATGTGGCCAAGGCATTGGGACTTGCGGAAGCCCCGCTGCGCATCGAATGCTACGACATTTCGAACACTGTGGGCGGTGCCTTCCAGGTGGCCTCCATGGTGGTGTTCGAAGACGCGATCGCCAGGAAATCCGAATACCGACGCTTCGCCATCCGAGGCAAGGACGGCAAAGGCGCGGTGGATGATCTGTCCGCGCTTTACGAGACGCTCACCCGCCGCTTCAAGCACGGCAACATCGCCGGCGACTCCGGCGAAAGCATCGACGCGGAACAGCGCGCGGCCTCGGCCGCCGGCAAGATGACCACTGCCGTGGCGGCGGAGACAATCGCTGCGAACGGTAACGACAATGGTGAGGGCGGTTCCGACATCAGTGGCAAGGGGCACGTGGTGCCGGTCGGAGTGCAGAACGATGCACGGGAGACTTCGCCCGACATCGTCCAGCAGAACACAAACCGGCATCACTTTGCCTACAAGCCGAACCTGGTGGTGGTCGACGGCGGCAAGCCGCAGGTCATGGCCGCCGCCAAGGCGCTTGAGGACTGTGGCGTGAACGACGTGGCCGTCTGCGGACTGGCCAAACGCTTGGAAGAGGTGTGGGTGCCGGACGACGACTATCCGATCATCCTCAAACGCCAGTCCGAAGGCATGTATCTGCTGCAGCGTGTACGCGACGAATCCCACCGCTTCGCCATCACCTACCACCGCCAACAGCGGCGCAAAGGCGCCCTGCGCAGCGCGCTCGACGAGATTCCCGGCATCGGCGAAAGCTACCAGAAGCGGCTGCTCAACCACTTCGGCTCGGTCAAAGCCATGCGCGAAGCCAGCGTCGAGGACTTCGAGAAGGTCAAAGGCATCGGCCACGCCAAAGCCGAAGCGCTGTACAACGCGCTGCACGAGCAGTGAGCCGGCCCGGTCCAGCAGCCCAGAGTGAATTTTCGGTTGCGGGGCCTGTGGTTGACATATTCGAAGCAAGGTGTCGGCTAGCATGGGAACAGACATCAAGGAGGGGATATGGCCAATCATCGTTGCGCTGTACTCGGCAAACCCGTCGCGCACTCATTGTCACCCGTGCTCCACAACGCGGCTTATCGTTCGCTGAAACTCGACGATTGGCTGTACGACAAGCACGAAGTAGGAGAGGATGACCTCGACGCTTTCCTCAAAGGCCTTGACTCGACGTGGGCTGGCCTGAGCCTGACCATGCCGTTGAAAAAGACCATCCAACCGTACGGTGTTCCGGAAAATCTGTGGGCCAAGGAACTGAAGGTGGCGAATACCGCGGTATTCGACTGGAGCGTGGCTACCGATGATCCCGCTTGGCCGAATGGCAAGCCGGGCATCAAGCTATACAACACCGATGTCATCGGCATCCAACTCGCCTTCGACCACGCCAATCGCGAACTCGGCGAACACCACACCGCATCGAGAAGCGGCGCCGCGCTGATCATCGGCAATGGCAACACCGCCACTTCGGCGTTGGCCGCATGCTGCATGATACCCGAAATCGGCCATATCATCGTCGCCGCCCGCCACCCTGGGAAAAACACCGGGCTTAAACCAGTGGCCGAAAAGTTCGTCAACGTGCATAACCCGTACAGCGAAATCGAATTAGGCGACGATCAGGCCCTGCTCGAGGCAGCCCGCAACGCCATCTATGTCATCAACACGATTCCCGGACATGCGGCCGACAACGTCGCGGATGCCCTCACCAATGCCGGAACCGAGCCATTCTCCGGACTGCTGCTGGACGTGGTCTACGATCCACGCCCCACCAAGCTCATGGAAGCCTGGCGCGCTCATGGCGGTCACGCCATCGGCGGCGAAGAAATGCTGCTGTACCAAGCTCTCGTACAGGTATTGCTGATGACCGGTATCTGGGATGACGACCCGCCCAGTGATGCCGACCAGCGTCTGCAGGACACCGCCACCGAAGACGACCAGCTGGAGATCGCGATGCGCAAAGCTCTTGAGGAGGCGTTGTAATGAGTCAACAGACAACAATCCGCGATACCGGCGAGGCGGCCGCCACGAATGCGCCGGCGAATTCCGCGACATCCACATCGCCTCCGGACAACCAGCCGACCCCGCTTGATGCCTTCGAAGTGCTGCTCATCACCGGTATGTCCGGCGCAGGCCGCTCTCATGCCGCTGACTGCGTGGAAGACATGGGATGGTATGTGGTCGACAACCTGCCTCCCAAACTGCTTATCCCGCTTGTCGACATGATGACCACCTCCGGTTCCGAATCGGGGTCAGGCGTCCACAAGCTTGCCGCCGTCATCGACGTGCGCTCCAGCTATTTCGACGAACTGGCCGCCGTGCTCGGCCATCTGGATGATCTCGGCGTCAAAACCCATATTCTGTTCCTCGACGCCAGCAACGAAGTGCTCATCAAGCGCTATGAATCCGTGCGCCGCCCGCACCCGCTGCAGCACGGCAACCGACTGATCGACGGCATCCTTGAGGAACGTCACCTGCTGGAAGACCTCAAGGAGCGAGCCGACTGGGTCATCGACACCAGCTCCCTGAGCATCCACCAGCTGTCCACCAAACTCTACGAGACGATGCTCGGTTCCGGCCCCACCACCGTGGCGGTACACATCTTCAGCTTCGGCTTCAAATACGGTATGCCCATCGACGCCGATTTTGTGGCCGACGTGCGTTTTCTGCCCAACCCGTTCTGGGTTCCCAACCTGCGCGAGCTTACCGGGCACGACAAGCCGGTCGCCGACTACGTGCTTTCCAGCAAGGGTGCCAAGGAATTTCTCGACGCTTATGAGAAAGCTATCGAGATTGCGTTGGAAGGATACGCCCAGGAAGACAAGCACTATGTAACCATCGCCGTCGGCTGCACCGGTGGTCAGCACCGGTCGGTGGCGATGAGCGAAGAGCTGGCTCGCCGCTTACGCGCACATGGGCTCAACGTAACCGTTTCCGCGAGAGAACAGCATAAGCGTCACTCATCGTAAGCAGGCGTCGAGCGGTCATCGGGCAAGCGTTCGGTGACCACACTGCGAGAAAGCAAAGCCCATAATACGTATCAAACGGGTTCGCTTGTCCACCAGATTAGGTATCACAGAAAGCCGATGGCTTCCGACCGTATGACAGCAAATAACGGCACGAAGCGCCTGAAGCATTGAGAAGAACGGGACTGTAGGAGGTAGATCTTGGCTCTTCTGGGCGATGTCAAAAGCGAGTTGGCGGCCTTTGAAGGCGATTCGCCAGCCGCGATCAAGGCCCAAGCTGCGGCCATGATCCGTTTTGGCGGCGGTCTTCGACCGGTACAGAATACATACGTTATCCAAGCCGTATTCACCTCGCTTGACGTTGCAGAATGGCTGAAGAACACGTTGAGGAACACGTTTGGGCACGAAGCCGAGGTCAACCACCTCACCCGTCAGACCCCGAACGGCCCTGTCGAGACCTACGTGGTGCTCGTCACCCGCAACGTAGTGGCCTTGGCTTTGCAGACCGGACTGGTCGACCGCCGCAAGCAGCAGGTCCGTGGACTGCCGTCTGAAGTGGTCAACGGATCCATCGCCCAAATCAAAGCGGCATGGCGCGGCGCCTTCATGGCCCGTGGCTTCCTATCCGATCCCGGTAAGGCCAGCTTCCTGGAAATCGCTTGCCCCACGGAAGAGGCCGCCATGGCCCTGTGCGGCGTGGCCCGTCGTCTCGGCATCCAGGCCAAGCATCGCACGCTGCGTAGCTCCGAGCGCGTGACCCTCAAGGATCCCGACGCCATCGAACGCATGCTCAAGCTCATGGGCGCCACCCGTTCGGCCCGCGAATGGACCGGCAAGCGTTCCGACGGCGAGGCCCGAGGCAAGGCCAACCGTCTGGCCAACTTCGATGACGCCAATATGCGCCGTTCCGCCAAGGCCGCCGCCGAAGCCAGCGAAAAAGTGCAGCATGCTTTCGAAGTACTCGGCGATAACATTCCGGACAACCTCCGTCAGGCCGGCCAGCTGCGCATCGATCACGTGGACAAGAGCCTCGAGGAGCTCGGCAAGATCGCCGAACCGCAAATCACCAAGGATGCGATTGCCGGCCGCATCCGCCGACTGCTTCAACTTGCCGAGAAGACGGAGAAGGCTCGCGCAGCCGAAGGCAAGTAACCCGACAATCCGATTTGCCGTGCCTATTCGGCAAAACATGACAACGACGTAACGAAACACCGCATTCAGTCAGTAGACGAATGCGGTGTTTTGTTCCGGAATGCCTGTAATATGCAAAGTGGCAAAATTGGCCACTTTGACGTGCGATTCGTCAAGGAAAGGATATTCATGAAGACACTCAAGGACCTTGGAGATCTCAAGGGCAAGCGCGTTCTGGTTCGCGCTGATTTCAATGTTCCGCTGGACGGCACCACCATCACCGATGACGGTCGAATCAAGGCTGCTCTGCCGACCATCAAGACCCTGCGCGAAGAAGGCGCCAAGGTCATCCTCATGGCCCACCTTGGCCGCCCGAAGGGCAAGGTCGTTCCTGAGCTGAGCCTGGCCCCGGTTGCCGCCCGCCTCGGCGAGCTGCTCGGCACCAACGTGCCGCTGGCCAAGGACACCTACGGCGAGGACGCTCAGGCCAAGGTCGCCGCCATGAACGATGGCGACGTTGTGCTGCTTGAGAACGTTCGCTTCAACCCGGAGGAGACCTCTAAGGACGCCGCCGAACGCGCCGCTTACGCCAAGAAGATCGCCGCCCTCGGCGAGGCCTTCGTTTCCGATGGCTTCGGCGTGGTCCACCGCGCCCAGGGCTCCAACTACGACGTTGCCGCCGATCTGCCGGCCGCCGCAGGCCTGCTGGTCGAGAAGGAAGTCAAGGCCCTGTCCAAGGCCACCGAGAACCCGGAGCGTCCGTTCACCGTGGTGCTCGGCGGTTCCAAGGTCTCCGACAAGCTCGGCGTCATCGAGAACCTGCTCGACAAGGCCAACCGTCTGGTCATCGGAGGCGGCATGGTGTTCACCTTCCTCAAGGCCAAGGGCTACGAGGTCGGCACCTCCCTGCTTGAAGAGGACCAGCTTGAGAAGGTCAAGGGCTACATCGAGACCGCCGAGAAGAACGGCGTTGAGCTCGTGCTGCCGACCGACGTCGTCGTGAACGCCGGCTTCCCGGCCGGTGACACCCCGGTTGCTCCGGAAGTCGTTGCCGCCGACGCCATCCCGGCCGACAAGATGGGTCTGGACATCGGCCCGGAGTCCCAGAAGCTCTTCCACGACAAGATCGTCGACTCCAAGACCGTCGTGTGGAACGGCCCGATGGGCGTGTTCGAGGTTCCTGAGTTCGCCGCCGGCACCAAGGCCGTGGCCCAGGGTCTGGTCGACGCCACCGCAGTCGGTGCGTTCACCATCGTCGGTGGCGGCGACTCCGCCTCCGCCGTGCGCAACCTCGGCTTCCCGGAGGACGGCTTCTCCCACATCTCCACCGGTGGCGGCGCTTCCCTCGAGTTCCTCGAAGGCAAGGAGCTCCCTGGCCTGAAGGTGCTTGAGTAATCCATTTTCCAGCTCCCCTCCTTGAGGGGAGTTACGTATTTTTTAGAAGGGGAACATATGGCGTCCAAACACATTCCGTTGGTGGCCGGCAACTGGAAGATGAATTTCGACCATCTTGAAGCCACTTACTTCGTGCAGAAGCTGGTATGGCTGTTGCGTGACGCTCGCTTTGACTTCAAACGCTGCGAAGTCGCGCTTTTCCCCTCGTTCACGTCATTGCGCAGCGTACAGGTGCTGGTCGAAGCCGACAAGCTCCATGTCGCCTACGGCGCACAATCCGTTTCCGTGACCACCCAAGGTGCCTTCACCGGCGATGTGTCCGCGGACATGATCGCCCATCTCGGCTGCTCGTACGTCATCGTCGGCCACTCCGAACGCCGCAAATACCATCCTGAAGATGACGCCAATATCGTCGATCAGGTACGTGCCGTGCTCGCCGCCGGCATGCAGCCGATTTTGTGCGTCGGCGAAAGCTTCGAGGAACGACGTCAAGGCATTGAACTCGATTTCGCCGTGGGCCAGGTACGAGACGTCACCCGCGATCTCAACGAAGAACAAGCCGCCAAACTCATCGTGGCCTACGAACCTGTCTGGGCCATTGGCACCGGCATGGTGGCCACTCCGCAATCCGCCCAGGATGCCGCAAACGCCATCCGCAACGATTTGAAGACCATTTTTGGCACGAAGGTATCCGATAGCGTACGTATCCTGTACGGCGGATCGGTCACCTCGAAAAACGCGGCGGAACTCATTTCCCAGCCCGACGTCGACGGCTTCCTGATCGGAGGGGCGGCCCTGGACGTTGAAGAACTCGCCAAAATCGCTCGACTGGCACTGAAATCCACGAAGTCACGGAACTAATACCACGGTTTTCCCGTGTGTGCGCTATGCTGGTCAACAGTCCAATCAATCCGGAGGTACCCTGTGACCGCTCTTAAGATCACGCTGCAAGTCATCGTCGTGCTGCTCAGCTTCGTGCTGACCCTGCTCATTCTTATGCACAAGGGCAAGGGCGGCGGATTGTCCGACATGTTCGGCGGCGGTCTGACCCAGAACGCCGGTACTTCCGGTGTCGCCGAGAAGAACCTGAACCGTTGGACCGTTATCATCGCTCTGGTGTGGGTGGCCTTGATCATCGGCCTCGACATGATGACCAAGTTCAACCTCGGCTGATCGGCTTGCACGCCATATAGACTTGTCGCTCGCGACCCATGACCGTTACCGTCGGTCATGGGTCGTATGCGTTCTATCGAGTATTACGAAAGGACATCACCATGGTCACTATGAACCGCAACAAAGTCGTTATCGTCGGCACCGGCCAGGTCGGTGCCACCGCCGCCTTCGGCATCGTCACGCACGGCCTGTGCAATGAGCTCGTGCTCATCGACCGCTCCGCCGCCAAAGCCCTGGGGGAGGCCCGCGACCTCGATGACGGCAGCGAATTCCAGGACCGCCACGTCAAGGTGCGCGCCGGCGACTACGCCGACTGCAAGGATGCGGACATCGTCGTCATCACCGTGGGCCGCAAGCCGCCGGCCAACTCCAACCGCATGGCCGAACTCGGCTTCACCGTGGGCCTTGTGGGCGAAGTGGTCGACAACGTCATGGCCTCCGGCTTCGACGGCGTGATCGTCATGGTCTCCAACCCGGTCGATGTGATGGCCTGGTATGCCTGGAAACGTTCCGGCCTGCCGCGCACCCAGGTGCTCGGTACCGGCACCGCGCTCGACACCTCGCGCCTCAAGACCATCATCGGCGAAGAGACCGGCCTTGACCCGCGTAACGTGGGCGGCTTCGTGATGGGCGAACACGGCGACTCCCAGTTCACCGCATGGTCCACCGTCTCGCTCGGCGGCAAGCCATTCGCCCGCTTCCTGGCCGACAACCAAGACCGTTTCGCCTCCGTGTCCACCACCGAAATCGAAGAGAAGACCCGCACCCGTGGCGATGAGATCGTCGCGGCCAAGGGCGGCACCAACTTCGGCATCGCCTCCACCGTGGCCGGCATCGTGCAGACCATCCTGTGGGACGAACGCCGCATCGTGCCCGTCTCCACCCTGTTGGACGGCGAATACGGCGAACATGACGTGTTCCTCGGCGTCCCCACTGAACTGCGCGCCAACGGCGCCAACGAGATCGTCGAACTCGATCTGAGCGAGGACGAGCGGACCAAACTGCACCATTCCGCCGAACTCGTGCGTGAACACTGCGAGGGTCTGCTGTGATTCTCGACGCCATCACGCCGAAACAACCCCGACTGCTGGTCGCCGACCTCGACGGCACGTTGCTGCACGACGCCGAGGTATTCGAGGACCGGTTCATCACCCAGCGCAGCATCGACACCATCAACCGCGCGCACGATGCCGGACTGCAATTCGCCATCGCCACCGCGCGGCCGGTGAGTACCGGCCTCCAGTTCGCCGAAAAACTGCCGGTGGACGCCGTGATCTATCTGAACGGCGCCCTCATCGATTTCGACCCGGCCCACTCCGACTTCGACCTGCTCACCTCAGGGGCCACGCCGGCCGATGAGAACCATTTGATCAAGATTGGCTTCTCCTCACGGCGTGCCTGCGAAGTCTGTCTGTTCCTGCTCGATCGTATACCCGGCCTGAAGCTCGGCATCGTGATGAACGACGTGCGCTACACCAACTTCGATGTACGCGTGTATTGGAAAACTCAGGCCTTCCAATACACGAACTTCCACGACGTGCCCGAAGGCGTGGCGGATAAGATCACCATCTTCCCCGAGCCTGAACAGTGGAACGAGCTGCGTGCGCTGATTCCGCCGGACTTCGACATCTCCATCAGCGAAGGCGTGATGTGGATGCTCATGAACCCGCAGGCCAACAAGGAGCACGCGCTGCACCTGCTGTGCGAGCGACTGGACGTGCCGCTCGAACAGACCGCCGCCTTCGGCGACGACCTCATCGATATCAACATGATGAGCGAATCCGGCCGGGGTGTGGCCGTGGCCAACGCGAACCCCAAGGTGTTGTCCATCGCCGACGAGATCTGCCCGCCCAACAACGAGGACCGCGTCGCCCAATGGATTGAAGCGCAGTTGGGTTGAACCGGCCGAGACTCGAGAACACGCCAAAATTGAACTTGTGTTGAACCGGGAGTATGCTTTGAACCGTTGTTCAAAAGGTAAATTGAACTCCCGGTTGGAGGCATAAGGATATGAGCGTATCGGTGTTTGCGGAACGTCTGCGCAATGCGATGAACAGTAGGGGATTGAAGCAGGTCGATTTGGTGCACGCCGCTGGGCACCGTGGTGTGAAGATGGGCAAGAGCCATATCAGCCAATACGTGGCCGGCAAGACCATGCCCCGCGAGGACGTGCTCGAATTCCTGGCCAGCGAACTGGACGTCGACGCGAACTGGCTGCGCGGCGAGGAATCCACCACGCAATTGAACTCGGACGCCTCCAACAGCGTCACGGACGGCGAACACGCCGCCACACCGCTTGCCACGGGTGCCGCCAAGCCCCAGACGGACAGCGAGATTCCCGTGGGTCGCCGCCGTACCTTCGGCAAATCGCACAAGCTCGACAACGTGCTCTACGACGTGCGCGGCCCGGTCGCCGACGAGGCGATGCGCATGGAGGCCAACGGCACCCACATCCTGAAATTGAACATCGGCAATCCGGCACCCTTCGGCTTCCGCACGCCGGACGAAGTCGTCTATGACATGGCCCACCAGCTCACCGACACCGAAGGCTACTCGCCGTCCAAGGGCCTGTTCTCCGCGCGCAAGGCCATCATGCAGTACGCGCAGCTGAAGAACATCCCGAACGTCACCATCGACGACATCTACACCGGCAACGGCGTCAGCGAGCTCATCAACCTGTCCATGTCCGCGCTGCTCGACACCGGCGACGAAGTGCTCGTGCCCTCCCCGGACTACCCGCTGTGGACCGCCTGCGTGAACCTGGCCGGCGGCACCGCCGTGCACTACCTGTGCGACGAACAGTCCGAATGGTATCCGGACATCGATGACATCCGTTCCAAGATCACCAGCAACACCAAGGCGATTGTCATCATCAACCCGAACAACCCCACCGGCGCACTTTACCCAAAGGAAGTGCTCCAGCAGATCGTCGACATCGCGCGCGAACACCAGCTCATCATCTTCTCCGACGAAATCTACGATCGCCTCGTCATGGACGGCCTGCAGCACATCTCCATCGCCTCGATGGCCCCGGACCTGTTCTGCGTGACCTTCTCCGGCCTGTCGAAATCGCACATGATCGCCGGCTACCGCATCGGCTGGATGATCCTGTCCGGCAACAAGCGCATCGTCAAGGGCTACATCGAGGGCCTCAACATGCTCGCCAACATGCGCATGTGCTCGAACGTGCCCGCCCAGTCCGTGGTGCAGACCGCGCTCGGCGGCCACCAGAGCGTCAACGACTACATCGTGCCGGGCGGCCGCGTGCACGACCAGCGCGACCTCGTTTACGACATGCTCAACCAGATCCCCGGCATCACCGCCGTCAAGCCGAAGGCCGCGTTCTACATCTTCCCGAAGATCGACGTCAAACGCTTCAACATCCACTCGGACGAGCAGTTCGCGCTCGACCTGCTGCATGACAAGCACATCCTCATCAGCCACGGCGGCGCGTTCAACTGGCATCGCCCCGACCACTTCCGCGTGGTGTACCTGCCGCGCATGGGCATGCTGCGCGAAACCATGGGGGAGATCTCCGACTTCTTCAGCTACTACTGGCAGAGATGATCCTTGGCGCAGGCGAACACGATTGATGCCGGGCTGGGCACCAAGCCGGTGCCCCGTCTGGCCCTGACCATGTCGGTCCCCACCATCGTGGCGCAGGCGGCGAACGCCTCGTACACGATCATCGACCGACTGTTCAACGTGGTGTTCAACGTGGGGCTGCAACGCTACGGCGGCGACGATTATGTCACGTCGATCACCATCATCACCTCGCTGATGCAGATCGTGAGCGTCTTGACCAGCGGCTTCCAGCAAGGCATCCAACCGATCATCGGGTTCAACTTCGGCGCCCGGCACATGGAGCGCGTCCGCCAGGCGATCCGCATGGCCTTCGTCACTCAGATCGTCTCCGCCACGGCACTGGTGTCGGTGCTCGCCGCATTCTCCGGCATCGTGGCCGGCTTCCTGTTCTATGCCACCTACCGCAAGATTCGGCGAGATATGGTCTAGACTCCTGATTCAATGGATGTGCCGTCTCATGCGTTGCGAAACACGGGACGGATGGAATACCTCGCAAAACGGATGCCCGTTGTTTCGTGATATGAAGGAGATCTTATGCCGGTGGTGTCGCGTCGTGCGCAGGAAGCGCTGTATCCCAGCGATTGCGCGAACCGCGACATGGTGGTCCACGCTATGCCAAGGTGAAGGCGATGACGAAGGCCGTGGCGGACAGTGCGGTTGCCAGGAGCAGATAGCACACGGCGGCTGAATTTCGAGAGCCATCGGCATTGGCAGCGTTACCGCCGTTATTTGCGTTGCGTGCAGCCAACGTGATGGCCGTAATCGCCGAAAGCAGGGAGAACAATGGCAGCACGCACGACACGACGGTCAGCAGTCCCAAAGCTTCATGGCCGATGCAATAAGCGACAAGACCTGCATTGTCAGTTGCCGATAGCGCTGGGCAGAAATCGGTGTGTCCACCAGTGTTGTAGCTGTAGGTAAAGAACGTGATACCTGACCAGAACAGGGCAACGGGAACAGAGCAATTGCGTATGGCGGATGCGTTGATGCTGATGGTGTGGAACAGGTCGTGCAAGGAGGTAGCCCGTATACCACTGCGTTCTGGCGTGATTCGATTACTGTTGTTTTGCGAGTCGATGGTAAGAGAGGCGCATCGCACCAGCGCATATGCCGCAAGTCCAAGTCCGCAAGCGATGGTTGCGCCGCCGCTGAAGTTGACCTCGTCGGATACTGAATATTCGGTGACGAATACCGGCATCACGCCAATCTGCCATACGAACAACAGTCGCGCGATTCGTATCCAACCGTTGCTCAGATATGAGGTGACTATGGCGTGCACCAGCCACGTCACCGCATACATCGCCCACAACGTTACAATCTTGGTATTCGCACTCAACACCAATATGATCGCAACAGCCACTGCCGCAATAAGAACACTAAACACCGAACGGAGCCGATGGCGCGAAAAGCCCTGTACTCCCGCAACAGTCAGACAGAGAATCGCGACAACACTCAGCGCAGTCACCGTCATAAACCACAGTGGTGAGGTGACGCAGGCTTCATAATCGTCAGTTGCTTGGCCCGAGAGATAGTAGGTCATTCTGCCAATCGCCGGACAATTCGGATGCAACATCATGCCGCCCCAAATGCGCTCATATAGTGGAGCGAACGATACACCGGCACCGCTGAGCGTCGCAACAACCGCCATCACCATGGCCGGAATCAGCCCAAGCTCGCGATTCCGGCCGGTTTCCGCTATCTGTCTATCACTGGTGTCCATGACTCACCCCACCTTATGCCGTTATCGCCGTCGTCGATGATGCCAGTATAACTCTGGCAGATGGGCGGAGACCAGCGGCATACAGGAATTCTGTATGCCGTTTTATAGGAGGGATACTGCGGCAGCCGCCATCACCGACCGACCGCCAGACTCCGGCACAGACCGGGAACCTACCGCCGCGGAGCATCGGCGATACCAATGGCGACGCCGAGGATGGCCGGCATGACCCAGCCAAGCTGGTATTGCTGCAAAGGCAGCATAGCCAGCGCCGCGTCCAGCCAGCCATAGGAGGACGGTACGAAAGGAGCCACCATCATTTCGAATGAGGTGGTCGCCGTACGCGGAATCGCAAAGCACGGGCCGATGGTGAGCATGATCGCCACGCCGAGGAACAAGGCGAATTTGGGGGAGACCCGGCTGGCGAGTTTGTCGAAACCGCCGGCGAAGGTGACCGCCAGCACGCCGAGAATCGGCAGACCGACTGCGGAGACGATGAAACCGATGGCCGCCGGTATGGTCGCGGAACCGGCCTGAGCGCCGACAAACGGCGGGAAGATCAGGTTGCCCGCTCCGAAGAACATCGAAAAGAAGATAAAGGTCATCACCAACCGCTGGCGTGCGACAAGTTTGTCCATTACGGTTCGGCCTTTCTCTCATGCGCCCGTACCACTGTAGCAACAAACGCAAGAAGCCCCGACCGGTTGGGGTCGGGGCTTCTGTGAGCTAATCAACTAGTGCGCTAAACACGCATCAGTCGTCAAATCTCAGGCGTTCACGCGGTCGATGCCGGACTGGACGTCAGCCAGCACGGAATCCCAGGACTTGATGAAGGCGGCGACACCGTCGGCCTCCAGCTTGTCGGTGACGTCCTTGAGGTTGATGCCGAGCTCAGCCAGCTTGTTGATGATGGCGTGGGACTCTTCGTAGGTGCCCTCGATGGACGGAGCGCCGTTGCCGTGGTCGGCCAGAGCGTTCAGGGTCTTCTCCGGCATGGTGTTGACGATGTGCTTGGCAACGAGCTCGTCAACGTACTTGCAGTCGGAGTAGGCAGCGTTCTTGGTGCCGGTGGAAGCCCACAGCGGACGCTGAACCTTGGCGCCCTTGGCAGCCAGGTCGGCCCAACGCGGATCCTCAGCGAACTTCTTCTCGAAGAGCTCGTAAGCCAGGCGAGCGTTGGCCACAGCGGCCTTGCCCTCCAGAGCCTTGGCCTCGTCGGAGCCGTTGGCTTCCAGCAGCTTGTCGACAGCGCTGTCCACGCGGGACACAAAGAAGGAAGCGACGGAGCCGATGTGCTTCAGGTCGTGGCCGTTGGCGGCAGCCTGAGCGATGCCCTCGATGTAAGCGTCGATGACCTGCTCGTAGCGCTCGAGCGAGAAGATCAGGGTGACGTTGACGGAGATACCCTTGGCCAGGGTGGCGGTGATGGCCGGCAGGCCTTCGAGGGTTGCCGGAATCTTGATCATGGCGTTCGGACGGTTGACCTTCTCCCAGAGTTCCACAGCCTGCTTGGCGGTGTTCTCGGTGTCGTGGGCCAGACGCGGGTCGACCTCGATGGAGACGCGGCCGTCGACGAAGTCGGTAGCCTCAGCGATCTCGCGGAAGATGTCGGCGGCGTTGCGCACGTCGGTGGTGGTGAGCTCGCGGACAGCGGTCTCAACGTCAACCTTGCCGAGCTCCTTGAGCTGAGCGTCGTACGGGCCGACCTGGCTCAGGGCCTTCTGGAAGATGGACGGGTTGGTGGTCACACCGACGACGTTCTTGTTGGCGATGAGGTCCTGCAGGGAGCCGGACTCGATGCGGGAGCGGGACAGGTCGTCCAGCCAGATGGAAACGCCGTTGTCAGACGTACGCTGAGTTGCTTCAGTCATTTATTTTTCTCCTTATATTCCGTATTGGAACAAATCTTTAAGTAGACCCCCTCTAACGAGAGGGCCGATTAGGTGGAGTCTTGAGTACAAGCCTCCCTCGTCAGAGGGAGGCTAGGGGACTCACTTGGCGGCTTCGACTTCGGCGATGGAGGCCTTGGCGGCTTCCACCACGTGCTCGGCGGTGATGCCGAGGTCGATCATGTTCTGAGCGCCGTCGCCCTGCAGGCCGAACTGCTCGATGGAGACGGGCTTGCCGTAGGAGCCGAGGTACTTGTACCACGGCATGGCAACGCCGGCCTCGACGGAGACACGAGCCTTGACAGCGGCCGGAAGCACGGCCTCCTTGTACTCGGCGTCCTGCTCCTCGAACCATTCCATGGACGGCACGGACACGACGCGGGCCTTGACGCCCTCGCCGGCCAGGGTCTTGGCGGCAGCCACAGCCCACTGGACCTCGGAACCGGAAGCCATGAGGATGACGTCCGGGGTGCCCTCGGTGTCGACCAGAACGTAAGCGCCCTTCTTGACACCGTCCTTGGCCTTGGCAGCGGTCTCGGCAAGAACCGGGACACCCTGACGGGTCAGAACCATGGCGCCAGGCAGGGTGTTCTTCTTCTCGAAGAAGTAACGGTAAGCCTCGGCGGTCTCGAAGGCGTCGGCCGGGCGAATGACCTCAAGCTGAGGAATCGCGCGGAAGGAAGCAAGGTGCTCAACCGGCTGGTGGGTCGGGCCATCCTCGCCGACGGCGACGGAGTCGTGGGACCAGATGTACAGGTTCGGGATCTCCATGAGGGCGGCCAGACGAACGGCGGAACGCTCGTAGTCGGAGAACATGAAGAAGGTGCCGCCGAACGGACGGGTGTGGGAGCCCAGCAGGATGCCGTTGGTGATGCAGCCCATGGCGAACTCGCGCACGCCGAAGTGCAGCTGACGACCGAACTCGTTGCAGTTCGGCCACTGCTTGGTGGCGCACTCGGCCGGAGCGAAGGTAGCAGCGCCCTTGAGGTCGGTCTTGTTGGAGCCACCGAGGTCGGCGGAGCCGCCCCAGAGTTCCGGCATGACAGCGGCGATGGCGTTGAGCACGGAGCCGGAGGCGCCACGAGTGGCGACACCCTTGCCGACTTCGAAGGTGGCCTCAAGGTCGTCAAGGGCCTTGTCGAAGCCTTCCGGCAGTTCGCCGGCCTTCAGACGGTCGTACAGGGCAGCCTTGTCCGGGTTGGCCTTGCGCCAAGCGTCGAACTTCTCGTCCCATTCCTTGTGGGCTTCGAGACCGCGCTCGGCAACCTTGCGAGCGTGAGCCAGAGCCTCTTCGTCAACGTGGAAGTTCTCTTCCGGATCGTAGCCGAGGGCTTCCTTGAGGCCGGCAACAGCCTCGGCACCCAGCTTGGAACCGTGGGAGGACGGATCGTTGGTCTTGCCCGGGGTCGGCCAAGCAATCAGGGAGTGAACCTTGATGAGCTTCGGCTGGTCCGGAGCGGCCTTCTCGGCCTTGGCGATGACGTCAGCCAGACCCTCGATGTCCTCCTTGTAGGAGCCGTCGGGCTGGATGAAGCTGAACTCGTCGGTGTACCAGCCGTAGGCCTGGAAGCGCTTGAGCACGTCCTCGGCCAGCACCAGGTTGGTGTCGCCTTCGATCTGGATGCGGTTGGCGTCGAAGATCACGGTCAGGTTGCCGAGCTTCTGGTTGGCGGCCAGGGAAGCGGCCTCGCCGGAGATGCCCTCCTCGATGTCGCCTTCACCGCAGATGGCCCAGATCTTGTGGTAGAACGGGGAATCTTCCTTCGGGGTCTCCGGGTCAAGCAGACCGCGCTGGAAACGCTCGCCATAGGCAAAGCCGATGGCGGAGGCGAAGCCCTGGCCCAGAGGGCCGGTGGTCATTTCGATGCCCGGGGTCAGGCCGTACTCCGGGTGGCCCGGGGTGCGGGTGGCAGCGCCGCCACGGAAGTTCTTAAGGTCGTTCAGGGTCACGCCGTAGCCGGAGAAGTACAGCTGGACGTACTGGGTGAGGGAGGCGTGACCACCGGAAAGGATGAAGCGATCGCGGCCTTCCCAGTCGGGATCATTCGGATCGTGCTTGATGAAGTGCTGGTACAGCGTGTAGGCGACGGGCGCCAGGGAGACGGGGGAGCCGGGGTGGCCGGAGCCTGCCTTCTCAACCGCGTCAGCCGAAAGGACCTTCGCCATCTTGATGGCGCGCTCGTCGAGCTCGGTCTCCTTGAATTCGGTCATGGATTACTTTCCTTCCAATTGGTCGGGCCGCGTATCCGGCTTGTGCCGGGCGCTTGACGCCCTCACATTGCGATTACCATGCTAGCGTCGGTTTGCGACGTTGTGGAGCAATTTTGGCGTGTTTTGGTAGTTTGTGTTCTGTTAGCGTTCACAGTGAACATTGCTACGCTGCAAACGAACGCATTAGCACTCAAGCTTAAGGAGTGCTAATACAATGTTCTAAGGTGAAGTGCGCCACCTGCACGTGGCGGAGCCAAGAAAGAGGCAATATTTCTGGGCTCCCGCGTGTCGCAGCGTGGCGAACCGACCGTCGGGGTACGCCCTGAGTGAACCGTGACTGATATGAATATGTATATATAAGGAGGCGCGCATGACGCAATCAAGACGCATGCTGGTGCTGCGCGCCGTGGTGGAGGATTACATCCGTTCTCAGGAGCCCGTGGGCTCCACTTCGCTGACGCGCGACCATGATCTCGGCGTCAGTTCGGCCACCATCCGTAACGACATGGCCGCTCTGGAGGACGAAGGCTATCTGATTCAGCCGCACACTTCGGCCGGTCGCGTGCCCACCGAAAAGGGCTATCGATACTTTGTGGACCGACTTGCTACCGTGGTGCCGCTCAGTGAGGCGCAACGCCGCGGCATCAACAGCTTCCTGTCCGGATCGGTGAGTCTCAAGGATGCGTTGCAACGTTCGGCACGACTGTTGTCCGAAATCACCGGTCAAGTGGCTGTAGTCGCCTCGCCATCGCTGGCCAAGGCCACATTGCGGCACGTGGAGATGGTGCCCGTTGCCATGACCACGTTGCTCGCCGTGGTGATTACCGACACCGGCCGCGTGGCCCAGCACGGCCTGACCATCGCATCCATGCCCGCCGTGGACGAGATCAACCGGCTCTCCAACACCGTCAACGAACAATGCGACGGGCTGTCCCTATCGAAATCCGCGGAGACCGTGCGATCCATCGCCGCCAGCGCCGGCTACGAGTCGGTGCGTGGCGTGGCCGACGCGCTGGCCGACGCCTTCGAATCGATGGCATTGGACGAACGCGCGAACGAACTGTACATGTCCGGCACCTCGCACCTGGCCCACTCCCGGTCCCTGGCCGATCTGGCCCCGCTCTTCGACGCGCTGGAAGAACAGGTCGTGCTGATGAAGCTCATGAGCAACCTGAGCGAGGAGACGAATGCATCCGGCGTGGGCGTGGCCATCGGCTCCGAAATGCACACCCCCGGACTACTGCATGCTTCCGTGGTCAGCGGTGGCTATGGGCGCAGCGGAGCGGCGGGCGAACCGGCGGGGAACGATCCCGTAGGCGAACCCGAAACCGAATCCGAGACGGAGAGCCAGACGGACGATACGGAACCCATCGCCTTCGTTGGCTCCATAGGGCCGACCCACATGGACTATGCGGCCACTATGGCCGCCGTCAGGGCCGTAGCCAGATATTTGACCGCCTTCCTCTCCGAGGGCCGGACCCAAGACTGACCGCCGTCTGTGGCACAATGACCCGCAGACCAAACGAACACAAAGGATCAATCAAGTGGCAGATTATTACGAGACGCTGGGTGTGGAACGCGGCGCCAGTGAAGACGAGATCAAGAAGGCATACCGCAAGCTCAGCCGTAAATACCACCCCGACATCGCGGGCCCCGAATTCGAGGACAAGTTCAAGGAAGTGAACAACGCCTACGATGTGCTGTCCAATCCGGACAAACGCCGTATGTATGATTCGGGAGTCGACCCGAACAATCCGAACGCAGGTGCCGGCGGCTTCTCCGGGGCGGGCTTCGGCGATATGAGCGACGTGTTCTCCACGTTCTTCGGTTCCGCGTTCGGTGGTGGCTCACAGGGCCCGGTGCCGCGTACCCAGCCCGGCCGCGATGCCTTGGCCTCGGCGTCCATCGATTTGAAGACGGCGGTGTTCGGCGGCACCGCGCATGTCAAGATCAATACGTTCTCCCTGTGCCAGGAGTGCGGTGGCTCCGGTGCCCAGGGCGGCGCACAGCCGGCCACCTGCCCCGACTGCCACGGACAGGGATTCATGCAGAAGGTCGTGCGCACCATGCTCGGCCAGATGATGACCTCCGCCCCCTGTGAACGTTGCGAGGGCCACGGTACCATCATCCAGAACCCGTGCCCCAGCTGCATGGGCCACGGCCGTGTGCGCACCACGCGTACCGTGGGCGTTACCGTGCCCGCCGGCATCAACGACAACGCGCGTCTGCGGTTGGCCAACCAGGGCGAAGTGGGTGAGGGCGGCGGCGCTGCCGGCGACCTGTACATCGACATCCGCATCAAGGCGGATAAGCAGTTCACTCGCGATGGCGACGACCTGCACTGCTGGATTCAGGTGCCGATGAGCTGGGCCGTGCTCGGCCACGATCTGTCCATTGATACGTTCGATGGTGAGAAGACCGTGTCCATCCCGGCCGGCTGCCAGCCTGAGGACACGGTGACGCTGAAGGGACTGGGCGTCACGAACATCCGCAACAAGGACGAGCGTGGCAATCTCATCGCCCACGTCAATGTGCTTATCCCCACCAAGCTCAACGAAACCGAGCGTGGCCTCATCGAACAGTTCGCCGCCTCGCACGATTCAGGTGCCACGCACGTCTCCCAAGCCTCCCGCCCACAGGCCGGTCAAAAGAAAGGCTTCTTCAGCAAGTTGAAGGACGCACTGAGCTGAGAGTGGATGCGTTCTTGGCTCCCCTCAGAGAGGGGGAGCCAAGTCTGTCACTTCAGCAGGGAGCGGCACATGGAGCGGTATTCGTTGACGTAGCCGCCGCCGAAGAAGACGCAGTGGCCGGCGATGGGGTAGAGCTGCCAGAGCGTGATGCGCTCCTGCCACCCGGCCTTCAACGGATGTACGGACTGGTAGCCCTCGGTGATTTCGCTCAGATAGCTCATACCGAACAGGTGCAGCATAGCCAGATCCTCCTCGCGATGACCGCCATGTGCCGCCGGGTCGATGAGCACGGCCTCGGACTGCCCGGAATCGGCGGTCCACATCACATTGCCGCTCCACAGATCACCGTGGATGCGCGCCGGCTTGTCGGACGCGGCGCGGCCCATCAGATCCGGCAGCGCTTCAATCACACGCTCAGTCAGCTCGACATCGCGCTTATCCAGCTCGCCACGCCTCACACCAAGGTTGACCATCGGGCGCAGACGTCCATCAGCGAAATAGCTGATCGGGTCGGTCCACTCGCCGGTATCCATTTTCACCGGGTCCTGCAATGGTCCGAAATAGCATGTGCCGTTATATCCGTCAGGCGCAGACCCGAAATATTCGGCACCCGCATCATGCATATGGGCCAGAGCCGCGCCAAAAGCTCGTGCCGCCTGAGGCGTGGGGGACGCGCTACCCACACGTTCGATATCCAGATAATCCTTGCCCCAGCCGTATACCTGCACCACGCGCGGGCCGCCCTGCGCATGAGCCGCTCCCAACCATTCGAGTCCTCGACCCTCGCATTCGAAGAATCCTTCCGGTGCGAATGCCCTGCTTTTGCGATACGTGGCCATAATGCTCCCTTCGTCGCTGACGTACTATATCCACTTTCATTGTAGAAGCCGTGGATGTTACCGATTCTTAGTGTTGTTCTACACCCCCCTTGGATAGGGTGTTCATCGTCATAACACATCAAATACTTAGAAATCACGAGGGGTTATGAATTTTTTCCAAGCGATCATTCTCGGCATCGTTCAGGCGCTGACCGAATATCTTCCTGTATCCTCCAGCGCGCATATCCGTATTTTCGGCGATTTGATGCTGGGCTCTGATCCCGGTGCGGCGTTTACCGCCATCATCCAAATCGGCACCGAACTTGCGGTGATTCTGTATTTCCGTCACGACATCATCAATATCCTTACTCACTGGTTCAGCTGCCTGTTCGGCAAGAACGGCAAGGATTGGAAGGCCCGCATGGGCCGCGGCGACAATTACGCCACACTCGGCTGGAACATTATCGCCGGCTCGATTCCGATTATTATCCTCGGCTTCACTCTGCAGAACGTCATCGAAACCTCGTTGCGCAACCTGTGGATTACGGTAACCGTGCTGTTGGTATTCGGCATTCTGCTGTGGATGGTGGATGCCAAGGCTCGCCAGAACAAAACTATGAATGATATGACGTATCGTGATGCATTCCTCTTCGGTTTGGGCCAGTCCATGGCGCTGATTCCTGGTGTGTCCCGCTCCGGCGGCACCATCACCGTCGGTCGCGCACTGGGCTACACGCGTGAGGCCGCTGTGCGTCTGAGCTTCCTGATGGCCATCCCCGCGGTGTTCGGCTCAGGCTTGCTCGAAGCCATCAAGGCCGTGAAGAATTACAAAACCGATGCGATGTTCCCCGGCTGGGGGCCGACCCTCGTAGCCATGGTCATCAGCTTCGTACTCGGCTACATCGTAATCATCGGATTCCTGAAGTTCGTATCGAACTTCTCCTATAAGGCCTTCGCCATCTACCGCATCGGTTTGGCTGTGGTCGTCGCCTTGCTGCTGATTGTGGGCGTGCTGCCGGCCATCGATCCCTCCGTGGTGGCTGCGGCATAAGACGGGTCAATAGGCGACTCAATATAATGGTGCTCCCGCCGGCGGGAGCTGTCAGCGAAGCTGACTGAGGGTGGTCACTGGAATATGCCAGCGGCCACCCTCAGTCTCGATACGCGAGCCAGCTCCCGTCAGCGGGAGCATTGTGCATATAAGGCTAATTGCCCATCTGGCGTAGAAACGCTTCCGCTTCTTTGACTAGTTGTTCAGCCTGGGGCGCTCCCAAGGAAGCCTCCGCCTCGGCCTTCTGCTGCAAGTCGTAGTCGTGCTCCAAATGCTCCACATAATCATGAAGCTGGTCATTGCAACGAACCAGTATCGATGCCTGCGCCTTCCACTGTTCGGCTTTCTGTTTCAGGTCTGCCGTATCGAAGGTGAAGCCGATATGCTTGCCCAACGCATCCAGCAATCGTATAGTGCCGGCTGAGCATTCGTCACTGCCCAAATATTGGGGGATGGACACCCACATCGAGGAATGAGCAAAACCTTGCTGCGCGGCGGCCACATCCAAAACGGTAGGAATGCCTACCGGGCCGTTGTACGACCGGTCTCCTTCGCATTGACAGTCTCCGTCGCTGACGGCGATGGGCAACGGACGGGTATGCGGGCAATCGGAGAACATCGAACCTAACGTAATGATCCGATTGACATCCAGCTCATCGGCAATGGCCAGACTCTGGCTACAGTATTCCTTCCACCGATAGTTCGGTTCGGGGGCGATCTGCGCATAGATATGCTCGCCTGCGTCCAACGTGATGTCGTAGAACGTGGTCTGCGGCCAGATAAGATTGGTGCGACCCGAAACATGGCACAGCATAGGACGGGCAACCTGATAGTCATAGAAATCATCACATCTAATATGACGAATCTCGCCGGACTCATATCGCTTGACCAGATGGCGCACCACGTTCGTCGCCGCCTGACAGGCGTCATTCCATCCCTCGAATGCGGCGATCAATACTGCGCCGGTGTCCTTCGCTGCTTCACTCATACCTCTAGAGTAACTGGAGTTCATTGCCCGAAGCGCACGCTTTAGCCATAAGCGAGAGTATGCAATTACAGGCGACACGCCGCAGCTGGACGAACTACACGCATATGTGTATAGTAAACACCCGTGCTTCGGCAGGGAGACCTCGCCAAGGAAACACACGCGGACATAGCTTAGTTGGTAAAGCGCAACCTTGCCAAGGTTGAGACCGCGGGTTCGAGTCCCGTTGTCCGCTCTAGGTCCGTGAGTTGACAGACCTTACGGTGGGTTAGCCAAGCGGTTAGGCAGCGGCCTGCAAAGCCGTATAGACGAGTTCGACTCTCGTACCCACCTCTCAGACCAGCGAAGCGATTCAATGGAATGAAATATGACCCGGGCGGTTGGCGCAGTGGTAGCGCACTTCCCTGACACGGAAGGGGTCACAAGTTCGAATCTTGTATCGCCCACGAAAGTCGAAGCAATTCGACTGGATATAACTGAAGAACCGAATATTCGGGCGATTGGCGCAGCGGCTAGCGCACTTCGTTCACACCGAAGGGGTCGTAGGTTCGATTCCTACATCGCCCACTGGATTCCGCTTCTCACGGCGGATTCCTTTGCGGACATAGCTTAGTTGGTAAAGCGCAACCTTGCCAAGGTTGAGACCGCGGGTTCGAGTCCCGTTGTCCGCTCCACAACGAAACCTCGCTTCGGCGAGGTTTTTTCGTACTGGTTCAGATGCTGGTGGTATTTGTCGCACGCCCAACCTATCGTGTCCTACGTTGATTAACCAGTCCAGGCCTGCACATTAGTACCGCGGGCCCCGATAGCAAAGGACAAATCATGGCGCAAGCTACCATCTCCATAACCGTCAACGGCGAAGCGAAGGAGGTGGAAGCAACCACCACCGGCGTAGAACTGTTCGCGGAAGACAAGAACATCATCGCGGTCAAGATCAACGGCGAGAACCGTGACCTGTACACGCCGCTGAACGATGGCGACACCGTCGACCCCATCGCCCTCGACTCCGAAGACGGCCTCGCAATCATGCGTCACTCGGCCACCCACGTCATGGCCCAGGCCGTGCAGGAAGTCTACCCGAACGCCAAGCTCGGCGTCGGCCCCGTCATCAAGGACGGCTTCTACTACGACTTCCAGGTCGACCAGCCCTTCACCCCGAACGACCTCAAGGACATCGAGAAGCGCATGCAGCGCATCATCAAGTCCTCCCAGTCCTTCCGCCGCCGTTCCGTGACCGAGGAAGAGGCTCTGAAGGAAGAGGCCGACCAGCCCTTTAAGATCGAACTGATCGAAGACAAGGAAGCACACCTCGACCCGGCCGCCGCCACCGAGATCTCCGAAAAGGAGCTCAGCTTCTACGACAACGTAGACCGTGATGGCAATGTGGTTTGGAAGGACCTGTGCCGCGGCCCGCACCTGCCGAACACCCGCTACATCAAGGCCTTCAGGATCGAGCGTTCCGCCGCCGCCTACTGGCGTGGTTCCGAGAAGAACCCGACCATGCAGCGCATCTACGGCACCGCATGGGCCACCAAGGAAGACCTCAAGGCCTACCAGACCCGTCTGGAAGAAGCCGCCAAGCGCGATCACCGCAAGCTCGGCGCCGAGATGGACCTGTTCTCCTTCCCGGATGAAATTGGCCCCGGCCTGGCCGTGTTCCACCCGAAGGGTGCCGCCGTGATCAACGCGATGGAGGACTACTCCCGTGAGATGCACCGCAAGCACCACTACAGCTTCGTGCAGACCCCGCACATCACCAAGGGCGGCCTGTACGAGACCTCCGGCCACCTGCACTGGTACAAGGACGGCATGTACCCGCCGATGCACCTCGACGAGGAGAAGGACGCGGACGGCAACATCACCAAGCCGGGCGCCGACTACTACCTCAAGCCGATGAACTGCCCGATGCACAACCTCATCTTCAAGTCGCGCCAGCGCTCCTACCGTGAGCTGCCGCTGCGCCTCTTCGAGTTCGGCACCGTGTACCGCTACGAGAAGTCCGGCGAGGTCCACGGCCTGACCCGTGTGCGCGGTCTGACTCAGGACGACTCCCACATCTACTGCACCCGCGAGCAGATGAAGGACGAGCTCACCAGCCTGCTCACCTTCGTGCTGAACCTGCTCAAGGACTTTGGCCTGGCCGACTTCTACCTCGAGCTGTCCACCAAGGACCCGAACAAGTACGTCGGCTCCGACGAGATCTGGGAGGAGGCCACCAACACGCTCGCCGAGGTCGCCAAGGAATCCAACCTCGAGCTCGTCGACGATCCGTGCGGCGCCGCCTTCTACGGCCCGAAGATCTCCGTGCAGGCCCGCGACGCGATCGGCCGCACCTGGCAGGTCTCGACCATCCAGCTCGACTTCAACCTGCCGGAGCGCTTCCAGCTCGAGTACATCGCGAAGGACGGCACCCACCAGCGCCCGGTGATGATTCACCGCGCCCTGTTCGGCTCCATCGAACGCTTCTTCGCCGTGCTGCTCGAGCACTACGCAGGTGCCTTCCCGGCGTGGCTGGCCCCCGTGCAGGTGCTCGGCGTGCCGGTTGCCGACGAGTTCGCCCCGCATCTGGCCGGCTTCGTCAAGTCCCTTGAAGATGAGATGGTCCGTTGCGAGATCGACTGCTCCGACGATCGCTTCGGCAAGAAGATTCGCAACGCCTCCAAGTCCAAGGTGCCGTTCATCCTCATCGTCGGTGAGGAAGACATGAACAACAACGCGGTCAGCTTCCGCTTCCGCGACGGCAGCCAGCTCAACGGTGTGCCGGTGGACACTGCTCGCGAGCAGGTTCTCACCGTCATCAAGAAGCGCGTCCAGGTGAACTCCGCCGACGACTTCAACGCTGCTGTGGCTGAGTGATGTGAATGGTACTGGCTCCCTCTCTGAGGGGAGCTGACGCCGTAGGCGACTGAGGGGAGTTCTGCATGGCTCGCACTCCCCTCAGTCCGTTTCACGGACAGCTCCCCTCAGAGAGGGGAGCCAAGAAAGGGTGCGAAAATGACTGACGTGCGTGTCGATAATCCGGCGGACTTTCCGCCTCAGGAGGACACGGTCGAACGACTGTGGACTCCGCAGCGCATGACCTATGTGCTGCGCAACAGCGAGGATCGCCCAACCAAGCCCAAGACGAAGGAATGCCCGTTCTGCGCCGGACCCAAAAAATCCGACGAAGACGGCCTCATCGCCTGGCGTGGCACGCACGTGTTCGCCATCATGAACCTCTACCCATACAATGTCGGGCATCTCATGATTTGCCCGTACCGTCACGTCGGATTCATCACCGAACTCGACGATGCCGAACTGTTCGAATTCGAGAAGGCCACCACCCTCGCCATGAAGGTGATGGAGACTGTCTCCCGTCCGGACGGATACAATATCGGCATCAATCAGGGCGAGGTCGCGGGTGCCGGAGTCTCCGCGCACCTGCACCAGCATGTGGTGCCGCGTTGGAATGGCGATGCGAACTTCATGCCCATCGTCGCCCAGACGCGTACCATGCCTATTCTGCTGTCCGACCAGCGAGACGCCTATGCCCAGGCATTCGAACAGCTGGCCCCGCAGTATCATTTGCCGCTTGCCTGACCGGGTGCGGCACCCGCGCAACCGGTTTTATCGGTACGCGCAATAAGACAATCATCGTAAACGTTACGGGTATGTCTGATTAACGGCTTACAATCGTTTCGTTTGACATCATCCGTTTCAATAATTGCTAGGAGCATTATGTCAGGTCATTCCAAGTGGGCGACCACCAAGCACAAGAAGGCCGCCATCGACGCCAAGCGCGGCAAGCTCTTCGCCAAGCTCATCAAGAACATCGAAATCGCCGCCCGCCTCGGCGGCGGCGACCCGGACGGCAACCCGTCCCTGTACGATGCCATCTACAAGGCCAAGAAGGCCTCCATGCCGGCCGACAACATCGCTCGCGCCGTCAAGCGTGGTGCCGGTGCTGAAGATGGTGCCGCCAACTACGAAGACATCGTCTACGAGGGCTACGCTCCTGCCGGCGTTGGCCTTATCATCGAATGCCTGACCGACAACCGCAACCGTGCGGCCGCCGAAGTCCGTTCCACCCTGACCAAGGGCAACGGCTCTCTGGCCACCTCCGGCTCCGTGTCCTTCAACTTCGAGCGCAAGGGCCAGATCGTGGTGCCGTCCGAGGGCGTGGACTTCGACAAGCTGTTCGAAACCGCCGCCGAAGCCGGTGCCGAGGACGTTACCGATGACGGTGAAGTGTTCACCGTTGTGACCGGTTCGTCCGACCTGTTCACCGTGCGCAAGGCTCTGCAGGAAGCCGGCTTCGACTACGATTCCGCCGACCAGGTCATGCAGCCGAAGAACGAGGTCGAGTTGAGCCTTGAGGATGCCCGCAAGGTGTCCAAGCTCATCGACAACCTCGATGACCTCGACGATGTGCAGAACATCTACTCCAACTGGACCGCTTCCGACGAGGTGATGGCCCAGCTCGACGAGGAGTAATCCTCGTGATTATCCTTGGCGTCGACCCCGGGCTCACACGTTGCGGGGTCGGCGTGATCGAAGCCGGCGAGCACCGCCGGCTTTCGTTTATTCACGTGGACGTGGTGCGGTCCTCGCCGGATATCACCCAGGATCTGCGTCTACTGGCCATCTACAACGGCCTGTCCGAGAAAATGGATCGCTTCGCACCCGATGCCGTATCCATCGAACGAGTGTTCGCACAATCCAACCGCAACACCGTACTCGGTACCGCACAGGCCGCCGGCCTCGCCATGCTCGCCGCCGCGCAACGCAATATTCCCGTGGCGTTGCATACGCCTACCGAAGCCAAGCTGGCTATCACCGGTAACGGGCAGGCGCAGAAGATTCAGGTGGAGCGTATGGTGACACGTATTTTGAACCTCACCAAAATGCCGACTCCCGCCGATGCCGCCGATGCCTTGGCTTTGGCCATTTGCCATGCGCTGCGCCCGGCAGGCGCATTGCAGGGCGGCGAACGCGAACAACATCTGACCGCCGCGCAACGCCAGTGGGCTGAGGCCGCACAGAACTCCACGCGCCGCCGCATCAACCACGACCGAGGCATGTAGTATACTTTCGAACAGTTGTTCGAGTCTTGAATCCTGGAGCCCTGAAGGAGTACCTGTATGATCGGCATGCTGACCGGGCGGGTTGAATCGGTCGAAACCGATACCGCATTGATTGATGTTGGGGGAGTAGGCTACGAAGTGCGCATGTCCGCCACCGACCTGAGCCGTCTGCACGCCGGGCAAGACACCCGCGTCTTCACCTATATGAACCTCTCTCAGGATGCCATTACCCTGCATGGATTCCTGGATCGGGACGCCAAGAAAACCTTCCTGCAACTCATCAAGGTCTCCGGCATTGGGCCTAAAGTGGCCCAATCGTTACTCTCCACACTGACGCCGAGTCAGCTGGCCCACGCCATCGCCGACAACGACGCCACCGCGCTGGCCAAGGCTCCGGGGCTGGGTAAGAAGGGCGCACAGAAGATCATCCTCGAGCTTAAGGGCTCTATTGATTTGAGTCAGATCGAGGGTGCTTCCGCTCAGGCGGCAACATCCAAGTCTCCGGTGGATACCGGTACGGAACAGGTTGTCGAAGGACTGATTTCGCTTGGCTGGCGTCAGCAGGACGCCCAGCAGGCCGTTGCCGAGGCTTGCGCCAAAAACGACATTCCCACGCCGCTTGCCACCGACGATGTGCCGCGTGTGCTACGTCTGGCTTTGGCGCTGATGGATAGGGGTCGCTGATGAGCGAGACAACGGATTACGGCACCTCCAACACCGGTGCCAACGAAGAGTCGCTGCGCATGGTCTCCTCCCAGCCGATCGGCAACGAGCCGGTCAGCGACGAGGAGCTGCGCCCCCATGTTCTCGAAGGCTTTATCGGACAGCCACGGCTCAAGGCCCAGCTGCAACTGTTCCTGGACGCGGCCCGCAAACGCGATGTGCCACCGGATCATATTCTGCTTGCCGGCCCTCCTGGCTTGGGCAAAACCACGTTGGCCATGATCGTTGCCAATGAGCTTGAAGTGCCGATTCGCGTGACTTCCGGCCCTGCGGTTCAACATGCCGGTGATCTTGCTTCGATTCTGAGCTCCCTCGACGTCGGCGAAGTGCTGTTCATCGACGAGATCCATCGTCTGCCGCGCGCCGCCGAAGAGCTGCTGTATATCGCGATGGAGGACTTCCGCGTCGATGTGATGGTCGGCAAAGGCCCAGGCGCAAGCTCCATCCCGCTGACCCTGCCGCGATTCACCGTCATCGGTGCCACCACGCGCGAAGGTATGCTGCCAAGCCCGTTGCGCGCACGCTTCGGCTTCACCGCACATCTCGACTTCTATCCGCACGAGGAGTTGGAAAAGCTCATCGAACGTTCGGCCAACGTACTGGGCGTAAACCTCGATACGGGTTCCGCCCATGAGCTTGCGTTGCGTTCGCGCGGCACGCCGCGTATCGCCAACCGATTGCTACGCCGTGTACGCGACTGGGCCATCGTCCACGACCTGATCGTGGTGCGGCCGGACGACGTCAAGGAGGCGCTGGCCCTGTACCAGATCGACTCCGAAGGCCTCGACCGGCTGGACATCGCCGTGCTCAATGCCATCGTGTGCAACTTCAACGGTGGACCCGTGGGCCTGAACAATCTGGCGGCCATGGTGGGCGAGGAATCGGAAACCGTGGAAACCGTGTGCGAGCCGTATCTCGTGCGCGAAGGTTTTATGATTCGCACGCCCAAAGGCCGTGTGGCTACCGAGAAGGCATGGCAGCATTTGGGGATTACGCCCAAAGATGATGTCAGCAAGCTCTTCTAGACTTTCTCCTGTTTGCACACTTGGCGGCGTTTCGTCAATGTCGCTCGTTTGAAGGAGTTGTTTCGTGGAACAGTACATTATGCTCATTGTGATCGTCGTCGTGTTCGGCGGCATGATGTGGTGGCAGTCCAAGAAGGCCAAGCAGCAACAGCAGGAGAAGCAGGACTTCCGTCGCAATCTGCAGCCCGGCACCGAGGTCATCACCATTGGTCAGGTGATCGGCAAGGTCGTCGAAGTCGACGAGCAGTATGAGGAGATCGTCATCGACTCCGAAGGCTCCAAGCTGCGTTTCGGCTTCAATGCCATCGCCCGTGAGTACATCCGCCCGGCCTATGTGTCCGATGATGAGGTCGACGAGAACGGCAACCCGCTGCCCGACGAAGGCACCGAGGCTCCGGCTAACGATGAGGCTGGTCAGGTTCCGATCGAGGCGTCCGTCGTGTCCGAGGAAGACACCGCTGACGAGACCGGTGACGACAACGAAACCAAGACGAAGTAAGCTGTTTGATCCGGTAGCACCATCCGCGTATCGCATCGCAAAGGCATAAAAGGGGCGAGCACTATGGCACAGTCGGACATCACCATCGACGCATTGAGCAAGGTAGGGCAACAGGACGCCGAATATCTGGTGTCCTTGGTGCGTTCCGTACCGGGGTTTCCCAAGGAAGGCATCATCTTCCGTGATTTCATGCCAGTGCTCGCCGACCCCAAGGGCTTGAAGATTCTGCTCGAAGCACTTGAAGAGGCCCTGCCGGTGTCCCCGAACGAATTCGACGCCATTGCCGGTCTCGAATCGCGCGGGTTCCTGTTCGGCCCGGCCATGGCCGCCCATTTGGGTAAGGGTTTCATCGCCGTGCGTAAGGCCGGCAAGTTGCCGCCTGAAACCATCGGTGAATCCTATGACCTCGAATACGGCACGGCCAGTGTCGAAATCGAAACCGACGCCGTACAGGCAGGGGAGCGAGTGCTCATCGTCGATGACCTCATCGCCACGGGCGGCACCGCCAAAGCCGCCACCGACCTTATCGAAAAGGCCGGTGGCACCGTGGCGGGCTTCAGTTTCGTGATGCGGCTCGATGGCCTCGACGGTCTGGATAAGCTCGGCGGCAAGCCCAGCAGCTCGCTGATCGCGATGCCGGCCTGAGATTTCGTCTCACCCAACGTACAGTCAGTTTTCAAGGTCCGGCATGTACTGTGTACAGTTACATGCCGGATCAATTACATAGTCAGGGAAGGATCGATGGATCTTTACGAATACCAGGCGCGTCAGCTGCTCGAGGAACAGGACATTCCCACCCCGGACGCCATCTTTGCCCAGAACTCCCATGAAGTCGCCGAAGCGGCGGACAAAATCGGCTATCCCTGCGTAATCAAGGCGCAGGTCAAGATCGGTCATCGTGGTCAGGCCGGCGGCGTCAAGATCGCCCATAACCGCGACGAGGCGATTCTTGAATCCGAGTCCATCCTGCCGATGACCATCCACGAGCACAAGGTTTCCGGCGTGCTTGTGGCCGAAGCCAAGAACATCCTGCACGAATACTACGTGTCCATCTCCGTGGACCGCACCTCGCGCGACTTCGACGTGCTGGCCACTGCCAACGGCGGCACCGAAGTCGAGGAAATCGCCAAGGAACATCCGGAGGCCGTTAAGCGCCTGCACATCGATGCGCTCGGTGACTTCGACCTGGCCGCTGCCACCGAAATGGCACAGAGCATCGGCTTCTACCACGCGGACGTCGATCAGGCTGCACAGATTCTGCTCAAGATGTGGCGCTGCTTCAAAGACAACGATGCCACGCTCGTGGAAATCAATCCGCTCGCCAAGATCGGCGACCCGGATGACGAATCCACCAAGCAGCTGAGCGCCTTGGACGCCAAGATCTCCTTGGATGACAACGCCTCCTTCCGCCATGACGGCTGGGTGTGTTTCGTGGATCCCATCGTTCCCGACCCCTTCGAACAGCGCGCCCGCGAACACGGCCTGCACTACGTGCACCTGCACGGCGAGGTCGGTGTGATCGGCAACGGCGCAGGACTCGTCATGAGTTCCCTGGATGCCGTCTCCGGCGCTGGCGAGGAACAGGGCACCAACATCAAGCCCGCCAACTTCCTGGACATCGGCGGCGGCGCCTCCGCAGCCGTCATGGCCGAAAGCCTGGAGATCGTACTGTCCGACCCTCAGGTCGAATCCGTGTTCATCAATGTCTATGGCGGCATCACCTCCTGCGTGGAAGTCGCCAACGGCATCCTCGAAGCGGTCGCCAAGCTCGGCGGTTCCAAGCCGATCGTTGTGCGCTTCGATGGCAACGCCGCCGCCGAGGGTCTGCATATCCTCGCCTCCGCCAATAACCCGAATGTCCATGTGTCCGAAACCATGGAAGGCGCGGCAGCCAAGGCCGCGCAGCTCGCCGGTGAGGCGACCCAGTCCAAGGAGGTTCGCTGATGCTGTTCATCGAAGACGGCGCTCCCGTTATCGTCCAGGGCATGACCGGCCATCAGGGCATGACCCATACGGCTCGCATGCTCAAGGCCGGCACCAATATCGTCGGCGGCGTGAACCCGCGCAAGGCCGGCACATCCGTCACCTTCCCCGGTGCCAAGAACGGTGCCGACGCGGACATCCCCGTGTTCGCCACCTGCGGCGAAGCACGTGAAGCCACCGGTGCCAAGGCCAGCGTGGTGTTCGTGCCGCCGAAGTTCGCCAAGTCCGCCGTGGTCGAAGCCGTCGAAGCCGGCATCGAACTCATTGTGGTCATCACTGAAGGCATTCCGGTGGCCGATTCCGCATACTTCGTCGAACTGGCGCTCAAGAAGGGTGTGCGCATCATCGGACCGAACTGCCCCGGTCTCATCACGCTCGGCAACCCCGGCGTCAATCTGGGCATCATCCCCGACGGCATCGTCGGCCGCGGCCCGCTCGGACTGGTCTCCAAATCCGGCACCCTCACCTACCAGCTCATGGGCGAATTGTCCGATATCGGCTTCACCGCATGTCTCGGCGCCGGCGGCGACCCGATCGTCGGCACGACGCTGCTGGAAGCCCTGCAGGCATTCGAAGCAGACCCCGACACCAAGGCTGTCATGATGATCGGCGAAATCGGCGGCTTCGCCGAACAGGACGCCGCCGCATGGGCCAAAGAGCACATGACCAAGCCGGTTGTCGCCTACATCGCCGGCTTCACCGCCCCCGAAGGCAAGCAGATGGGCCACGCCGGCGCCATCGTCTCCGGCGGCAAGGGCACCGCCCAGGACAAGAAGAACGCGCTCGAAGCGGCGGGTATCCCCGCGGGCAAGACCCCGGGCCAGGCCGCCGAAATCATGCGCGACGTACTCGCCAAGGCCAACATCGACTGATCGGTTCCAACCAATCGTGATGAAAGCCGTGATTCGCCAATGGGTGCGGGGAGCCATAGTCGCCCTCGCATCCATGGCCATCTATACCGTTGCATTAGGCTGCTATACAGCGCTGATGTTATTGGTCGTCTCCATGGAAGAGGGCGGCGACAATCTCACCGTCGGCACAACCTCGTTGACACAAGCCGTTGTGCTGCTGAGTGAGGGATCGGGCTTTAGAACCGATTCGTTCACCCTCACCATTACGCCATTGCTGTTGACCATACTGCTGATATGGCTGATCAATGCGCTCACCATGCGAATCAAAGCATACGGGCCGCATGCGTATGTTGCCGGATTGATTGTTTGGCTCGGGTTGAACGAGGCATTCCGGCAATCCGTGCACCTAGGTCTTGTCGATGACCAGTGGCTGGTGTTGCTGAAAGCAGCCATCGTATTCTCGATCGGTTTCCTATGCGCAGCCGTACCGGAATCAGCCAAAATGCGAGCATTCAGGGACTGGACTCGCAAGCAGGTGCCGGTGGACATACGCCACTGCCTGAAAATCGGCGTCGCCTTGGCCGTCGCGATACTGGGCATATACCTGGCAATTGGATTGATTACCGTCATCGTATGGTCGGTACGCAACCATGCCGCTGTCGTATCGTTGTTCGAATTGTCCGGGATGGAAACCGGTTCACGAATTCTCACCACCGTCGCCATGCTGATCTGGCTACCCAACGTCATGCTCTGGGCTGTTTCCTGGCTCTTCGGCGGCGGATTCGCCATCGGTGATTTGGCCAGTTTCACGTTATGGCTCGGCCAATCCAAAGAGCTTCCTGCAATTCCGGTATTCGGTATTCTGCCCGAACCGGTCAGCAGCGAACTATGGCGTACCGTTGCCTTGAACGCGCCTCTCGTCATCGCTGCGCTCGTGGGCCTGCTGGCTGTATTCCTACCGCAAGGATTCGCCTGCAGACCGTTGAATATACGGAATACGTCCACCCGCGGCCCAGTACTGGTTTCGCTGATCTACTCCGCCGGGGCATTCTGCCTGAGCGCGATGCTGATCTCACTGGCATCCACATTGCTGTTCGTTCTGTCCAATGGATCGCTTGGCAATCATCGTCTCGCTCACATAGGCGTCGACGTCATGGCCTCCACCAGAGTCGTCGGTCATTCGACCGCACTGGGATTTACCGCGGCATGGCTGCTCGCGCTGATTGGCACAGCGCTCGTTTTTCCGATAGTCTGGTTGGTTGAGAGAATCAAGGATTCCCGCACCACCGCCGCGACCTCGAAGACCGCCACCATTCGTCAGGCGCGGTTCCTAGCGTCACAACCACAAGAATCCAAGGAGGAACAGGATGACAAACACGAACCGACCGATACGTCGAGCACTGGTCTCGGTCTTTCATAAGGAAGGCATCGAAGTACTCGCGGAAGCGTTCGTGAAGGCCGGCACCGAAGTTGTTTCCACTGGTTCGACCGCCAAGAAGCTTGCCGAACTGGGCGTCAAGGTAACCGAGGTGTCCGATGTCACCGGATTCCCCGAATGCCTCGACGGCCGCGTCAAGACGCTGAACCCGTACATTCACGCCGGCATTCTGGCTGATATGACCAACCCCGAGCACGCCAAGCAGCTCGAGGAGTTCGGCATCAAGCCGTTCGACCTGGTGGTCGTCAACCTGTACCCGTTCGCCGACACCGTGCGCTCCGGCGCCAACGAGGCCGATACCATCGAGAAGATCGACATCGGCGGTCCCTCCATGGTGCGCGGCGCGGCCAAGAACCACGCCACCGTGGCCATCGTCACCGACCCGGCCGATTATGCACTGGTCGCCTCCCGCGTGGCCGACGGCACCGGCTTCTCCTTGGACGAGCGCAAGTGGCTTGCCGCCAAGGCCTTCGCGCACACCGCCGCCTATGACGCCACCATCAACGAGTGGACCGCCAAGCACTGGCCCAAGCCGGCCTCTCTGGACGCCGTCGAAGTGGACAAGGACGATCAGGGCACTGAAGTCGATTCCGCCAAGTTCCCGGCCCAGTTCACCCGCACCTGGGATCGTGCGCACACCCTGCGCTACGGCGAGAACTCCCACCAGCAGGCCGCCCTCTACATCGACCCGCTCAACCAGACCGGTTTCGCCCACGCCGAGCAGCTCGGCGGCAAGCCGATGAGCTACAACAACTACGTGGACGCGGACGCCGCCTGGCGCACCGTATGGGATATGGCTCCCGCCATTGCCGTGGCCGTAGTCAAGCACAACAATCCGTGCGGTCTGGCCATCGGCGCGACCGCGGCCGAGGCCCACAAGAAGGCTCACGCCTGCGACCCGATGAGCGCCTACGGCGGTGTGATCGCCTGCAACTCCAAGGTCACTCTTGAGATGGCCGAAAGCGTGCGCCCGATTTTCACCGAAGTCATCGTCGCCCCCGACTATGAGCCGGCCGCGCTCGAACTGCTGCAGACCAAGAAGAAGAACCTGCGCATCCTCAAGGTGGCCGAGCCGCCGAAGGGTCACGAGGCCATCCGCCAGATCGATGGCGGCCTGCTTGTGCAGGACACTGATCTGATCAACGCCGTCGGCGACGATCCGGACGCCTGGAAGCTCGTGGCCGGCGAGGCCGCCGACGCCGACACGCTGAAGGACCTCGTGTTCGCATGGCGTGCAATCCGCTGCGTGAAGTCCAACGCCATCCTGCTGGCCCACGACCAGGCCACGGTTGGCATCGGCATGGGCCAAGTCAACCGCGTGGACTCTTGCCATTTGGCCGTCGAGCGCGCCAACACGCTGGCCGATGGTGCCGATCGCGCCACCGGTGCGGTCGCGGCATCCGATGCGTTCTTCCCGTTCGCCGATGGTGCCCAGGTGCTTATCGACGCGGGCGTCAAGGCCATCGTGCAGCCTGGCGGCTCCATCCGCGATGAGGAGGTCATCGAAGCGGCCAAGAAGGCCGGCGTGACCATGTACCTCACCGGCACCCGCCATTTCTTCCACTGATCGGGACTCTCTGAGGGGAGCAGCTCAGCCAAAACGCATAAAGGTGGGATTCCGCCTGACCCGTCAACGGGTCCAAGCGGAATCCCGCCTTTTGCTATTCACCTGCTATTGTGGTCACGTAACCGTTCGGCAGAAGGAATCGCAACATGCACAACCATCCCTATGTATCCGAAGCACATGAGGGCAAGCCATGGTTTGAATGGTGCGTACTCGGCGTCGTCGCCGTCATCACACTGCTGGTTGCTTTCGGATATACGATGGCCGCCACGGTCATACTTGCCGTGACGGCCATCATCACCGGGCTTGTTCGCCTGATTCTTCAGGACAAAAGCCCATGGAAAGTGCGCTCAGTGGCGTTCGACTCCTTCATCGGCATCGCCTTGGGAATCGGCCTGCTGATTACCTACTTCAGCTTCTTTGGACTCTTCGGCAACATCTTTTTCCGCTGAATCGCCATCAGACGAGGCGGCCTGATCGAAGAATTCGCCATCGTCGGGCGTGTCCGTGTTTGCATCGGCATCCGTCTGCGGAAGATCGGCGGCAGCCGGCACTTTGGGAGTGGTCATCATCTGCGCGATAATCATGACCAACGCCACCACAGCGGCGGCCAAGACCGGGCTAATCCAGAATACCCACAGCTGCTGCAGCGGATTTTGCGTAAGACCCTCATTCATCGCGGCCAGTGCGATACCGGTGGAACGGGCGGGATTGAGACCGGCACCGGTAACCGGGTAGCTGATGGCGGTGGCCAGACCATAGGCAAGACCCATGGCAATGACATGACGGTCCGAGGACTCGCCGTGATCACCCAGGGAAGACATGGCGGTGGCAACGACAATCAGAGAGGCAACGACCTCGACGACAATCGCCAGCGTAATCGAGAACGTAATGCCATACTGGGTCAGCAGCGAGTAAGACACGGAGCCGTTTTCGAAACCGTTAACGGCCGGAGTCAGCCACACTTTGGCAGCTACCTGCTCGGATGTGGGCAGCAGCTTGACCACGGCGAAGCCGGCGGCGATGGCACCGATGACCTGAGCGATCACATAGAGGATGCCATCCAGGATTTTCGTCTTGGAAACCAGCACAGAGGCTACGGTGATGGCCGGATTCAGCTGGCCACCGGACACGCGGGAGAAGATGGCGGTGACTGCGGCATATGCCAAGCCGGTAGCCAACGCGAAGAACACGATATTGATGCCATACACGGCCGAACCCCATGTGGAGAAGGCGTAAATGGCAAAGCACAGCAGGAAGCTGCCGGCCAATTCGGCGCACACGCGCAGAGCCAGCGGCTGCTGATTGGTTTCTTCCATGATTGTTCATTCCTTTTCATCTGTTGGAAGACGGGCGAACCCGCACAAACGGTTGCCAGTCTAGCAGCAGTCCTACGTTGCGGTATGATATATAGGTTGGAATTGGCTGGGATTCCAGTCCGCCAACTCTGAAGTATGTATACAAATCGACAGTCTCTGCGATGACAGAATCTGTCCGGCCACGTTGGGAGAACGATGCCAAACGAATATTCCCGCGCTGCGAAAGCGCAAGACGATTCCAATTCCATTCGACTCCAGAAGCTGCTTGCCCAAGCGGGATTCGGTTCCCGCCGCAAGTGCGAGGACATGATCACCGAAGGCCGTGTCGAGGTCGACGGTGAACTGGTCACCGAGCTCGGAACTCGCGTTGACCCTCATAAGCAGCAGGTGCGCGTAGACGGTTCGCGCGTACGCGTCAATCCGAACCACGTCACTCTGGCGCTGAACAAGCCCCGCAAGGTGCTCTCCGCCATGGACGACCCGAAGGGCCGCTACACGCTGCGCGACATCGTGGGCGACAAGTACGAGCGCATCTTCCACATGGGCCGTCTCGACTACGATTCCGAAGGCCTGATCCTCATGACGAACGACGGCGAGCTCTCGCAGCACGTCATGCACCCCAAGTACGAGGTCGAGAAGACCTACGTCGCCACGCTGGAAGGCAAGATCTCCGGCACCGTGTGCCGTCGACTCGTGACCACCGGCGTGCAGCTCGACGATGGCTGGATCAAGCTCGACCACTGCGCGATCATCGACTCCTCGCGTGACCACACGATGGTCAAGGTCGTGCTGCACTCCGGCAAGAACCGCATCGTGCGCCGTATCTTCGGCTCAATCGGCTTCCCGGTCAAGCGCTTGGTGCGCACCCAGATCGGCCCGATCAAGCTCGGTGATTTGAAGTCCGGTTCCTACCGCGTGCTGTCCCAGACGGAAGTCCGTTCGCTGTCCAAGGAGGTTGGTCTGTGATTCGCGTTGCCATCGACGGCCCCGCCGGCGTGGGCAAGTCGTCCACGTCCAAGGCGCTGGCCAAGTATTTCGGATACGCCTTCCTTGACACGGGCGCGATGTATCGTGCCTGCGCTTGGTGGTGCCTGAAGCAGGGCATCGATCTGGACGCCGAAACCGTGGATGAGCGTGTCATCACCGAAGCGGTGGGCGAGTTCTTCACCGGCGACCATTTCGATATCTCCGTGGACCCGGACAACCCCCGCGTATTCGCCGACGACGAGGACATCTCCGAGGCCATTCGTTCCTCCGAAGTCTCCAGCCATGTCTCCAAGGTGTCGAACGTCATCCCGGTGCGCAACGTGCTCATCGCCGCCCAGCGCGCCTACATCGCCCGCGAGGCGTCGGACGACTCCTTCTCCGGGGGTTTGGGCATCGTGGCCGAGGGCCGCGATATCACCACCGTGGTGTCCCCGGACGCCGAGGTGCGCGTGCTGCTGACCGCCCGTGAGGAGGTCCGTCAGGCTCGTCGCACCGGCCAAGCCGTCAAGGGCGTGGGTGCTGAGGATGTGGCCGCGCGCGACAAGGCCGATTCCAAGGTCACCAGCTTCCTGACCGCCGCCGATGGCGTTACCACCATCGACAATTCCGATTTGGACTTCGCCCACACGCTCGATCTGCTCATCGGTCTGGTCGAGGACGCCATCGAGAACCAGGAATACGAGCAGTATGCCGCCAATCTCGAAGGCTATGAGCTGGACGAAGGCGATGAGGATCTGATTTCCGGCCGCGGTTTCACGGAAGGCGCGCGCAAGTCCGGCCCCAAGCCGGTGGGCGTGCTGGCTGTTGTAGGCCGTCCGAACGTGGGCAAATCATCCCTGGTCAACCGTATCCTCGGCCGCCGTGCCGCCGTTGTGGAAGACACGCCGGGCGTTACGCGAGACCGTGTGAGCTATGACGCGGAATGGGCCGGTACCGACTTCAAGCTGGTGGACACGGGCGGCTGGGAAGCCGACGTGGAAGGCATTGAATCCGCCATCGCCTCACAGGCACAGGTTGCCGTGACCTTGGCCGATGCTGTGGTATTCGTTGTCGATGGTCAAGTGGGCATGACCACCACCGATGAGCGCATCGTCAAGATGCTGCGTGCCGCCGGCAAGCCGGTCGTGCTGGCCGTCAACAAGATCGACGACCAGGCCAGCGAATACCTTGCCGCCGAATTCTGGAAGCTTGGCCTCGGCGAACCATACTCGATTTCCGCCATGCACGGCAGGGGAGTGGGCGACCTGCTGGACGTCGCGCTCGACAAGCTCAAGCAGGCCGAGAAGACTTCCGGCTACCTCACGCCTTCCGGCCTGCGCCGCGTGGCTCTGGTGGGCCGCCCGAACGTGGGCAAGTCGTCTCTGCTTAATCAGCTGGCGCGCGAAGAACGTGCCGTGGTCAACGATTTGGCCGGCACTACGCGCGACCCCGTCGACGAAATCGTCAACATCGATGGCGAGGACTGGCTGTTCATCGACACGGCCGGCATCAAGCGCCGCCAGCACAAGCTCACAGGTGCGGAATATTATTCCTCTCTGCGCACGCAGGCCGCCATCGAGCGCTGTGAATTGGCGCTGATCCTGTTTGATGCTTCGCAGCCGGTATCCGATCAGGATTTGAAGGTCATGTCCACCGCTGTGGATGCAGGCCGTGCGATTGTGCTCGTGTTCAATAAGTGGGATGCGATGGACGAGTTCGACAAGCAGCGTCTCGAACGCCTGTGGAACACCGAATTCGACCGTGTGATGTGGGCCGAGCGTGTGAACCTGTCCGCCAGGACCGGCTGGCACACCAACCGTCTGACGCGAGCCATGGATAAGGCCTTGGAATCCTGGGATCAGCGTATTCCTACAGGCAAGCTCAACGCCTTCCTCGGCAAAATTCAGGCCGCCCACCCGCACCCGTTGCGTGGTGGCAAGCAGCCGCGAATCCTCTTCGCCACGCAGGCATCCACGCGCCCGCCGCGTTTCGTGATCTTCGCCACCGGCTTCCTCGAGCACGGCTACCGCCGCTACATCGAGCGTTCCCTGCGCGAGGAATTCGGCTTCGAAGGCACGCCGATTCAGATCTCCGTGAACATCCGCGAGAAGAAGAAGCGGAAGTGACACGCGCGTAATTTGCCAGATTTCATATATCTGGTAGATTATCTACTCGGTGCTTTTGCACCATCGGGCCGTAGCGCAGTTTGGTAGCGCACTTGACTGGGGGTCAAGGGGTCGCGGGTTCAAATCCCGCCGGCCCGACCGATTAGCCCCGGAATTCCGCCACTTTTGAGTGGTTGTCTTCCGGGGTTTTTCCGTTTTCAGACAACATGACGACGGACTTACCTTTGCAAGCCATTCGTAATGGATTAAACGGACTTCATCTTGGCGTGTTATTGGAATTATCACCGACAATTCACCGCCTCCGCACCCCCGTCGTATGCGTTTGCCCCAAACAGGGGCTAGACTGGTTCCTATTGATTTGACGAAAGGGACCCGAATTGACAGAAATAAACGATAAGGCCCAACTGGATATCACCGTCGCTGGCGACGCCGACGCCGTCACCTCGGACACCCCCGAAGAAACCGTAAACACCCCCGAAGTGGATGAGACTTTCGAGCTTTCGGCCGCCAAGATGCGCGAGCATGGCATGAGCGAAACCGCCATCAACCAGTTCCGCCATTTGTATGACGTATGGCGCCATGAAGAAGCCTCCAGCTGGATTCGCGAGGACGACATCGAGCCGCTTGGCCACGTGCCCAGCTTCCACGACGTCTATGAGACCATCAACCACGACAAGGCCGTGGACGCCTTCGCCAAGACCGCATTCCTCAAGCTCAATGGCGGTCTGGGCACCTCCATGGGATTGGACAAGGCCAAGTCGCTGTTGCCGGTGCGTAGGCACAAGGCCAAGCAGATGCGCTTCATCGACATCATCATCGGTCAGGTGCTTGCCGCTCGCACACGCCTGAACGTCGAACTGCCGCTGACGTTCATGAACTCCTTCCACACTTCGACGGACACGATGAAGGTGCTCAAGCATCATCGCAAGTTCAGCCAGCATGACGTGCCGATGGAAATCATCCAGCATCAGGAGCCCAAGCTCGTGACCGCCACCGGCGAACCTGTGAGCTACCCTGCGAACCCGGAGTTGGAATGGTGCCCGCCCGGCCACGGCGACCTGTTCTCCACCATCTGGGAGTCTGGTCTGCTTGACGTGTTGGAGGAGCGCGGCTTCAAGTATCTGTTCATCTCCAATTCCGACAATCTCGGTGCGCGCCCCTCGCGTACGTTGGCCCAGCACTTCGAAAACACAGGTGCCCCGTTTATGGCTGAAGTGGCCATCCGTACCAAGGCCGATCGCAAGGGCGGCCATATTGTGCGAGACAAGGCCACTGGTCGCCCAATACTGCGTGAAATGAGCCAGGTCCATCCGGACGATAAGGAAGCGGCCCAAGACATCACCAAGCATCCTTACTTCAACACCAACTCAATCTGGGTCCGCATCGACGCTTTGAAAGACAAGCTCGCCGAATGCGATGGTGTGTTGCCGTTGCCGGTGATTCGTAACAAAAAGACCGTGAATCCCACGGACCCGGATTCCGAACAGGTGATTCAGCTGGAAACCGCCATGGGTGCCGCAATCGGTCTGTTCAACGGTTCTATCTGCGTCCAAGTGGATCGTATGCGCTTCCTTCCGGTGAAAACCACCAATGATTTGTTCATTATGCGTTCCGATCGCTTCCACCTGACGGACACGTATGAGATGGAAGACGGCAATTACATCTTCCCGGACGTCGAACTTGATCCGCGATACTACAAGAACATCCACGATTTCGACGAACGGTTCCCCTACGCCGTGCCATCTTTGGCCGCAGCCAACTCGGTTTCCATTCAGGGCGACTGGACATTCGGACGTGACGTCATGATGTTCGCCGACGCCAAACTGGAAGATAAGGGCGAGCCAAGCTATGTGCCGAACGGCGAATACGTTGGCCCGCAAGGCATCGAACCGGACGATTGGGTGTGATTTACAACACGGTCGAACGATAAAAAAGATATTATTTTTGTGAAATGGCGCTCAACTGCGGAAAAAGCCTTTAAGATAGAGTGAGTGTGGGGAAACTCATACGCACTCATAACGAAACAATAACTATACGTGAGGACTAATGGCAGAGGGCACAAGCGGACGTCGGCGTTTTTCCGACAAATGGGGCAAGCACGAGCTGGACGTACTGGCTGTGTTGTCATCCGCGTTCCCGCAATGGCTCACATCCCGTCAAATTGCGCAGCGTGTCAAGGCTTACGCCGACTCGTATGGAGAGCTGGCAGATCAGGCCGCCAAGGCCGCGTTCGCCAAGCAGTTCCAGCGTGATCGCGCCAAGCTCGCCGCTATGGGCATCGCCATCGAATCACGGCAGCCTGAGTATTCGTCCAAGTCGGAAGGCCAGGACTTCGCGTCCTACCGTCTGCAGTTGGGCGACGAACCGCGCATCCGTCTGATGTTCGAGCCGGAAGATATGCCGGTGCTTGCCGCCGCCAACTATCTGGCTCGTTCGATGTCGATTTCCTCCGAGCCGGATCAGTCCCAGCTCGCCCAACATGCGTCGCGCACCACGCCGCGTGTGCCGCAGACCCCTATTCCCGGGCTCGGTTTGGATTCGATTGCGCCTGGCTTGGGCACGCAGCCCATTCCGGACTCGCTGGTCAAGGTTATCGATTCGCGTCGCTTTGCCGCCACCGTTGATGTGGACGGCGAACACCTGAACGTGGCCTACACCGATTCCGACGATTTGGCCATGTTTGTGCTGGAGCATCCGGGTGCCACGATTGTCAGCCCGCAGGAGGCTGTGGACGCCTATCATCGCCGCCTGCACGCCGCCAGCCGATTCACTCTGGCCGACGAATCCGCCAGCCCTGTAAGCGCCTCGGTGGTTTCCCCGTCGATTAGTCGCGATGTTCGTGAGCCGGGTGATCCCGAGTCGATCAAGGCCCAGAACAAGAAGAACGGATCCGCTTTCCAAACGGGCAGCGAGGTGGATCGTCGCCTGCGTCTGATGCTGTTCCTCTCCGCTCACCTAGGTGAGGAATTCTCGATGAGCGAGCTGGCCGAGCGCCTTATCGGCGAACCGAAGAACGACGACGAGCTCAAGAAATTCGTCAACATCATTCATAAGGACATCAACACCCTGACCACCGTTTCCGACGATGGTGAGATGGCTGGCAGCCAGTTCTTCGATATCGACTGGCCGCTGCTGGATGCCGAGGGTATTGTTTCCGCCACCAATTCGTTGGGCCTTGAACGTCTTGCCGGCATTTCGCCGCAATACCTCAGCATGCTCACCGCCTCGGTCAGCTACTTGGCTCATTCGCCGTTACTGCCGGACAAGCAGCGTGGGCAGGCCGAATCCCTGTATGAGCGTTTGCGCCGCCATGTCAGCCCGGGCCAGACCCCGTGGCTGAGCCTGACCGGCTATGAGCTGGAGCCCCGAAGCTTCTCCATCGTCAAGCGCGCGATCAACACCGATTCGCTGTTGGACATGGAGTACTCCGACGGTACCGGTAGTACCCGTCGCAAGCTGGTGGCCCCCTCCAAGATTTTCATCGACGAAGGCGTGTATTATGCCGCCGTCTACACGGATGTCGGTTCCGCCGCCCCCAAGGACAAGAAGGCCTACGTCTCCAAAGACAAGACCATCGACAAGGCGAGCGGCAAGCCGCGCATCTGGCAGGTGCTGCGCTTGGCCCGTATCGAAAAGGCGGAACTGGTCAAGCCCACCAAGCAGATCAACATCCCGAACATGCCGGTGAGCGAACTGCGCAAGTGGAGTTTCGACAACGGTACCGACGCGGTGTTCATCACCGATCAGCGCGATCTGGCATTCATCAAGACATTGCCGGGCGCTACCGTCGAACAATGCGGTGCCGGTGAAAAGGTGCATCTGACCGTTTCCTCCGACTCCTGGTTCGTGGCCTTCTGCATCGCACACGCGCGTCATATCACGGCGGTCGCCCCGGAAACGTTGCGCACCATGATCGTGGCACGCGCCGAACGCGAACTGAGCATCAGCGAGAACAAGTAAGGAGCCTTTCATGCCTTGGTGGATATGGCTGATTCTGGCCCTGTTCATGCTGGCCATGATTGTTGCCGGACTCATCTATGCAGCCCTTCATGGACTCCGTGCCTTGAAAGACATGTCCGACATCGGCGGCCAGCTCGGTGAGCGCGTGGCCGCGATGGGGGAGCCCGGCACTTCTGCCGACACCAGCGAGCCGCCTCTGTTCACTCAGCCGCTCAGCGTGGCACAGAATCGTTATGCCGAGGCCCATGCGGACGTGATTCGCAGCAAGGCCGCCAAGCGCGAGCGCCACACCCAGGCATGGGCCCGCTGGAAGCGATTCAACAACTAACGGAAAGCAGCAATGGCACGTCACCAACACCGTAAGGGCAATGCTGATTCCCAGACGCTGAGCCCTTCGCAGCGGTACGCATCATTCCAGAAAGTCCAACGCCATCGGGCGTCCGCAGCAGCGCGATTCGCCGAATCCCTGCCTTTCGAACTGGACGATTTCCAGACCGAAGCCAATGACGCGCTCGAAGCCGGCAGCAGCGTACTGGTCGCGGCCCCAACCGGTGCCGGCAAAACCGTCGTGGCGGATTTTGCCATTTATCTCGCCCAGGAACGCAACGTCAAAGCCTTCTACACCACACCGATCAAGGCGCTGAGCAATCAGAAATACCATGATCTGGTCGACGTGTACGGCCCGGACAAGGTAGGCCTGCTCACTGGCGACACCTCGATCAACTCCGAGGCGGACATCGTGGTCATGACCACCGAAGTGCTGCGCAACATGCTCTACGAGCGTTCCACCACGCTGAACGCACTGCGCTACGTGATTCTCGACGAAGTGCACTATCTGGCCGACCGGTTCCGCGGGCCCGTGTGGGAGGAAGTCATCATCCACCTGCCCAAGACGGTCAAGATCGTCGGCCTGTCCGCCACCGTGTCCAACGTGGAGGATTTCTCCAACTGGATTGCCTCGGTGCGAGGCGACACCAAACTGGTGATCAGCGAACACCGCCCCGTGCCTTTGGAACAGCACGTCATCGTGCAGGCGGACGAACACACCGAGCCTGAGGTGCTGGATCTCTATCGCCGCGACGGCAACGGCGAGCAGACCACCAAGCTCAACGCCGAACTCATCAACCGGCTCGACCAGTTGGACCGCAAGGCCGCACGCCGGCGCGGCGAGGAACGCCCCGATAAGCGCAAGGGCTTCGGCAGAGGCCGCGGCGGCAAAAGCGCCAAGAACCATGCCCCGAAAGCGGAACGCCGCACCCCGCGCCGCTGGGCCGTGGTGGACGAGCTTGACTTCCTGGGAATGTTGCCCGGCATCTACTTTATCTTCTCGCGCAACGGCTGTGACCAGGCCGTGGAACAGTGTATCAACGCTGGACTGGAGCTCACCACCGATGAGGAAGTGACCAAGATTCGCCGCATCGTGGATGAGATGGTGGAGGGGCAACTCACTCAGGAAGACCTGAAAGCCCTGCAGTTCTCCAAGTTCCGCTTTGCGTTGGAAGAAGGCTTCGCTTCGCATCATGCCGGCATGATTGCCCTGTTCCGCCAGGTAGTCGAACGATTGTTCGAAGAGGGTCTGGTCAAAATGGTGTTCGCCACGGAAACACTGGCCTTGGGCATCAATATGCCGGCCCGCTGCGTGGTGGTAGAGAAACTCGAGAAGTTCGACGGTACCGGTCATGTGGGCCTGACGCCCGGCGAATTCACGCAGCTCACCGGTCGTGCCGGTCGGCGCGGCATCGACACCATCGGCCACGCCATCGTGGTCGACCATCACGGTTTTGTGCCCGCCACGGCCGCCGCGCTGTCATCCAAGCGTGTCTACCCGCTGCACTCGAGCTTCCGACCCACGTTCAACATGGCCGTGAACCTGCTCAACTCCAGCGACTACGAGACCGCGCGCGTTACCCTGGACCAGTCGTTTGCCCAGTGGGAGGCCAACGAATCGGCCTGGCAGCTGGAATCGCAGATCAATACACTGAAGAACGCGCTGGCCGGATACGAACAGGCGTTCGCATGCGAACACGGCGACTTCAAACAGTTCATGACCCTGCGTATGGAGCTGAGCGACATCGAAAAGGAAGGCCGCCGTAAACTGAAGCACGAAGTGTTCCTGACCGATCAGGAGCGTTCACGCGCCTTCCAGAACCTTGACCAGCGCATTCGCGATTTGCGCAAGGCGGAACACGAGCATCCATGCCGCAACTGCCCGGACCTCCAGCAACACCTCAAGTGGGGCCACCGCTGGGCCCACGAGACCCGCGAACTGCAGCGCGTCACCGATCGCTACGACTCCCGTACCGGGTCCGTGGCCCGTCAGTTCGATCGCATCTGCGATATTGTCACCGGGCTTGGTTACCTCGAACGTCATGTCAATGCGGCCGGCCACATTGACATGACGTTGACCGAAAAAGGGTCGCTGCTGCGCCGCATCTACAGTGAACATGACCTGGAACTGTGCGAGGCGCTGCTCGCCGGCACGTTCGACAAGCTCGACGCCAACGGACTGGCCGCTGTGCTCTCTTCAATGGTATACGAGGCCAGACGCGGGGGAGACGGCGAACCGAGGCACTACCCGGGCGGCATCTCCGGGCCCATCGCCATCGCTTCGTCCAAGCTCAAGGGCATCTGTGAAGATATCGATATCCTGTGCGAGGATTACGGTCTGGACGAGATGCAGCGGCCGGACTTCGGCATTCTCGACATCATGTATGAATGGGCGGATGGCGGTTCGCTGGGATCGTGCCTGTACGGCACCGACATGACCGGCGGCGACTTCGTGCGCACTGCCAAACGACTGGCTGACGTGCTGCAGCAGATCGCTGTCGCCCAGCCGCTGCCGTTCGACGGGGGAGAGCGGCTGGCAGGCCTCGCCCACGAAGCGGCCGACCGGGTCAATCGTGGCGTGGTGGCCTACTCCGGCGTGGACTGACGGGGCCGTTTGACGGGAGTTTGTCAGCCGACGCCGGAAGCTTGGAATAGCGGCCAAGTCCGAACTGTTGCATAGATTAGTAGGGTTAAAGATCTTTCAAGGAGGATGCCGATATGGCAGAACGTAGCCTCAGGGGCATGAGCATCGGAGCGAAATCGCTGGAGTCCGACGACAACGTCGATTTCGCCGCACGAAACGATGTGGCGTATGTATGCCCGAAGGGCCACCGCACCATCCTGCCGTTTGCCGAGGGTGCCGAAATCCCGGACGAGTGGGAGTGCCGTTGTGGTTCCGTGGCCCACCGTGAGGGCGACGCCGACCGTGAGGGCAGCGAAATCAGCAAACCCACCCGCACCCACTGGGACATGCTGCTGGAACGCCGTAGCGAAGAGGAACTGGCCACCCTACTCGAAAAGCGCCTGCAAATGCACCGTGACGGTTGGATTCCCGACTACGAGTGATCTCCTACTGAACAACACGTGAACTTGATGCCCAGTCATCCCGACTGGGCATAATCATTGTTGGAACAAGTCGCATATCGTTTGACGACCATTCAAAGCAGTCGACATGAACAAAGGGGAGTGGAATCTCAATGGCACAGCATCCGATGAAAGTGGTCCTGTTGGATCTTGACGGCACGCTTACCAAGTCCGACGGCGGCATCATCGCTTCCGTCGTCAAGACGTTCGAGGAATTGGGTCGCCCGGTTCCCGACGATGCCGAGCTGCATCGTTTCATTGGTCCGGCCATCATCGAATCGCTGCGACGCAACCATGTGCCGGAGGAGGAGCTTGACCGGGCGGTCACCATCTACCGCAGCTACTATGTGGATCGCGCCGTGTTCGATGATCCGAACGAGCCCGGCAACAAAGTTCCCGGCCGCTTGGTGAACGTCGTGTTTCCCGGTATCCGCGAACAGCTGCTCAAGCTGCGTGCCGACGGCTATTATCTGGCGTTGGCCAGCTGCAAGCCCGAGTACCAATGCGTTCCGATCTGTGAGCATTTCCATCTGACCGAGCTGTTGGACGGCATCTATGGCGCATCCAGGGATAACTCTCGTTTGGACAAGGATCAGGTGATTCGGTACTGCTTCGACAAAATCGGTTTTGATGCTGCAGCGGGGGACAAGGCCGTGATGATCGGCGACCGCTACACCGACATCGACGGCGCCCACGCCTGCAATCTGGACGCCATTGGCTGCCGCTGGGGCTACGCTCCGGCTGGTGAGATGGAAGAACACGGTGCCTACGAAATCATCGAGCAACCTGAGCAGCTCGAAGACGCCGTGAACCGATACTTCGAGATGCACTGACTAATTGCTCCCACCGGCGGGAGCTGTCAGCGACGCTGACTGAGGGTGGTTACTACATGAGTAGAATCACCCTCAGTGGCGCTATGTGAAGCAACCCCTGCCAATCGAAGCTTTTTTTCAATAACCAATCTGACATAACGTACATTATCGGTTATTTAATATCATCTTTATTCCGGTGAGAAGCAACACCTAAACGCCTATCCATTTCGGTTTCTGAAGCGTTGCGTGCCTGCAGATACATGGCGATGATTTCCAGCAGCACCAACACAAATATGATGATTGCACCAGGCAATTGCGCACGATCATAGAACGCGAGCATATCCGCATCCATCAAATCCGCTGTAAACGTCAACACGGGAAACGGGATCAGCGCCGCCGCAAACGACAGGAAATGCGTTTTCACCATCGACCAGTCGACCGGATCGACCGGCGGTCGCCGGCGTCTCGGCGTGAACAGATGGCCTCGGCTGACCGTTATAGTGATGATGGACACAGCAAAGATGACGGCGACCATCCACAGAACGCCCGGCAACAATCCGACAACAATCCCGTTCACCCGGTCCTCCAATCAGTCATAATAATCACCTCAACATATAAAAAACATAAGATGGCAGGCGACAAAAGCAACACATACAACAAAGCGACCTGCCGACCAAAGCCGGCAAGTCGCCAACAACCATACATGTATCAGGCGGTTGCGCGTTGCAAGCGCTGCGCCTCGAGCTTCTTGCGCATCCTCATGGCAGTCAGTTCATCAATCGGACGGCCCGTGGCAATCGTCAGCGGCTTGGCCTCAAGATCAACATATTCTTCCTGTTCCAAGGCCGTCTCAATCTGATGCCACAACGAGCCCACCGACACGGCGAACACTGCCTTACCGCTTTGCAACAGTTCGAGCATCTGTTCGCTGGTCGTGCATTCATGCACGTTTTGACCATCGCACATGATGGTCACATTGGCCAGCTGATCGGTGCTGCGTTGAGTCAAGAATCCGATAGCCGCCGTCACGTTCTGCAGATTCACACCGGCATCAAGCAACTTCTTGGATACGGCGAGAATCACCACATCCTTAAACGAGTACAGTCGGCGTGAACCGGAGCCATGAGACGGCGTGATGGACGGCTCAACAATCTGCTTGCGCGCCCAATAATCGAGCTGTCGGTACGTGATGCCGGCCACCTTGGAGGCCACAGTGCCACGGTAGCCGCGCTTGATCTCCTCAGTATCGACATTGGAGAACAACTCCCCCTGAATCGCGTCAGCGTTCAGATTCTGACGGTCCTCAAGCAAAACATGAAGATGCAGCCCGGCCTGTCCCATGGCACTCCCCTAACTCACGCGTGTCTCGCATGTGACTCACACTGGTGTAATCACATGATTGCAATTTCTGCAATCAGTCTAACCCCGTGCTGGGCGTGGACTATTGGGAAATAATGGCAGATTTCGTGAAGAACACGAGACGGAATTTACCGATCATGATTTCGTCGCCGTTCTTCAGCATCGCCTGATCAACACGCTGACGGTTCACGTAGGTGCCGTTCAGACTTCCTGCGTCAACCACAAAGAACTGACCGTTGACCCTGCGGAACACGGCATGCTGACGGGATACGGTGGGGTCGTCGAGCAGAATATCAGCTCGCGGATCACGACTGACGGTGATTTCATCCTCGTCAAGCAAGTAACGAGAACCTGAGACCGCTCCCCTGGCGGAAATCAGCAATGCCGTTCCCTCGGACAATCTGGTGATGGTGTCCAGATCCTCTTGAGTCAGCGGTCGATCGCCGGTGGTGGTAACGGGCAGTACATTAATCGCGGGCAGGCCGATAATGGTGGTTTCGCCTGCGCTAGGAATCGGGTTGGTCATAATCTCCTATTCTACCGTCTTTGCATACTGGTTTTGCGTAGCTTCGCGTACTTCGTCGATAATGATGCTGTCAGAAGGCTGTACGTTGACGTTGGATCCGTATTTCACCTGGAGCTGAGCGCCCACACCGCCGGCGATATCGACTGCGTTGGACAGTTCCTGCGGATTGCCGATGGCCTTCACCGTGTATACGGGCTTGATGGTGGTGCCATCCACAATCAAACCTTCCTCGGCATCCTGAATGTAGGTGGAGGTGATGACGCGCACGTTATTGATGGCGATTACCTCGGCACCGGCATTGCGAAGTTCCTCGATAAGGTTGAACATGATTGAGGCGTCCACTTTAGTCGTCGAGCCTCGTCCGATTCGGATGGTCACGCCTTGACCCTTTGCCGGGAGTCTGCCGGAAATCAAGCCGCTGGTTTCCTCGTTTTGCTTGGCGATCTTACGCGCCTGCTCCTGCTCGTTAGCCGCCGATTTCAGCGAGTTGAGCTGGCTGTTCAACTGGGTTTTACGCTGCTCGAGATTGGAGATTTGCGTATTCGACTCGTTCAGCAGCCTTACCAGTTCGCTCTCGTCCATCGTTTCATACGTGGATTTAGTGTTATTGATCTGGCTCATGTAGGCGAACCCCAACAACGCGCACATCAGAGCGATGAGAATCGAGGATAGTAACCGTGATTTGTTGCTGGCACGGTTGAGATCCTTCCGGGGCTTCTTGCGCACCGTGGGAAACGACCCGGTTTCCATCCGGTCGTTGACCTTGTCTTGTGCATGCTGGTCGCGCATTTTCTCCAGCATGTTGTCTGATTGTGCTTTACGTGCCATACGTCAGTACCCTTGTCAGCCCCGGAAGATGAAGCGTCTGATCGCGGACACGTTGGAGAAGATGCGGATGCCGAGTACGACGATGACGGCCGTCTGCAGCTGCGAACCGACGCCGAGCTGGTTGCCGAGGAACACAAGCAGTGTTGCCGTCACCACGTTGGCGAGGAAGGAGATCACAAACACGCGGTCGGAGAAGCTGCGCTCGAAATAGGCTCGCGCGGCACCCAGCAGGGCGTCAAGAGCAGCGACCACCATAATCGGCAGATAAGGCTGCACGATGATCGGAATGTCCGGCTTGACGAACACGCCGATGACGACGCCGATGATCAGTCCCAGAACGGCTGCCATTATTCATTCCTTTCCGCGTACTTCACTTCGCCAGTGACTGCTGCCTCAAGTGTAATCGAATTGGATTTGCTCACCTGCGGGTAGATACCGGCTTCCTTGAAGGAATCGTAAAGACTTGCAAGTTTCTTCTCCCCCATCGCTTCGGCCAAGGCGCTCTTATCGCCTATGGCTTCAATGGTATAGGGGCTTTGTATCGCGGTCATGCCGATGAGAATATGCCCGCCGGCCTTGCGTATCGAGGTTTGCGCGCCGAGCCTATTACCGTTGATGGCAATGGCTGCGGCTCCGTTTTGGAACATCAGGGAGACCAGTTGCTGCAGATCCAGATCGGTGATGACTCGGATGTTGGTGGAGGTGCCGACTCTCGTCGAGGAGGATTGATCCGACTGGCTTGCCGCGATTGGATCGGCCAGTGTCATGGTGATTCCTTCGCCTTCGACCACCGTGGCACCATTGACCATTTCGTCTTGGATAAGCGTGTCGCTTTTCACGCTGCCGGAGATTTTCTTGGACTGTTCGTCAACTTGGGAGTGCAAATTATTGACGTCCGTGGTGAGTTCGTCTATTTGCGAGTTGCGATTCTCCAATTGCGTGGCCAAAGTCTGCCGTACCTGCTTACGCGGATCGGATTGCAACTGTTGCACGAATAGGCTGCAGGCAAAGCCAACGCCGACGCAGATGATGAATACGACGATGCGATTAAACCAGATGGAGAAGGTCGAATGATGCTCATGGACCAGTCGTGAGTCGGAGAACATCGGATCCATCGGACGATTGACAAGATCATCGATGAGCTGAAGCGAATCGTCGTTGGTTTTACGGCGGCGTCTAGTGCGGATGGCGGCGGCGTCATCCGGGGAAAGCGCATGATGCGATTCCGCGCCTCGGACTGAGTGGGAGAACACGGCGCGGCGTCGTACCGGCTCATTCTCCTTGGGTACGGGGAATGAGACCGGGGCCGTGGCCTCAAGCGCCATACTTCTCCCCCAGTTCCTTGCGTAGCAATCTGATGCCCTGCTCGGTATAGATATATCCGGCGAGCCAATACATGGCGATGCCCCAGATGCCGGCGGCCAGCGCGGCGATGTAGAGCAAGTGGAAGAACGTATTGGTGCCCAAATCGGCGAAAATCAGACTGACGATGGAAATCATCAGCAGCGCGGTACCGGCCTTGCCCACGAAATGCACGGGCAGCGGACCATAACCGTACTGGGCAAGCCATAGCACCTGAATCGCCATCCACAGATCCCTCAGTCCCACGATAATCAGCATCCACCATGGGATGATGCCAGCGACGCTGAGGGCCAGAATCGAGCAGAAAATGAGCAGTCGGTCGGCGATCGGATCAAGAATCTGACCGATCTTGCTCACTTGGTTGAATCTGCGCGCGATGATGCCGTCGAGTCCGTCCGAAGCCGAGGAAATGGCGATCAGGACTAGCGCCGCAATCATCTCGTGCTCGGAGATCAGCGCGCTGATGAAAGGAATCGAGATGATTCGCAGCACGCTGATCAAATTGGGCACGGTGAAATAGATGTCACGTGCTTCCGGACTGTATCCGGTGTTGACTTTCTGGTTGGTCATATCGACTAACAGTCTACATGCGGGAGGCTTGTAGAGCGGTAACGATGATGCCGCGTGCGCCGACTTCGTACAAATCATCCATCAGCTGGTTGACCTTGGCCTTGGGAACCATGACTCGCACGGCGTTCCACTGTTTATCGTGCAGCGGAGAGATCGTCGGGCTTTCAAAGCCGGGGGTCACGGCCACGGCGGCAGCGACCTTGCTGATCGGAATGTCATAGTCCATCAGCACATACTGATGTGCAGTGAGCACGCCTTGCAGACGACGGGTCAGCACGGCCAGACGTGAGTCCTGCTCGTTCAGACGCGGCGAACGAATCAGGCAGGCTTCGGAGTGCATGAGCGGTTCGGCAAACACGCGCAGGCCGGCGTTGCGCAGGGTGGTACCGGTGGAGACCACGTCGGCGATGAGGTCGGCCACGCCCAGCTGCACGGAGGATTCGACCGCACCGTCCAGATGGATGGTCTCGGCCTGGATGCCGTGCTCGACCAGATAGTCGTGTACGAGCTTATCGAATGTGGTGGCCACGCGCTTGCCCTGAATATCCTCCAGAGTGGTGATCGGGGATTCGTTCGGTGCGGCGAAACGGAAGGTCGAGGTACCCAAGCCGAGCGGCATGTGCTCGAGCGCGGCGGTACCGGAGTTCTTGAGCAGATCCTGGCCGGTGATGCCGACGTCGATGGCGCCGCGGCCCACGTATACGGCGATATCGAGCGGACGCAGGTAGAACAGCTCGATGCCATTGTCGGGATCTTGCACGACCAGCTGGCGAGGGTTGGTGCGCAGACGGTAGCCGGCCTCGGCCAGCATGTTCCACGCGGGTTCGGATAGCATGCCCTTGTTGGGCACTGCGATTCTCAGCATTTGCGTTCCTCTCACAGGTGCTTGTAGACGTCCTCAAGCGTCAGGCCGTGCTTGATCATCATGACCTGGACGTGGTAGAGCAGCTGGCTCATTTCCTCGGCGGTGCGTTCCGCGCCCTCGTATTCGGCGGCCATCCAGGTCTCGCCGGCCTCTTCGATGATCTTCTTGCCGATGAAGTGGGTGCCCTTGTCGAGCTCGTCGACGGTCAGGGAGCCTTCGGGGCGGGTCTGGGCCTTTTCGGACAGTTCGGCGAACAGGGATTCAAACGTCTTCATGTGATTCAGATTCTTTTCTTGTGGTTATGGATGAAAGGTGGATTGCGATTCAGGCTTGGAGCTCAGGCCTTGAACGCGGCCTCGGCCTTGGCGCGGATGTCGTCAATGGCTTGGGCAGGATTCTCGGCGCCGTACACGGCGGAACCGGCAACGAGCACGTCGGCACCGGCCTCGGCCACGATGTGCGCGGTCTTGGGGCTCACGCCGCCATCGACTTGGATGTGGGTCTTCAAGCCACGGCGGGTGATCTCATCGCGCAGGCGGCGGACTTTGGCCATCTGGTTGTCGAGGAACTTCTGGCCGCCGAAGCCGGGCTCAACGGTCATGATGAGGACCATGTCGAACTCGTCGAGGATATCGAAGATCGGCTCGACCGGTTCGGCCGGACGCACGGCGAAGCAGGCCTTGCAGCCCATCTCGCGCAGCTGGCGGGCCAGACGCACGGGGGCGTGGGTGGCACCCATGTGGAAGGAGACGGAGGCGGCGCCGAGCTTGGCGTATTCGGGAGCCCAACGGTCCGGGTCCTCGATCATGAGGTGCACGTCGACCGGCAGATCGGTGACCTGACAGATGCGGCCGACGATCGGCTCGCCCAGGGTCAGGTTCGGCACGAAATGATGGTCCATGACATCGACGTGGACCAAGTCGGCGTTGGCGATGGCCTTGAGATCACGTTCGAGGTTGCAGAAGTCAGCGGACAGGATGCTGGGTGCGATTGCGATATTGCTCATGGTTTCCTACCTTATCTGTGCAATGGGACTTGGAGCCCCGTGTTTCGCGCTGTTCCGGCGCTGTTTATCGTGGTGTCACTTAGTGCGCTTGGCTTGCTTTTTCTGGCGAAGCCGTTCCTCTTCGATGCTCTGGCGTTCGAGCTCGTCGGCGGTGACCGCCGCAAGCCCGCGCGCCTGCGCCTTGGGGTCCGGCCCGTACTGGTAGAGCACGACGAACAGGATGCAGCCGAGCACGAAGACGATGATCGCGGTCCACACGTTGGTCCTCAGGCCCAGGATCACCGTGGAGTAGTTGATGCGCACGTTCTCGATCCAGGTGCGGCCCAGGCCGTACCACATCAGGTACATGGCGAACTGCTGGCCGGCCTTGAGCCGGTCGGCGAGCTTGTGGCCGAGGTAGATGATGAGCGCGGCGCCAATGAGGTTCCAGATCATCTCGTAGAGGAACGTCGGGTGGAACAGCGTGGTCCTGTAGTCCGGGCATTGCGCGCCGGAATAGCAGATTTCGGATTTGCCGATGGCGTCCGCGTCGTTGAGCTTCAGGCCCCACGGCAACGTGGTGGGCCAGCCGTAGAGCTCTTGGTTGAACCAGTTGCCGAGTCGGCCGATGGCCTGGGCCACAGGCAGCGCGGGGGCGATGGCATCGGCGAAGATCGCGAACGGATAGTGCTTGTGGCGGCACCACAGGAACGTCACCAAGGTGCCGACGGAGATGCCGCCGAAGATGGCCATGCCGCCTTCCCACACCTTGAGGATGTTGACCAAGTTGCCGGTGGGCGGGAAGTAGTCGGCCGGCGTGGTGATGCAGTGGTAGAGGCGCGCGCCCACCAGTGCGCAGGGCACGGTGACGAGCGTGGTGTCGAGAATCTGGTCGAAGGTGCCGCCGTACCGCTTCCAACGCGTGGTGAGGATCCATACGGCCACGCAGATGCCGATCAGGATGCAGATCGCGTACATGTGGATAGTGAACGGGCCGATCTCGAACTTGGAGAAGGTCGGCGAGGGAATGTAAGCCAGATTCATCGTGCCTCTACTTGCTGGTGCTCATGGTGTGTGTCCACGCGCGGGTTGTGCTTGATGCTCTGTGACTACCCTACCGTGTCACGGCACAACCCGCGTGAGGCGCACCGGGTGTTCACCGGGCGTTGTGGATGCCTTCGGCCAGTTCCTCGCTCTTGGCGGCGAGCAGCTTCAAGCCTTCCTTCGGGTCGCGTGCGGTCTTGTTGTCGTCCGCGAGCAGGGTGTGCACGAGCGCGGAGCCGACGATGACGCCGTCCGCGTAGGAGCCGACCTTGGCGCCCTGTTCGGCGGTGGACACGCCGATGCCCACGCACACGTTCTCGGCACCGGCCTGACGGGTACGTTCCACGAGGAGTTCGGGCGAGGCGTCGATGGTGGCGCGTTCGCCGGTGACGCCCATGCGGGCGGCCGCGTACACGAAGCCACGTGCGTTGCGGGCCACGGTTTCGAGGCGCTCGGTGGACGAGTCCGGGGAGACCAGGAAGATGCGGTCGAGTCCGTGGCGGTCGGAGGCTTCGATCCACTCCCCCGCCTCGTCCGGGATAAGGTCCGGGGTGATGAGACCGGCGCCGCCGGCGTTCTCGAAGTCGCGGGCGAAGCGCTCGACGCCGTAGTGGTACACGAGGTTCCAGTAGCTCATGATGAGCGGCACGCCGCCGGCGTTGGCCACGGTTTCGACGGCCTCGAACACGCGCTTGATGGTCTCGCCGTTGTTCAGGGCGATGGAGGCGGCAGCCTGGATGACCGGGCCGTCCATGACCGGGTCGGAGTACGGCAGGCCGATTTCCACGGCGTCGACGCCGTGCTCGACCATCGTCTTGAAGGCGTCAAGCGAGACGTCCGGGTTGGGGAAGCCGTAGGGCAGGTAGCCGATGAAGGCGGGCTTGTTCTCGGCCTTGAACTTGGTGAACATAGCGCCCGACTTGCTGGGCTTGTGGCTGATGCCCAGCGGCTGGCCGGACGGCGTGGTTGCTTCGTTGGTCATAATCAAAAATCTCCTCTTCTTGTTCAGGCGACAGTATTGCCGTGGGCGCCGGTCACATCGAGCGCGGCGGCCTGGTCGTCGGTCAGGTAGCCGAACCACTTGCCGGCGGTGGCCATGTCCTTGTCGCCTCGGCCGGAGATGTTCACGATCATCACGGCCTTGTCATAGCCCTTGGCCTTCAGATCGGCGGCGGCTTTGTACGCGCCGGCCACGGCGTGCGAGCTTTCGATGGCGGGGATGATGCCCTCGGTCTGGCTCAGGTCGCGGAAGGCGTTCATGGCCTCCTCGTCGGTGGCCCAGCTGTAGTTCACGCGGCCGATGTCCTTGAGCCATGCGTGCTCAGGGCCCACGGACGCATAGTCGAGGCCTGCGGAGATCGAGTAGGTGTCGAGCGTCTGGCCTTCGTCGGTTTCCAGCAGGTAGCTCTTGGCGCCCTGGAACATGCCGAGCTGGCCGGTGCCGGGGGCGAAGCGGATGGCGTGCTTGCCGGATTCGGGGCCGTTGCCGCCGGCTTCGTAGCCGTAGAGGTTCACGCGCTCGTCGTCCAGGAAGGCGTTCATCACGCCGATGGCGTTGGAGCCGCCGCCCACGCAGGCGCAGATCGCGTCCGGATGGTCGATGCCGTACCAGTCCTGGAGTTGCTGCTTGGCCTCCTCGCCGATGATCTTCTGGAAGTCGCGCACCATGGCGGGGAACGGGTGCGGGCCCGCGACGGTGCCGAGCAGGTAGTGCGTGTCCTTGACGTTGGTGACCCAGTCGCGCAGGGCTTCGTTGATGGCGTCCTTCAGGATCTTGTCGCCAAGGGTCACCTCGACCACTTCGGCGCCGAGCATATGCATGCGGGCCACGTTGAGGGCCTGACGGCGGGCGTCGATCTGGCCCATGTAGATGCGGCACTTGAGGCCGAGCATGGCGCACACGGTGGCGGTGGCCACGCCGTGCTGGCCGGCGCCGGTCTCGGCGATCACGCGGGTCTTGCCCATGCGCTTGACGAGCAGGGCCTGGCCGAGCGCGTTGTTGATCTTGTGCGCGCCGGTATGGTTCAAGTCCTCGCGCTTGAGGAAGATACGGGCGTCGAGACCGGTCTTCTCTTTGACAAGTGCGGAGAAGCGCGGGGCTTCGGTCAGCGGGCTCGGGCGGCCCACGTAACGCTGCTGGAGCGTCATGAATTCCTTGTGGAATTCGGGGTCGGCCTTGGCCTCGTTGTACACGCGCTCAAGCTCGTCGAGGGCGGTGATGAGGGCCTCGGGCACATAGCGGCCACCGAACTGGCCCCAATACGGTCCCTGATGTTCGCTGAGCGGGGTTGTTTCGGATGCTTTCACTTGTGCTCCTGCCTTTACTAGTCGTTCCACTGCAAGTTCATGATTGTCGGCGGTGGCCACGCCCTCGCCGACCAGTACCGCGTCCGCTCCCGCGCGGGCGTAGTCTTCGACCTCGACCGCGCCGAATACGCCGGATTCCGCCACCTTGATGACGTCATCGGGCAGATCGGCCGCGAGTTCGTTGTATTTGTTCACGTCCACCTTGAGGTTCTTCAGGTTGCGCGCGTTGATGCCGATCACCTTGGCACCGGCCTTGCGGGCGCGTTCGATCTCTTCGCGGGTGTGCGTCTCCACCAGCACGGTCATGCCGAGCTCGTGCGCCAGGTCGAGCAGGCGCTTGAGCTGGGCGTCGTCCAATGCGGCGACGATGAGCAGCACCAGGTCGGCGCCGTGGGCGCGGGCCTCGAAGATCTGGTAGTCGGTGACGATGAAGTCCTTGCGCAGCACTGGAATGTGCACGGCGGCGCGGACCTTGTCGAAATCGTCAAGGCTGCCGAGGAATCTGCGGCCTTCGGTGAGCACGGAGATGGCGCTTGCGCCGCCCTTCTCGTACTCGCGGGCCAGCGCGGCCGGGTCCGGGATGTCGGACAGGTGGCCCTTGGACGGAGACGCGCGCTTAATCTCGGCGATCACGGGGATGCCGTCGGCGCGCTTAAGCCATCGTGTCGCGTCAATCGGAGCCGGGGCCGCCAGCGCGGCCTTCTTCACGTCCTCAAGCGATACGGTGAGCTCACGGGTGCGCTGATCCTTCAGCGCTCCCGCCACCAGTTCGTCCAAAACCGACATGGTCCTCCCTTTGTTGGTGTTCGGTCATGCGCCACTCTAGGTCACGCCCTGTCCCGATTGCCGAACCCGTCCTACATTTTGGGCTTTCACAGGCGATTCCGGCTTAGGCAGAACATCGGCATAAACTGGCACGCATGTGCAGACGTTTCGCGCTCGACTTGGAATGGGACGCCGTGGCTGGACCGCACCATCGACGGCGCATCCTTGCTCGCCGGCGTGCGGAACTCAGGCACTGCGTTATCCCGCCGCTTGCAATTTCACGAGGTCGCCCCGCTGCAGGGCGACGGCAAACGACTGATTCAGCCGTTGGATTCGACCGAGCCCATGCGCCTGTTTTGACGGAACATCTTTGACGAGAGATCGTCACTGAATCAATGCTTGCTATATATGTATCACAGTGTCATAACTATGAAATCATATTGTGGAATTGTGGTACATGAAGTTAGCATGACAACGATGTCACCGTTGGTAGGTGGACCAGTAGGTGCCGTTGCTGCCGGTGGTGGTGCTGAACTGCATGATGTTCATGATTTGGCGGTATTCGTTGGTCGTGGCGTAGCTGATACGGATGAGTAGCTCGTGTCATCGTCCGCCGGGCAGTTGGCTCGGGCCGGTTCGACGGTGACATCGTCACTTATGGCGGTGAGCCGTGCAACCGTATCGTGGCTGCGCTGCACGACGCGTTCGGCTTCGGACTGGCTGACGAGTTCACGGCAGGGCGGCATTGCGGCCCTGCTCCCCCAATGCCCGCGCGAGAACATGAACCCGCACGCCGCTCCGGTGGCCAGCACCGCGACCACCACCGTCGCGGCGTTCACCATGCGGGCCGAACTGCCGATGTGATTCAGTCCACCAGCCCGCGCAGCAGCACGATTTCGTCGCGGTGCGTGGTCGGCGTCTGCTCCTTGGTTTCGAGAATCATCGGGAGCTTGGCCATGGTCGGATCGTTGACCAGTCGCGTGAAGAACGGGATGCCGAGCTGGCCCTCGCCGATATTGGCGTGACGGTCCTTATGCGAGCCGAGGCCGAACTGCGAATCGTTCACATGAATCGCCTTGACCCTGGCCAAGCCGATCACCTCATCCAACTGGCGCATCACACCGTCGTAGTCGTTCACCAAATCGTAGCCGGCATCCAACGCATGGCAGGTGTCGAACGTGACGCCGACGTTCGCCTTATGCTCCACGCCATCCATGATCGTGGCGAGCTCATCGAAATTGCGGCCACATTCCGTGCCTTTGCCGGCCATGGTCTCCAGAAGCACCATGACGCCGGTCGTACGCTCGAACACCTGATTCAGTCCCTCGCTGATCAGTCGGCAGCCGGTCTCGGAGCCTTGGCCCACATGCGCGCCGGGATGAATATTGATATACACCTCCTGGCCGGCCTCGCGGATGGCGGTCAGCAGCTCGATGTCCTCGGCCAACGCCTCGATCGCGAATGCGCGCTTGGCCTCATCCTTGCCGGCCAGATTGTAGACGTACGGCGCGTGGACGACCAACGGCCCATAGCCCTCAGCCTTCAGACGCGCACCGAACGCCGCCGCGCCGGACGGGTCGAGCGCCTTCGAACGCTTGCCGTACGGGGAACGCGGGAAGAACGCGAACGCGGTGCCGCCCTCCTCATGGGAGCGTTCCAGCAGCGCATTCCATCCGCCGGCCGTCGACAGATGCGATCCGATATGCAGTTCCGTCATTCCAAACTCCTCGTGTTCCACTCGCTGTTCGTGTTACCGCTATCATATGGTAGGAGGCATCGAGCGCCGCCCGCACAACCGACACGAGACACAACTGTTCACCCGACCAAAGGAGACCCGAGCATGGTGGCAGCCGGCACACCCAAGGACGATACCGGCCTTGAACGGAAGATGGAGTCGCGCCACCTGACGATGATTTCCCTGGGCGGTGTGATTGGCACCGGTCTGTTCGTCAGCTCCGGCTATACGATTCATCAGGCGGGGCCGTTGGGCGCAATCCTCGCTTATGCGGTCGGCTCCCTGCTCGTCTACTGTGTGATGGTCTCGCTGGGCGAGCTGTCCGTGGCCATGCCGTATGCCGGCAGCTTCCACATGTATGCGAAGCGGTTCATCGGCCCCGGCACCGCGTTCACCATTGCTATCCTGTATTGGCTGAACTGGGCAGTGGCGCTCGCGTCGGAGTTCACGGCGGCCGGGCTGCTGATGCAGCGATGGTTTCCTCATTCGCCGTCCTGGGTGTGGTCGGCCGTGTTCATTGTGGTGGTGTTCGCGTTCAACATCATGTCCGTGCGGCTGTATGGTGAGGCGGAGTTCTGGTTCGCGTCGATCAAGGTGTTCGCCATCATCGCGTTTATTGTGATCGGCCTGCTGGCGATTTTCGGCGCCATACCGATTGCCGGCCATGATTCCGCGCCGTTGCTGGGCAACTTCGTGGCCGACGGCTGGTTCCCAAGCGGCATCGCACCTATTTTCTCGACTTTGCTGACCGTGGTGTTCGCGTTCTCCGGCACCGAAGTGGTGGGCGTGGCGGCCGGCGAAACCAAAGATCCATCGCGCGCGATTCCCAAAGCCGTGCACACCACGGTGCTGCGCCTGGCGATTTTCTTCATCGGCTCGATTCTGGTGATGGCGGCCTTGATCCCCTGGCACCAGGCCGGCGTGGACACGAGCCCGTTCGTGCTGGTGTTCCAGTCGATCGGCATGCCGTTCGCCGGCGACATCATGAACTTCGTGGTGCTCACGGCCGTGCTTTCCGCCGCGAACTCCGGCCTGTACGTGTGTTCGCGCATGGTATGGTCGCTGGCCAAGGAGCGGCTGATTCCCGCGCGTTTCGCCAAGACGAATTTCCGTGGTGTGCCGGTGTGGGCCGTGCTGTTCAGCATGGCGGGTTCGCTGCTGGCGCTGCTGTCTTCCGTGATCGCCGCCTCGACCGTGTATCTGGTGTTGGTCGCGGTATCCGGTTTGGCGACGCTGGTGGTGTGGTTCTCCGTGTGCGTGTGCCATATCCGTTTCCGGCGTGAATGGGCGAGGGACGGGCACAGCGCCGATGAGCTCGACTACCGTGCGCCCGGTTTCCCGGTGCTGCCGTGGCTGGCCATCGTGATGTGCATCGGCGCGCTGGTGCTCGTGGTGCTCGATGAGACGCAACGTTCGACCCTGTATTGCATGATTCCGTTCGTCGCCTGCTGTTATGCGGCCTATTACGCCCTCGAACGGCAGCTCAAACGCGAAAAGAATGCCTAACTCGGTTTCGAGGGGCTGATTCGGCGTTCGCCGGAGGTCTACTTGCGTTTTCAAGGGGCTGATGCCCAAGTAGACAAGGCTCTGAAATGGCGTCATGCCGTTGCCACAAAGCCGTTTATACTTGCGGTTTGGCGTTTGAGCAGCCCCTCGAAAGCCAAGTAGATGTCCCCACCGGACGAAATCAGCCCCTCGAAGCCGAGAAACCATTGATGGCCGATTATGTTGTGCCCGGTGACGTGCCTGGTTCCGTGCTCGAACTGGTGCAATAATTGGGGTTTGTTTTTTGCAAAATAGACCATACGCGCGTGATACGCGATGCACGTGAAGCTCCGAATACGGCATGATTCATGAAACGAGTCATCATGTCAACAAACGCCAATCCCCCATCGTCTTCAAATCCATCTCCAGGCCACAGTGCCAATGCGACTTCCGCCTCGCCATCATTGTGGCGCGCTCGCAGTTATCGACTGTGGTTTGCGGCCGACACCACCGACGTGCTCGCCGTCAGTCTGCGCACATTCGTCATACCACTCTTGGCCCTGCAACTGTCCGGCTCGGAATTCATCGCCGGCATCATCGTCGCCTTGGAATCAGCTATCGGACTGTTGCTGCTGCCATTCGGCGGCACGCTGGCCGACCGCCACGATCGCAGACGGATGATGATTCTGTTGGGTGCCATCGGCACTGGGCTGTCCGCCATCGCCATGGCATTGCTCGCCTTGCACGTGATGAATACGCCGATGTTCGCGCTATGCATAGCCTTATTCGCCATTATGAGCGGGCTGCTCGGCACGGCAATGGGCTTGAGTACGTTGGTCGGCTGGCTGTTGCAACAGCCAGATCTCGGTTTCACGGCGGTGATGGGCGTGGCCGTGGCCTGTTCCGTAGCGGGATTGGCCGTATCGTTGTCCGGCCCGCTGCGCAGCATTCCGACTCCCGAACGATGGTCGGAGGTTTCCCTGTAACGCCAAACGGCGGAGCGCCGGTCTTATATGAGGTCGTACGGCATCTGATGCTTGACCATCCAGAAGATGCCGAGGCCGATGAACACCAGCAGATTGAATCCGCCGCTATGCCACCACACCACGGCGATCAGCGTCGCCATGCGCGCCACATAGAACGCCACGCGAAGCCGCCCTTCGCGCGGCCGGGTCTCTATCGTCATGTGCGTGAAACTGCCGCCGAGCGTGCGGCCGCCGCACAGCCAGGGAACCACGCCTTCAAAGATGATGAGCGCCGCCAGGAAGAGGATCGAGCCGGTCCAGTCGAACGGTTCCATCGACTGCCATGAGCCATTGGAGCCCGAGGGCAGGTTCGAGCGGACGATTATGACGAACAGATGCGTCGGCATCACGGCGAACGCAATCAGCGTCATGTCGATGATGAACGTGATCAGCCGCCTCATGAAGCCAGGTGTGGTGGTCGGCGTCATATCGGCGACCCGCGCCGGAATCAGGCGCAGCGAAAGTATGGCCAGCGCGAATCCGATCAGCGCGCCGGTCGTGTTCCACAGGAGATCGTCCACGTCGAACAGACGGTAGGCGCACGGGAACACGCCCATGAGGCCGGTCAGCTGCATCGTCTCCAGGAATAGCGACGTGGCGAACGACAGTACTGCGGTAACTGGCAGCGGCCAACGCCATATGCGGCCCATGATGAAGCCCAACGGCAGGAAGAACACGATATTAAACGCGATTTGCAGTACGGCGGTGAGACCATCGGTACGGATGTCACCGATGAACTGCAGTGGGTTGAGCTGCGATGTCAGATGGTGCGCGGCGCAATAGGCCGCCGCATCGGCCGGCATCGGATACAGTGTGAAACACAGCAGGCCGAGCAGGTACAGCACCGTGCCATACGCCACTATGGCCGACGACAGTCGGATGCGATTGTCACGGTGATACAGCAACGCCAGCACTGGCACAGTCAGCAGCATGGACACAAACGGCCACAATGCCAGCGCGAACGCAAACGGTTCGGAAAAGTTCTTAAGAAATCCCATCTTCAATGCTCCCTGCTTCGGTCCGCTCCATTCGGTTTCGGACCATAACTCTCGACTTCTGATTCCAAGGTACGGAACATGACGGCACGCGGGTATCGGCCATGAGAGCGAAATCATTGGGATGAAAGGCGATTCGTCTCATTCGTATGGATGAGGGAGATGCACCAGTTACCATTGACGTTGAATCCAGCAGAACGGCAAACGAGCAGGGAGCGGCAATGGACCAGGTTTCTTACGAACATCGGCAGGCATCGATGACGGATTCGTCCGACGTTTTCCCTTCCGCCCGTCCGCTGCCGCTGACGTTGCCGGATGGGAAGCCCGCCATCGAGGCTTGGCCGCTGGACCAGTCGATCCTGCATCTCAACCATGGTTCGTTTGGCGCGGTGCCGAACAGCACGTTGAAAGCGGTAACCGAGTATGAGTCGCAGGCCAACCGTGCGCCGATCGGATGGTTCCCCGGGGTCGGCGCGTGCATCAGGGACATGCGCTCGCAGCTCGCGGAGTTTCTGGGAGTGCCGCCGAGCCGTGTGGCGTGGGTGCCGAACGCCTCGGCCGGAGCCAGTGTGGTGTATGCCAATATTCGCGTGCCGCGCGGATCCGAGGTGCTGGCCACCGATCACGGGTATGGTGCCGTGCTGCAAGGTGCGGCTCGCATGGCCAGGCGCGATGGAGCGGTGCTGAAGATTGCGCATGTGCCGATTGACGCCGACGAGGATGGCGTGGTCGACGCCGTGACCGCGCAGATGAGCGAGCGTACGTCGTTCATCGTGTTGGATCAGATCACTTCCGCCACTGCTATGCTGTTTCCGGTCCAGCGTATCGCCGCTGAAGCCCATCGCCGCGGTATCCGCATTTTGGTTGATGGCGCGCACGCCCCGGCCCAACTGGCCGATCCGGTCGGCGGGCTGCAGTCCGATTGGTGGGTCGGCAATTTCCATAAGTTCCCGTGTGCGCCGCGCGGTACGGCATTGCTGGTGATTCCACCCGAAGGCGGTCAGGATGGTCAGGATTTGTGGCCACTGATCGACTCGTGGGGTTTCGCTGACCCGTTCCCGGAACGATTCGACGAACAAGGCACCCAAAATCTGTGCGGTCCGATTGCCGCGCCCGAGTCCCTGCGCGAGATCGAGCGACTGTGGGGCTGGGATGTCGTGCGCCGGTACATGTCCGATCTTGCCGATTACGCGGAGAGCCGGGTGGCCGAGGCCGCCAGCGCGGTCAGCGGCGAGGATTGCTCGTCGCCGGTGCGCATTCCCTCCCCCGCCATGCGTCTGGTGAAGCTGCCTCACGGAAACCGCACGCCGCAGGAGCTGGACGCTCTATGCCCGGTATTCCGGGACCGGATTCTCAACGAACTGCATGCCGAAGTCGCGGTCACCCAGTTCGATGGCGAACTGTACCTGCGCCTCACCGCCCACGCCTACGTCACCGCCGATGTCATAGACCGCTTCGCCGAACAATCCATCCCAACCATCGTCGGATGGCTGCGTGTGTAAGCGAATCATATGTTGCGTTGGTGCCTTAACTATGGATGATTAAGGCACCAACGCAACATTATTGGAGTTTTGTGGGAATTGGAGAGCTGCTTACAGGGAATTGGCGATTGAGCGGCAGCTTTAATCTTGCGTCACAGCGGCTTGACGAAATCTTCGCCGTTGAAGTAGCCGGCGATGGTGTTGTGCTCGATGACAAGTTGCGGGTCGATGCTGGCGACTACCGCGAACACGCCCTCCTTAGCCTCCACGATATACGTGGCCGCCGCCTGATTGATGTCGAACACCTGCGCGCCGGAAGCCAGATCCACAATCGCCGTCTCGTGCTCTATGAGTTCGGCGCGGTCGCCATGCTCCGCTGCGAACCGCTTGATTGCCTCGTATTTGCTATTCATATTCATCCGTCACCTAGCCGTATTCTACTGATTCCCCCTAATGGTCAATTATCTCTTCCTCAATATATCTCTTCCTCAATAATCAATATGCTGTCATGTGATCGCATGACAGCATATTGACATTCCCCGAACAAAGCGTTCACCGTGTTTAGTTAACTGGTGGGTTGAGTGGCGACGCTGACGCTCGCACCATGCGTGGTGTTGTTTGAACGGTATGCATGGGCGTGGACGTGGTGTTAGCGTGTGCCGCGTCGTGCGGAGCGTTTGCGGTTGCCGGCCGTGGCGATGCGTGTGTAGTATTCCGTCTTGTCCTCATGGTCGATACGTGCGCCGCAATGCTGCTGCACCACAAGACTTGCCGGATTGGTTTTGTGGACACTCAGGTGAGCCTCCTCGATGCCGAGCTCGCGGGCCTTGGCGAGCGTGATCTTGAGCCCGGCGGTCGCGTAGCCGTGGCCGCGGTATTCGCGGGCGATACCGTAGCCGATGTGGCCCGGACCGTTGCGCAGGAAGTCGGTGAGCCGGTGACGCAGGTTGAAGATGCCCACATAGTCGCCCTCATCGTTGACGAGAATGTATTTGGTGGCTGGCACCCAGCCGTCCGGCAGGCCGACGCCAAGCGACTCATCACGCAACCCTCGCACATATGCGGCGAACCGTTCACGATTCATGCCGGCCGCTGGGTTCTCGAATCCCGTCTCCTCCGCCGGGAATTTCGCGAACAAGTCAAACGCTCGTTCCTGGTCCGCCAGCCACGTCTCAATCAGCCGCATTGGTCACACTCCTCCTGTTGACACAGCAGACCACACTACTACTGCTCGGCCAACGGCCGCAAGCCTTATCTAGTTGGCCATTCCTCGGCAGTAATGCGGCGTACGAGCTCATCACGATATACGTCGCCGAGCAGCTGGACGGTCCGTTACGAAAAGAAAAACCCCGGGGTTTCATGATGTCTCGCATGAGTGACTTTCCGGGGCATTCGCTAGTGGCATAGCCCGCCATGAGCCTCGAAAGTCAACTTGTATGATGAACAGTCCCAGCAGGAAGATCAGAGCTCCCGGCCGGTACGTGCGGTAGAAGTCGACCATATCCGGCTACGCCAAAGGCACTGCCATGATATACACCAGCGCAGCGAACACGGCGCCGAGCGCGGAAACAACCAAGAACGCGCCTACGGCAAAACGCAGCAGGCCACGATCCGAGGTCCTCCGACGCAGGCCACGGCATCCCACGAAGACGAATACCGAGACCAGCAGATAGAACAGCAGCCCGTACGCGGGCAGCATATCGATAATCAGCAGATCATTCATGGCATATCCTTTCGTGGCGTAATCCCATTCAACCTGCGCATGGCTAAAAACACAACATCATGTCAAGTAATCGCATGACAGCAGGTTTCGTCCGGCTTGGTTCGCACATAGAGCATCCGGTGATCGCGGCGTCCTGCGCCGTATTGTCCGTGGCGGTGCTCGCGGAGTACGTGTTCTCGATGGCGGCACGGGTCCCCGGCACCGCGACCGTGCGCGATATCGTGTTGGCTCTGGCGGTGCTTGCCGGCCTGGTCGGCGGCATGTTCCGCCCGGACCGGTTCCTGTGGCCGGCGCTTGTCACGGGCGTAATCCTCATGCTGGATGTCCCGATGGTCACGCCGATAGCCGTCGGCGTCGCCTGCGTGGGGTTCCTCACCTATCTCGACGCACGGGCCGGCGTCATCGCCACCGTGATCCTGCTCGCCTCATCCCTGTTCGGCTTCACCGAGCCCGACGAAAGTCGCAGAATGGTGGCCGCAGTGCAGAGTCTGACGTTCTGTTGTGTCCCGTTCCTGGCCGGCCTGCTGCTGCATGTGATGCGCCAGCGAGACCATGACTCGTACCTGTTGCAGCGGCAACGCAAACGCGAGGCACGGCCCGTAGCCTGCACGACACCATCAGCAACGACCTGGCCTACCTGATCCTGCGCATCGACCACACCGGAACCAACGGCATGCCCGCCGACGAACACGAGTACCGGCAACAGCTCGACGAATTGCGCGACGCCGCCAGCCGGGCCATGGGCCACACGCACGAGGTCATCGACTCGCTCGAAGAACACACGCCGACCCGGGCGAATGGCACGCCATCTGCGTCACCTTCGACACGGACGCCATCCGCATCTCCGCCAGCGACACCATCACATCCGATGACACGAGACTCGGCCTGGGCAGCGGCCTCGACCGCTACCGGACCATCATCGAAACAGGCGGCGGCACCTTCCAAACCCACACCGAACAAGCCCACTGGCAGCTGGATGTTAGCATTCCAATCGATGGCGACCGGTAAAACAGGCATTCGCAGACCAGCCATGTCAAGCAATCGCATGACAAGAATCATCCGTTTACGGCATCGCCGCCGGATGACCACACCAGCAGGGCACCCGCGAAGGAGACGACGATGATGCCGAGCACAGCCATCACGGTGATGGTCTGGCGCAATATCAGCGCGGCGATGACCACGCTCATGGCGGGGTCGATGGAGAACAAGCGTGCCGACCACGCGCGCCGACGTGATACGCCCGGACAACGTGTCCATCGTGTAGGGAATCGCGACTCCCAGCACCGCCGAGGCGGCGATGACGCCCCACTGGGCGGCCGACGCATGCGGGGCGTGACCGATGGATACCGGCGAAGTGTCCAGCGCCGCGACCGTGACCGACAGGGCGAGCCCGTCGAGCCCGGCGCCCGTCTTGCCGACCCGGTCGGCGAAGAGCGTGTACAGGCCGAAGCACACGTCCGAGCCCGGCGCGAACAGGTAGCCGGCCGGTGAAATAGCCTCCCGGCGTGAACGAGATCAGGCCCTCGCCTACCAGCGCGACCACCGCGCACAGGCCCTCGCGCCAGTGATGCGAACCGGCCAGGGCGACCACGCAGGGCCCGAGGAATTCCAAGGTGACGGCCACGCCCATCGGAATGCGGTCGATGGCCGAATACAGGCAGACGTTCATCGCCGCCATCGCCAGCCCGTAGACCACGATGCCCAGCCATTCGCCTTTCGGCCGGCCAACCAGTTTCGGGCGGACGAGCGCGAGCATGACGATCGTGGCGACCAGCATGCGCATCGAACTGACCGGAATCGGCCCCAACGCGCCGAACGCGGCACCCGAAGCTTGCCCAATACCCCTCCCCCGTCGCGGCCATTCCCACACGACCTCTGCGCCACCAATGATAGTGTTCGGCGAAGGCTCGCGACGTGCGGAGTCGACTTTGTATGGCGAGATCAGCAGAGAGCGGCAGGCTCACCCCAGCAGAAGACCGGCGATCACGAGGACCGCCGCCGGCATCATGGCGCATGCCGCGAGAATCCTACGATTCCGGCTGCTCATCATCGTCGGCCCCTACGGGTTGCAGCGAATATCCTACGGCCGTTTGCGGAAACACGCCTTGCCGATGCCCAAGACCGCCAGATAAAGCAGGAACATCACGGGCGCCATGTCACGTACCGCCACGGGTCGATCTGGAACGTATCGAAGACGATGAACATGACGCCCCACACGTTGATGGCGACGATCGCCAGAATCTGGGCGGCCGCCGAATCGAACCTGGATTCGGCCGAACGGGCATCATTCGCGCCGGCCGGAGCGTCAGGCGTCCGCCCGGCGCGACGCATGACGCCGATTACCGCCCACACGATGGCCGCCACCAACGCCACGGGCAGGCACAACAGCAATGCCGTGGGCAGCGGCGCGGGCCCGAGTCAACCGACCCGCCCGAACCTACTCGTCCGCGAACAACCGGCGCAACACAGCATCCCGATGATTGATGAACAGGCCGAGGACGCGATAGCTGTCGGTGTCCTCGTACTCGATGGGACGAATCACATCACCGCCGAAATCAAGGATCGTTGCACCGGGCAGGGCGAGCAGGATCGGCGAATGCGTGGCGATAATGAACTGCGCGCCGCGGGCCGCCGACTCGTGCAGGCGGGTCAGTAGGGCGAGCTGGCGCTGCGGGGACAGTGCGGCCTCCGGCTCATCCATGATGTACAGACCGGCACCGTCGAACGAGTTGAAGAAATCGAGGAATCCCTCACCATGCGAACGCTCGTGCAGATGCGCCAGCACCTGCGAACGATAGCCGCCGCCCGCATAATCGCGCGCCTTGGTCGCCACATTGAAGAAGCTTTCGGCACGGAAGAAGTAGCTCGACTGCGATTTGCCGCGCCCGCGTTCCACGGTCAGCGCATCACAGAGCCGCGACACGTCATCGACCGTGGAGAACCGGTAATTGAGCGTGCCGCCCTCCGCGTTGAACCCATAGGCGACGGCGATCGCCTCCAACAACGTCGATTTGCCGGTGCCGTTCTCGCCGACGAAGAACGTGACCGCAGAATCGAACGCAAGATGCTCGATCGAACGGATTGCCGGGATCTGTTGCACATACGACCGGGTGCCGAGCGCATCCCAATCGATGGAGACGCCCTCCACGAACCGCGGAGTCTGATACCAATCACCCATATCGCGACCATAACCAACTAACACCGTCGGCGCAATTGCGCGGCGGTGGCAACAGTATAGTCAAAACTCAAGCCCCATCAGCCGGCACCCCGGCCAGCAGGTTCGCGAACACCTCACGCGCATACCCGCCATACGCGGGCAACGCCACGGCTTCCGCGACACCCAGCCACACGATCAGCACGCCGGCCAACGCCAGATACCACCGATGCAACGTCACCCGCCGCCCATTGGCGATGCGCCACTTCACGCCCTCGAACCAGATCGAAAGCCCGACCGATAACGAACGACCGTCCATGATGAATCCCCTTCGACAATCACGTTATTGTGGCACCCTGCCGCGCCACGCCACTCGCGGCGTTGCCAACAGGATAGACGTTTACGCAACGTCAGCCGCAAGCGATAATGGCATGTATCGTTCAAGCCAGGCAATATGCCGTCAAGCAATCGCATGACAGGCCACCGCTGAGGGGTGATGATTCCGCGAGGTGAGCATTCAAGAACAATTAGTCGCTGGTATCCTAGTCGTGCTCTATCGGAACATAGCCAAGTATATTAACTGCAACCGGCAGTCCTCTCGATTAACATGTTATGAGCCGGTGACGGAAATTCCCGTAAAATCAATTAATTCACAAGTGTGATGCGGGAGTCTGTATAAGTAGACTTTCGGATTCTCTGCCATCGACCACGACTTTCTCAAGCAGATTTCGCAACTCCTCTAAATCGTCATCCATCGATTTGCGTGAAGCCCGAATCATCCAAGTTCCATCGATATTACGCCGGTCAAGCGGATGACCGGCCTCTTGCGCAATCAGAGTCCAAAACAGTCGTTGCGTGCGCCCATTCCCTTCGCGAAATGGATGAATACGATTCACCGTCACAAAATGCGAGGTCATTCTTTTCGATGAACCGATTCTCATCGAGATCTTGAAGAAGATTATCATTGCGCAATCTTGCCGCCTCTTCGCGCATCTCCTGCTCGATGTGCGACACATCAGTAAAAGCATGCTTGGCATCCACTTGTTTGCTAAGATTCACGATTCGAATCTTCCCCGCCCACGGATATACGTGGGAAAACAGCTGTCGATATATTTCCAGCAACTCAGCCAAGTCACCTGTGTTCTTCGGCGGATTGGACTTCATCACAGTTTCCATGATAGTGGCTGCGCGCACTTCTTCCTGGTCCAGTTCCTCCTGCGTCGTTGCGTTAACCAGGTTCTTCAGCAGACCTGTTTTCGGATCAAAATACGAATTCCATTGCAGCCGTTGCAGCTCAAACGCAACTATTGAGACCACGCTCCATCAGTTCAGAAGCCCCGATAAGACCGTTGACGTAATCCTCAAGAAGTCCCAATGTTCTGCTGTCCGGCAACGGCAGACCTCCCATGAGCGAATTGTGAATGGCGGAAGACATTGCCTGTTGACGCCTCAATACGGCGTTCGAATCATTTGCCTGTACTACAGCTCCAGTCATGACAGCGGCCTTTCTGCTAGAAAATTTACTAACTGCACTGTATGATACAGCTTGTTCTTTCATGCAAGCCAGTCAAAGTTGCAATATTCAAAAGCGATATCGTCTCTAAGTCTGACGACAATAATCCAATCATCAAGCAATCACTCATGATTATAACTATTTCGGACTCCGTCTCCTATGCAGAAATCATAAATTGGAAGCTCATTGATTATTTGAATACAAATCTAATATAGCTGAGTGAATAACGATGATGCGTTAAGTACTCTTTTAGCGCATTTATACTACAACCCACATAGTAAGCAATCCACAAGCGTATCACTTGCTTCGATTCAAGCAAGTATTCAACCATGCTTAATGTATCTGGACGTTTTTTTGCACGGAAAAAATGTTTGATTCCATTATATGAAGCGACGACCCTTCCTATCCACAATTGTCTATCTGCCTCACTAGACAGCAACGGTAATAATTGATTGAGAATAGCACTGAGTTGATCATGAAAATTTCCATCATGTTTTTGCGACATAGCGCCTATATGTTCAATAGCCACCCCCACGAGCAACACTTGTGTTTCAAGAGGTAAATATCTCTCATTCTCTAAAAGGCTAATAAAGGAATACGCGCCCGTAGGACGGGTTTGCAGTAACTCGAACCATTTATGTATTCCTTTTATACCAATATCCTGAAAACGAAATATTGAATCAGCCTTTTGTGCATGTCGAATCTCCTTGTGGCTCAAAGAAGGCACTTCAAATGTCGACAGTTTCCTGAATGCTACCGAACGGCTAGGAAATGGCTTATCGTCATTTCGAGCAATCTGTAAATCATTCATGTCGAGTTTGCATCCATATGCAATTTCCAATAATACTAGGAATGCCTGATGAATACGCAAATGTTCGGTAATATCAAGATGCTTGTGCGAGTACGTAGAGAAAACGGTATATGAATGCAGGGTCGCTTGCCCTCTTATTAAATTATCTGAAGCATCTCCACAAACTTGGATACGAGCACAGAAATTATTTTCACTAGAGATTCGCCCAATTTTAATCGGTTTTGCATTTTTTAGCCCATAGGCAATTATGGTATCTCTGTTTGTTTTAGCATTATTGGGCAGCCAGACAAACAAAGATGAATCTCCCCACCACTTATTGAGCGCAGGAATCATTGAACGCATACGATTGATTTTTAGATATTTAGAACCGATATGACTTAACGCGTAATCAGAAAGTTGGATAAGTCGTCGAACTGCTATCAAACGCCTAAAATTATACGGACCACCTCCATATGTAAAATCTGTATGTGCAATTTGGCAGTCTGAAAGCAGGTAACTCTTTTCACGTGGACCTGTGAAAAATGATATTGTTTCAGGACAAGGTTTCATTTTGGGCGCACTTATGGCGATTGCACCACTACTTTGTCGGTCCAGGCAAGATGGATCCAGTTGATCTAGATAATCTTCTTCCGGCCCCTTTTCTCCATTATGGAGTTCTAGCAACAGTCGACCATCGGACTCATATAACATGCCCGATGATAAGAAGTGATTATCTACATATGCTTTTCCCAATAAGGGAGCATCCAAAATCATGGTAATTTCCTTAAGAAAAGTGATATTAAATTTAAAGTGGAATTAATTCCAAACTCATGTCTATTTGTTCTTCGATATAGTCGCGCGCGTCTGCAAAAAAACGAGGATGTGACATCGCCGCCTTCCATACGGGCAGAATGGACGGCTTCCGCCACTCTCATCGCACGTATCTCTTGTTCCGTCATGTCAACCTCCTCATTGCAAACAACCATACCTACCGGAATAGGTTCCTGCAGAATCGGCAATCCCGTTCCGGAAAAGCGAATGTATTAATCAAAAGACATTTGCATAACCACCGCTACGCATCGCCAATAACATACCGATGAGCCAGAATGAGGCCCAGGCCATGATGCTAATCCGCGAATGACGCTGGTCAGAGTGGCAGGTACATTGGTCTTATGGCTAAGCGCAAACATATCGGCACTGTTGTTATTGCAATACTGGTCGCTATTCTGCTGGCGGTGGGCGTTTCCGGCTGGCTATTCTGGCAGTCGGCACAACGGGTAATCGGCGAGGCGCAGCAGGCGGGCGAATATGCGGCTGAAGCGCAGCAATCCGTCGGGCAGGGCGACTTCAAGCAGGCGCTTGAGCAGATGGACGGCGCGGGCAGTCACATCGTCGCGGCGCGCGACGAAACCCAGGGCATGCTATGGCAGGCCGCCGAATACGTGCCGTATTACGGTTCGGACGTGAAGGCGGTGCGCGGCATGCTGGATGCGGCCGCCGACGCCGCGACCAACGCCCTGCCCAAGATCGACAGTGCCGCGCAGGGCACGTTGGTGGACTTCAATATCGAAGAGCTGCTGTCCGGCATGAGCTTCTCCGACGGCACGTTGTCCATTCCCAAAATCGCCTCCATCAAGCAGGACTTGTCCGATGCTGGCGTGGTCTTGAAGCGCGTCAAGACGTCGATTTATGCGCTGCCGCAGCCCCACACGGAACAGATCACCGAAATGGTCGATCAGGGCAAGCAGGTGGTGGACCAGATTGATGAGACTTTCGACACCTTGAACACCATCATCGAGAAGATTCCGGGCTGACGTTGGTTCGTTCTTGTCAGGCGTACCATTCGGGTCGTCGCAGTTTCAGGAATGGTCGCTGCTTCCGAGCCATTGCGGTCTGCGTGAGATCGATGTCGGTGATAATCAACTGCTCTTGGTCATCGGCCTTGCTGACGACGTTGCCGTACGGGCCCACCACCACTGATTGGCCGGCGAACGTCACATCATCCTCCGTGCCGACCCGGTTGCACATGGCGATGGCCACCTGGTTCTGCATGGCCTGGACGCAAATCTCCCACAGGAACATCTCCAACGGTTCATCGGTAATATTCGCGGTCGGGATAATGACCAGATCGGCACCGGCATCGCCGGCCTGATCGCAGTAGGCCAAGGCCTTATCGGCGTTTTCGTCAATATCGTCGGTCATCGCCATCTGCGCCATCGCCAGTCTCATATCGTTTCCCCACCGCTAGACTGCAAGTCCACCTGTACATGACAATTGTGCTGTATTCCGGCGTCATCAGTCAATACACGCCAAATGTGAAAGCTATTAAATCTATACGGACAACACTATGCAGTCTTAGCAATGCTCCCCTCAGTCAGCTTCGCTGACAGCTCAACCGCAATTGAAGACGGTCTGACGACCGCGCTACATAGCTCGGCTGTCGCCTCGCCTTCGCCTACAAACAGCTCTGCTGTTTGCTTAACGGCTCAGCCTCAACGAGGGGAGCAAGTAGAGACGAGTAGTGCGTTACCGTTTCACGATTGAGCGCTTGGCAAGGTGTGGGGTTTTGTGTTGTTTGCGGTTGCGGCTGGCGGCCGACTTTTCGCGCTCGCGTCGGGCTTTCGTCTCCTCGCGGGCGGCCATCGCACGCTCCTCCTCTAGGGATGGCAGACCGGCTGCGGCACGGCGACGGTTGTCCTGCTCGTGGTCGCGCCTGGCCTTGCGCTCGCCTGCCGCCGAACCGAGCGTTGGGAACCATCGCAATTGACAGAGCGCCTGGCCGAGATTCCACAGATTGTTGGTCAACCAATAGAGCAGCACGAATGAGCATCCACTGAATCGCGAACAACGTCAGGCACATCAACGCCACGGCCACGCCGATGATGATGCGTGACTGCGGCGAGGCAACCGTGCCGAACGAGTCGGCGATGCGCACGCCGAATATGGACGATGATTCGATGTCGCCCGCCATGGCGTGGTCGATGCCGCCCAACGGTTCCGCATTCCCGTCGGCGATTGCGGGCAGGGATTGCAGCGTGTAGAACAGCGAGCACAGAATAGGCGCCTGGATCAGCGAAGGCAGGCAGGAGCCAAGCGGATTGGCGTTATGTCGCTGCTGCAAGGCCATGATTTCACGTTGCATGGCTTCTTTGGAACGCGGGTCCTTGCGCGCGGCGTACTTGTGCTGGATGCGTTGGATCTGCGGTTGGAGCACCTGTATCCGCTGCATCGCACGCATTTGGGAAAGGAAGAGCGGCAGCAGACAGATGCGGATGACGAGCACAAGGCACATGATCGCGATACCCCACGCGGGGCTGGGGCCAGCAGTCATGCCAAACGTGACCAGGGCGTGGTGAGACAGGGTGAGCAGTTGGGCGACGACCCATTCTAGGGGTCGCAGGATGTGGTTGAGGATATTGATGAAGTTCATTGGGATTCCTGATGAATTGACGAATCTGGGATGTGTTTTCCGAGTTCAAGCAACTGCAATCTGGTACGGCAACAGCTGGGAACTCCCCTCAGTCCGCTTCGCGGACAGCTCCCCTCAGAGAGGGGAACCAAATTAGGGGAGAAACAAGAACATCGCATAAATGCGTATCCACATGTCGCCTAAACAACACAATTGCGTTAGACCGTGGGGCGCAACGATGAGAGCTGAAAAGAGAAGCTAAATCAGATTCGGGAATCGGGAAGCGTGTAGCGGGGCCAGCGTGGCATCCATTGCGGGCGGGCCCATGAGCGGACGGCGTTCATCACCGTCGCATCGAAGCGAAAGCTGGCGGGCAACGGTCGGCGGCCGGCCGAACCTACGAACGACAACAGCACGACCGCGCAGCACGCACATACAGCCGTCACCGTGGCGGCGAAGACCATGGCGGCCAGGGCGGTCTGCGAATCACCGCCGGCAATCCAGCAGCCAGTGGCACTCAACGACAACAACAACGTCATCAACACGATGATGTCCGCCATCGGCATCGGACGCGACGGCACCCGGCCACGCGAAGCAACCACCGTCCATGTACCAGTCAAACGTTGCCGCAACGATTCCACACAGGCTACAGGCAGAAAAATCGGCATCAGCAACAGCACACATATGGCAAACCCCAGCCGGGTGCCAAGTGCAATGCCATTCATGATGTTCTACCCATTCCTTCTGAACCATACTTCCGCATGGAAGACGGCCCCAGTTTACTTTCCTGTAACACTGAACGCGCCGCGGGCTGGAATATATTTTGAGTCCTGAGTAGATCAGCCGTTCACAAGACCGATATCGCGACGGCGCAACACGAACATGTCCGAGAACATGGAAAAAACAAACAACAATCGATTTACCGTCGGGTTTCTGGCCTTTGGCCTCCTGTGAAGCACCGGCCTGTACGTGGTGGCCACCGTGCTGCTCCCCCAGCTGTTCAAGGACCTCGGCATCCTCAACCTTGCCACCACGCTTGGCCAGGCGGTCGGCCCCACCATCACCTCCGTGGTCAAGACCACGACCGGCACCTGCACGCCGGCGTTCGCCATCTTCATCATCATGGACGTGTGCGCCGCCATGTTCGTGCTGCGCATCCAGAAGGTGAAGTAGCCGCTGCGAGTGCCTATCTCCGTTTCAAGGGGCTGATTTTGACTCAGCATCATGCAGCGCAGCTATATCCCCGGTGCGGGTATACTGTTCCGGGCCGTCACGACGACGCCTATGGAACGCACGCATGGCAAAGAGAGAAACATGAGTCAGCCCGACACCGATACGGCGGCACAGTCGCCGTCCTCGCAACAGGAACCGCAGATTCAGGCGGATGGCCGTCGAAGCCATTCGGAACAGGTGAACCAACCAGCGCAAACCAGCCAGTCCGAGTCGTCACATGATGGCAAAGACGAGCACGCCCTACATACCAACCTGAAGCGCGGCATGGAATCCCGCCACCTGCAGATGATCTCATTAGGCGGCGTAATCGGCACCGGCCTGTTCCTGAGCTCCGGATACACCATCCAGCAGGCGGGCCCCATCGGCACGATCCTGGCATACAGCATCGGCGCGCTCATCGTCTATCTGGTCATGCTCACACTCGGCGAACTGTCCGTGGCCATGCCGGTGACCGGCTCCTTCCACGTGTATGCCGAAAAGTTCATCGGCCCCGGCCGGCACCGGCTTCGTGATCGCGATCCAGTATTGGCTCACCTGGACGGTGGCGCTCGGCTCCGAATTCACCGCCGCCGGACTGCTCATGCAACGTTGGTTCCCGGATAGCCCCACATGGGTGTGGAGCGCGGCGTGCATCATTCTCATCTTCACCTTGAACGCTTTGTCGGTGCGGTTCTTCGCCGAAGCGGAATTCTGGTTCGCCTCGATCAAGGTGTTCGCCATCTGCGCGTTCATCGTCATCGGCCTGCTCGCCATCTTCGGCGTTATTCCAATCGCCGGCTACCAGCATGCTCCGATGTTCGGCAACCTCGTCAAGGACGGTATCTTCCCCAATGGGTTCATGCCGGTGTTCGCCACGATTCTGACCGTCGACTTCGCGTTCTCCGGCACCGAGCTCATCGGCGTGACCGCCGGCGAGACGCGCGACCCGGAAACCGCCGTGCCGAAGGCCATCCACACCACGCTGTGGCGTCTGGTGCTGTTCTTCATCGGCTCGATCACCGTGATGTGCGCGCTGATCCCGTGGCGCCAGGCCGGCGTGGGCGAAAGCCCGTTCGTGCTCGCCTTCAACAGCATCGGCATCCCCTATGCGGGCGACATCATGAATTTCGTGGTGCTGACGGCCGTGCTTTCCGCCTCGAATTCCGGCTTGTACGCCTCCACGCGCATGGTGTGGTCGATGGGCAACGAGGGCATGATTCCGCGCTGGTTCGCCAAAACGAACCGCCGCGGTGTGCCGATGCTCGCCCTGTGCGCCGCGATGGCCGGCGGTCTGTTAGCGCTCCTGCCTCCCGTGATCGCCGCCTCGACCGTGTACCTGGTGTTGGTGGCGCTTTCCGGCCTGTCCGCCGTGGTGGTGTGGATTGCCATCGCCTACTGCCAGATCGTGTTCCGCCGCCGTTGGCTGGCTGCCGGCCATTCCGCCAGCGAACTCAAATACCGCACGCCCGGCTATCCGTACGTGTCTTGGGCGGCGTTCATCCTGTGCACCGCATCGTTCGTGTTGGTGATTTTCGACGTGGAGCAACGGTTCGCGCTCGTGGCCGAGCTCGTGTTCATCGTGGCCTGCTATGGGGCGTATTTCCTGCAACAGTGGGTACGCAAGCGCAAAAAGGCGACCGAGGCCGACGACCTCGATACGCCTTGATTCGCACGCGACTGAACACATGACCATGTTCGTGATACACGTCACTTCCTGAAGTACGTAGTCGTCATGGAATCACCCGCACGTTTCCCGTATCGGAGCTGTACGATAGCTGTGAGACAAGGGGGCCGTCAGATTTCGGGGGGAGTGTTCCGGTAACGGTCCGTGCGGCACGTATCAACTCGTGGATTCACGCCAAATTCAGTTCAACATGCCGATTCTCGTAAATGGCCAGAAGCGGAACAACGCCACACCTTGGATATCGTCGTATGGCACTTGCCCATTGTTGCCGTCGTCAAGATGGTATCGAGAATCTCTGGAATTGGAGCGATTATCACCAAGCACGAACACGTTGCCGTCAGTAACGGTTACGGAAAAAGGGCTGTCGCTTGGATTCACGCCGGACTTAAGATAAGCGCTTTCATCAATGGGTTTGCCGTTGACCGTGATGGGCTCCCCGGATCCCTTACAGGCGACGGTATCGCCGGGCAGACCGATGACGCGTTTGATTAGGTAACGATTGCTGTCGATTATCGACATCAGATTGGTGGGAAGCTGCTCCCCCTCCATCCAGTCTGCGGGATCTTTGAACACGATGATGTCGCCACGGTGCAGTGCAAAGAGTTTTGGAGTCAATCGCGAGGCAAATACACGGTCGCCGATTTGCAACGTGTCTTCCATGCTGCGGGATGGAATCACATATACGTTGAACACGAAGGTACGTCCCAGCAACACGACCAGCATCACCGCGATCACTGTCAGCAGATAGCCGCGAATTTCGCTCCAAACGGAGGGCTTTCGCGCGTGTCTCCTCGACTGGCCACGCGCTTTTTTGCTATGACGCCCCACCATCACATCCTTTCCGACCGATAACGCAACACCATAGTCCTCAAACCATGACGTTGCCTACGCCCATGTTTGAGCTCAGCTGTCACACCGGCGGTTCGCGCACGTCCAGTTCACAGGCGATACCGGTTTCCTTGCGGGCCATTCAGCCGCCTGTAATGCGGCGATGTTCCATAATGCGCACGGCACTCCGCCAAGGTCCGGATGCGATGCCCAGAATGTGAGGTCATCAGCGTATGCGGTGATGACCGATTCTTCCGTGACTGGCATAATCGTGTGGTACAAACGGTCCGCAAGCGTGGCCACGAATTCGTTGGCCGCGGCGAACGTGTCGATGAGATGCTGTTCGGCGGTCACCGGCGGGCCGACCAGCTCCCAGGATTCGACGTCCGTGGCACTCCAATGCGCGGCTTCGCCGTCCACATCGCGTTGCAAAGAGACGAACAGCCTGGCGAACTCATCCGAAGTCAGTCCCGTAACCCGGCGTCGGGTTGACAATTCAATCGGAGTCATCAGATACCGTTCCTTTCGCTTCGTTCATTCCGTTGTTTCGCTGTTTGGATTTGCTGCCAGCCGGTACAAAGCCCATCTCGCACACCTCACGATAGCCCAAACTACCGGCGTGGCCATGATTGCCAGCCCTACGACCAGTGGCCATGAGGAGACGGCGATTCCGGTCAGATTGGTCATGGCGGTGGAGACGTCGTACATGCCATGGGCCACGATCAGCGGTGTGATCATGCCCATACGGCGGTACAGCAGCACGGCGAGCACTGCAATCAGCACACGGTGACGTGCCGCCGGCGTAATGGTCTCATCGAGCATTGTCGGATGATTCGCGTGGCCCACAATCGAGACAGTATCGGTTTCCGTTCGGTTCATGCGGCCAGACTATCGCCCGTTCTTGCCGATTGCCTGTGAGCAGGTTCGGATAGGCTGGCGCGAGAACAATGCGAGAAAGAGGCAAGGATGACCCGGAAACAGTCGCAACAGCACGACGCACAACGCAAACCGTCCTGGCGCGTACGCTGGAAAACCATGAGCCGAGCCGTGGACATGGAAATCCGCGAACACAAAAACTCATTCGCGGTCTATGTGGTGCTGCGCATGCTGGTGCTCGCCATGGCAATACTCCAGTTCTTTAACGGCGACTACGAAAATGTGTTCCTGTGCATCCTGACGTTGCTGCTGCTGTTGGCGCCGGCGTTCATCCAGGTGCAGTTCCGCATCGAGCTGCCTTCGGTGCTGGAAGTCATCGTGCTGGTGTTCGTGTCCTCGGCTGAGATTCTTGGCGAGATCAGTTCGTTCTATGAGATCTTCCCGTTCTGGGACACGGTGTTGCATACGATGAACGGCTTCCTCGCTGCGGCGATCGGCTTCTCGCTGGTCGACCTGCTCAACCGGTCCAACCGGGTGAAGTTCGAGCTTCCGCCCCTGTACCTGGCGATCGTGTCCTTCTGCTTCTCCATGACCATCGGCGTGATCTGGGAGTTCTTCGAATTCGGCATGGACCAGTTGTTCGGGTTCGACATGCAGAAGGACGCCATCGTGCATTCCATCAGCTCGGTGATGCTCGGCCCCACGCACACCAACCATGCGATTCGCATCAACGACATCACCCAGGTCACGGTCAATGGCCAAAACTTGGGCCTCGGCGGCTACCTCGACATCGGTCTGATCGACACGATGGAGGATCTTATCGTCAACTTCATCGGCGCGGTCGTGTTCTCCGTGTTCGGCTTCCTATACGTGAAGAACCGCGGCAAGAAAGACTCCATCATCAGTCGGTTCGTGCCGCGCCGCAAGTCCGCCGACCGCGATTATCTGCGACTGGTGATCGACGGCGGGAACGCGGCTGGTGCCAAGGCCAAAGCCGGCGATGCCAACGCTGACGATAGCGCTAACGCCAGTGCGGCCGGCACCGATTCAGCTGATGCAGCCGGAGCCAAAGCCGGCAATGCCGACGCCGCTCCGACCGTCACCGCCAAGCCCTGAGTACGCTCTGCAGCACTTTCGAAGCGTCGAGCCTGTCGTGGCGGGTGGCGGCCTTGCGGTAGTGCTTCATGCGGTTGAAGACGCGTTCGGCCATGTTCCGCCCTCCCCGGGAGACGCCGACGGACCGGGAGCCCCCTTTTCCGGCGCCCCGGCCGCGTGCCGGCGGACCTCCACGCTCGTGGAGTCCATGGCGAGCACCCGGATCCCCACCCCGATGATCCGCCCCTCCTGCAATGCCGTGAACAGGCGCCCTGTCGCGCCGTTCTCGGCAAGCATATCGGCAATGCATTGAGGGAAGAGCTCAATGGATTTTCAGTTGTCGCAAAATTTGCGACAACTGCATCTGACGGTAAGACATACCAAGTCGAGCATTACAACTTGGATATGATCCTGTCGGTCGGATACCGCGTCAAATCCAAGGAAGGCATCTATTTCCGGCGATGGGCCAACTCAGTTCTGAAGCAGCATCTCGTTGATGGCTATACCATCAATCGCAAGCGGTCTGACGCACTTCACGCCGTCGTCAAGGTGCTATCGAGGTCCACCGAACCGGAAATTGCTGACACCGCCGAGATCTTGGAACGATATCTGCCGAGTCTAGTGCTGCTTAACGACTATGACACAGGCAATGTCCCTATACCCAAGGGCGACGAGTCCCAGTGGGTCTTGACCTATGAGGACGCGATGCTGTTCATACGGTCGATGCCGTTCTACACGCAATCCGATCTGTTCGGGAGGGAACGCAACGGTTCGTTCCAAGGAATCGTCGCAGGACTCTACCAGACGTTCGGAGGCGAAGAACTGTACCGTTCCACCCAGGAGAAAGCCGCGAACCTGCTGTATCAAGTTGTCAAGGATCACCCATTCTCCGACGGCAATAAACGTTGTGCCGCCGCACTGTTCGTGTATTTCCTGAACGGCAACGGTATACTGGGCGACGATGACTCCCTGCTTGTGGAGGGTAACGCCTTGGCGGCGATGACGCTGATGATTGCACTGTCCGCACCTGCAGAGAAGGACACGATGATCGCACTAGTCGAGAATTTCCTCATACGGCACGAATCACAGGAGATCAATTGAGAGACCGTCGATGAAGGGTGCGCATCAATCACGTTCTAGCATTGCGCGACTATCTGTACGAGTCGTCTGAACGATCTGCTGGGAGTGCTCTTCGCAGAAAAAACAACAGCAGACCGGAGACCGCATCCACTATGCGTTGTTCAACCCTTGGGCCGTGCGCAGCAATGGGGCAATGAACAGTTTCGATTCGCCACTGATGAAGCTGCTGGTGCGTGCCATTTACGCCATTGTGGGCGTCAGCGTCGAGGAGGCGATTGTCCCCATCACCCACTTGATCGACAACCCGCCGCACACCGCGCTGTCGGCGTTCATCAAGACCAAACCCGTCGATTTCACTATGAACACCTTCGACAGGGGCAAGGCGGTTCGGTTGGACGATATCACCAAAAAGCTGCTGAATCGCTAGCTGTCATAGCACAAGGCCTTAGGCAGAACACCCAGAAATCGAACGGGTAGATGGATCGCCTCTCCCCTTGACTTCCGGCAAGCGCACGCCTATCGTGGGTCGTATGGGGATTGCAATCAAACGCATATATGAAGAACCGGCTGCGTCGGACGGGTATCGGGTGCTGGTGGATCGCCTGTGGCCTCGCGGCATGACGAAAGAGCGTGCGGCGTTGGACCTGTGGATGAAGGACGTCGCTCCCTCTCCCCTCCTGCGCACATGGTTCGGCCATGACCCCGCCAAATTCGCGGAATTCCGCACTCGATACATCGCCGAGCTTGACGCCAATGCCGCCGTGGACAATCTGCGCCGCATCTGCGCGGAGCATCCCGACGTGACCCTGCTCTACGCCGCCAAAGACCCGCACGTCAATCACGCCCTCGTGCTGCGCGATTGTCTTGATTGAATATTGAATCAAGACAATCGTCGTTTCAGTCCATCTGCGAGGTTTTCGCCGATTTTCGTATCCTTGAATCGAAGCGCACAGTCGTCACTCCTTGGATTGCCAAGCAAAGGGATGCCTCCAAACCAAATCAACCCGTCATCGATTATGGCGGAATCGGAACACGATTCGACGGTCCGGACAATGCACCCAATAGCACGCAGCCGATTGATATTCCGTTCTATTCGTGTTCTGGTTGCCGCCGCAGCAGTCGCCGGCAAACGAACATAAACTTCGATGAGCGCTTTCCTGTCGGCCAGTCGGAGCAATTCATCATCAATCGCACTGAGCCCTTGTTGCGGCACATATTCAGCCGAGATAATCAGGGAACGTGCGCAACCGGCAATATCCTTGCGAAGTATCTCCGCATAATTCGTGGCCGCAACGATGCTGCCCTCGAATAATCCGTCAGACCGGGCATCGGACATCGCATCCGCAGCATCTTCGCCCTGCGTCGCAGCCGTCATGCGAGCGCGCAACGCTTCCGTCTTTGCGCTGAGCATGTCCGTTTTCTCAGTATGGTCAGGATTTACCGAATATCCTTGATTTGCGTATGCCTTCAGCCGTTTTCGATACATGACAGCGGATAACGGCACGGTCACGTCGATGTAATCATAGACACGAACCTCGGTCTTGCCATCATTCTCGCGATGAAGTCGCCCTACATATTGCGAGAGAGTACCCTCAAACGAGACCGGAGCGGCAAGCAGGAGTGTGTCGAAACGCTTCTGGTCGAATCCTTCTCCGATATAGCTGCCCGTAGCCACTACAGTCAGGCTCTCATTATTCGGCACCAAGGATAGATCATGCAATTTCTGTTGACGATCTTTCCTTGAACCGCCACCATGCAGCAACATCACATGGGTGCAACCGCTTTTTTCCAAAGCTTGCGACAATATTTTTGCATGGTCGATACGTTTGGTCAGAATCAGCGGAGTCCGTCCCTCTGTGATGAGCTTTTTCGCGTCTTTGAGAATCATCTGATTACGCTCATCGCTATTGCAAACAGCTTCCAGATACTCGTTGTATGTCACGGGTTCCATCAAGGGAAAACTCACAGCAGTAAATCTTGGGACCAATATTCGCGTGAATCGTTGGGCGACCATCTGGTCTATAACATCAACCGTGTAACGAATCGGACCACATTGCATGTACGTGATGCCTTGCAAACCGTCCTCGCGTTTAGGCGTTCCAGTTAACCCATAGACATATTTCGCAGTGACGGCGCGAGCAATTGCCGCATTATCCACAGATGCGACGTGATGGCATTCATCGAAAATGACCATACCGTAGCCGGTCACGCCATTGTTCCATCAGAGATGACGAACGGATGATGATCAATGTATTGGTTTTGCGCTTTGCTATTAGATCCGCGGCAATTACCGTTTTCCCGAAGCCAGTTGGTGCGACAAGAATTCCATCATCATATTCCAGCATTGTCTTCGCGGCTTCACTTTGTGGTGCACGGAGACTCCCGATGAATTTGACTCGAATACGTTTGCCCTGATTTCGTTCATCGTCGAATGTCACGGTGCATCCGGCATCCGTCAGCAACGCCACAACGGCTTCTCTGCATCCGCGCGGCAACAATATGCTGTCATCGGTTTCTTCGCCGCAATAGATGATGCGTGGCTTGTTATGCACAGGCTGTCTCATGGCCTGAGCCCGATAGAAGTCCGGATTGGCGAACGCGGCAAGACGGCGAACGGCATTCTGCGCAAGCGGAGTCAGATTTGTCTTTGATATTTCCAACATGCTGCGTTCAATGATGGTAATCGTCTCCGGAACGTCCGCATTAGAGAGTGGGGTACGGGAGCCAGTGCGCAAACTGCCGTTTCCCGTAGTCGGGGCTTGTTTGTCGGTCTTCTTTTTCTGGCCTACAGCATGAGGAATGGGCGAATCGAATTTCGCAAGATTGCCAAGAGGACCGGTATTGGAGGATGCCAGTGTAGCGATGGTATTCACTTGTTGCGCCGTGATTCGTTGTACGGGATCCAAGAATGCCCACTGATCGGCATAGGGGTTGAATTATTCGTCGACGAATACGCTATTCCCCGCATCTCTGGCCAATCGTTGCAGAGGCAACGCAATCAAATTCCCAAAGCCACCTGATGGCAGCAAATCCTGGTTGGGGAACATCCGGTCATACGAACGAAACCGAATATGCGTTTTCTGAGCGGCTTCCGATAACAGCGCAGTGCCCATTTTGCGAGCTTGTGCGGCTCCGATCTCTTCAGAGAAGAACATCCAAAGATGACCGCCATCCCCTGAACGGGATCGTTCCATGATTGGATGTAATCCGTGGTTTTCGCACACCCGTTTGGTTGCAATGATTTCCTCTTTCCACCCATCATCATCGAAATCGATGGCGAGGAACCAGACCTTGGAATCTTTGGAAAGCGGATAAAGTCCGACAACATTATGGAATTGCGAATCACGCTTTGTGAAATGGTCAAGGAGCACCTGATCTGTCAGTGGCTTGCATCGTCGTTGATCGGATGGAGTCGGCACACGCTTGCCGTTCGGCAAAGTCATCCATTCATTCCACGCAGCGGGTGCATACCCGACTCTGCCGGTCTTTTTGCTCAGGAATCCGTAAGCGTATACATCATCGCGGCCGCGGAACAAAGAACGAAAAAGCTGTATCTTCTGTGCCGCCGAACTGCGAGCAGTGATTTCAGCCACTACGCCGTTCGATGGTGAACTCACTTGGCTCGTGCAGCGACGCTGAGCCTCATATTGTTCGACGCCTGCGTTCCACTCGGCTTTAGTTGCGTACCGTAAATCATGGTCCAGCGATACTGTCTGATCTTCACCGGTCTTCTCAGCAGTCGCCCGGTAAGGAACGCACAGTATCACCGCATTGCCATCTCCGGCATGAGGAAGACGCCGGATAGACCGATAAAGGCTCCCTCCCAGAATCGAGATTACTGTTGTCATTTCCGTCTCCCTCGCCGAAACCATGTGCCTCCAGCAATAGTCAAAAGTACGCTACGGATACAAGACATTGGTTTTTCATCGGAGTCCCTATTCGACATAGGTCTGACTCGATTCCCTATATATGCCAATCACTGTTGTGTTTGCGAACTCCTTCGCTCATGGTGCCGAAAATGCATACATTTGGTTATTCGCTGTTTGCGGTGGGGCGGGCATAGGTTAGTGTTTCGGGTTCGATTCCCTGTCAAAAAATAATCGAGTGCGGGATTACGGCCGGTAAGGCTCCTATCGTGGATGCGGATGCACGCCAGTCTTACGGTGGTGCTTTCCCGAAACGTGGATTGCACGAGGTGTGGGACGGCACGCGGATTCGGCCGTTTTCCGCCCGCCGTCCCACAGCGCTCGCTATGAACGGTTGTGGATAATCATGGAGCTGTATCGGGAATCGGCGTTATTCCGCGGTTTCGACAGTTAATAGAACAAATAGAACAGCCGGCTTAGGCACGGCGCGGCAAATGGCGCAAACCGGCCGCGATAGTAGTAGCGTGGTGCATACCAGTACGACCATGCGAGGAGAACAGCCATGATCAATGAGGAATACAAGGCCATGCTTGGCGGCAAGTCTGTGATTCGCGAGCTGAGCGAGTACGCCACGAGCCGCGGTGCCGAAATCGGCTACCAGAACGTGTTCGATTACAGCCTTGGCAATCCCTCGGTGCCGGCTCCGAAATCCTTCACCGACGTCATGGCCGACCTCTACGAAAACGGCGATCCGGTGGCCATCCACGGCTACTCCCCCTCGCTCGGTATCCCATCCGTCAAGGACGCGATCGCCGAAAACCTCAACGAACGTTTCGGCATGACATACACCGGCAACCACATCTTCCCGACCACGGGCGCGGCGGGCGCGCTGTCCCACGCGATGCGTGCGGTGACCAAGCCGGGCGATGAGATCATCACCTTCGCCCCCTACTTCCCCGAATACCAGCCGTACGTCAAGGGCGCCGGCGCCAAGCTGACTATCGTGCCGGCCGACACCGAGAACTTCCAAATCAACTTCGACGCATTCGAGGCTGCACTTAACCCGAACGTGCAGGTCGTGCTTATCAACACCCCGAACAACCCGTCCGGCGCGGTGTATTCGGCGGACACGCTCAAGCGTCTGGCCGCGATCCTGACCGCCAAGCAGGCCGAATACGGCCACGATATCTTCCTGATCAGCGACGAACCGTACCGCGAAATCGTGTTCGACGGCGCCACCCAGCCCTACCCGGCCAGCTTCTACGCGGACTCGCTGACCTGCTACTCGTGGTCGAAGTCGCTGAGCCTGCCGGGCGAACGCATCGGCTATGTCGCGGTGAACCCCACAGCCACCGACGCCGACCTGCTCGTGCCCATGATGGGCCAGATCTCGCGCGGCACCGGCCACAACTGCCCGCCGAGCTCGATTCAGCTGGGCGTGGCCAAGGTCATCGACCAGACCGCCGATCTCAACGTCTACGAGACGAACATGAACCTGCTCTACGATGCGCTGACCGGCATCGGATTCGACGTGGTACGCCCCGGCGGCACGTTCTACATCTTCCCCAAGGCGCTGGAGGACGACGCCGTGGCGTTCTGCATGAAGGCCAAGGAATACGACCTGATCCTCGTGCCGTCCGACAGCTTCGGCGTGCCCGGATACTTCCGCATGGCCTACTGCATCGACACGGAGAAGGTCAAGCGCTCGATCCCCGTGCTCGAAAAGTTCGCCCACGAGGTGTACGGCCTGTAAACACGGACCGCAAGTAACAAACACAAGAAAGGGGTTGCCATGGAATACACCGAAGACGCCGATCGCCGCGAACTGCTGCTGCACAGCGCCTATGACTCCGATACGGTCCGGGTCATGGAGCGACCCCTGCTGGACAAAGGCGTGCCGCTGATGCGCATGGCCGCCCAGGCCGCGGCCCACATGGCGGCCGGTATGCTGGACGACGAGGATCTGGCGCTGGAGGACACGTCGATCGTGCTGCTGACCGGGGCCGGAGACAATGGTGGCGATGGTCTGTTCGCGGCCGCCGCGCTGGCCCAGGAGGGTGCGAACGTCACCGCCATCGCCGTGGGCCGGTCGTTGCATGAGGCCGGATTCGCCTCGTTCGTGCGCGCCGGAGGCAAGGTGCTGGTGCTTGATCCCGCGGCTGATATTCCCGGTTGCGCGTCCGGGTTTTCCGCCGGTGAGGCCGGCGAGCGATTGCAGACCGCCATCGCCGTGGCCAGGAAATCGCATCTGATCATCGACGCGATGACCGGCATCGGCATCCAAGGCTCGCTACGCGGCATTCCCACCGCACTCGCCTCCGCCCTTGGCCTCGACGGCGAGGCTCCCGATGAGCCCGCCCTGCCGAACCGTGAGTCGTCAGGCGATTTTCCGCTGGTACTTGCCGTGGATACGCCATCCGGCGTCGGTGTGAACGATGGTTCTCTGCCCGGCCCGTACATTCCGGCCACGGTCACGGTCACGTTCGGCGCGATGAAGCCGTGCGCGGTGCTGCCGCCCGCCACGTTCGCCTGCGGCCGTATCGAGTTGTTCGATTTCGGATTCGATATCGACGACAAGGATCCGGACGTCGAGGTGGTGGATAATTCGTTCGCGTCCGACGCGGTCCGTCTCCCCCGGTTCGAGGATTCCAAATACTCCCGGGGCGTGGTTGGTCTGGTGACCGGCTCGCAGCGCTACCCCGGTGCCGCCGTGCTCACCACCAGCGCCGCCGCCCGCGCGAACACCGGCATGGTCCGGTATCTGGGCCCGGAGCGCGCGCAGAACATGGTGCTCGCCGCACTGCCGGAAGCCGTGATCGGCAAGGGACATGTGCAGTCCTGGGTCGTGGGGTCCGGCGTGCCCGAGGCTAGCGTCGAGGGCGCCGACGGCGATATGCAGCGGGACACCATCGCCGCATTGCTCAAGCATTACGCGCTCGGCAGCGAGGATGAGAACAAGGACGCCTACGACATGCCACCGATCGTGGTGGATGCCGGCGCACTCGACCTGCTGCCGGAGCGTGTGCCCGGCCAGGTGGTGATCACGCCACATGCCGGCGAAATGGCGAAACTGCTCAACCGGTTCGAAACCGCCGCCAGCACCGCGGAGCATGCCGATTCGCACGAGCCGTACACCGCCGACGACGTGCGGTTGAACCCGTTGGCCAGCGCGAAGCGCGCCCACGAGCTCACCGGCGCCACCGTATTGCTGAAGGGCGCGGTGACCATCGTGGTGGATGAGGACCACGTCTATGCGTCGGGCAGCGCGCCGGCCTGGCTGGGCACCGCCGGCGCGGGCGACGTGCTGGCCGGTCTGACCGGCGCCCTGCTCGCCCAGCAGGATGATGCGGCCACCACGGCCGAGACCGTGGCCTCGGCCGCATACCTGCATGGCCTGGCGGCGGCGATCGCCTCCGAATCCGATCAGCAGGGCTGGCAGGAGCCGGAACTGATCGGCCGCGAGCATCGCCAGCGCTTCATAACGCTCGGCCACCCGATCGTGGCCGGCGATGTGATCCACGCCATCCCCGAAGCCATCGCCGACGTCATCGCATAACCTTGTTGACCTCCCTCTGACAAGGGAGGTGTCTCGGCAAAGCCAAGACGGAGGGAGAGAAACATAAGCCTCAAACTCCACATACCCCGACCTATACACAAACCCCGTACACTAAATCGCAGACCCCACTCAACGATCCCAACAACACAAGGAGCATCATGGCCAACTCCCCTATCACCGACGTGATTTTCGACTTCTGCGGCGTGCTGCTGGACTGGAACACCCGCGCATGTCTGGAAGGCCGATTCCCCGATGAGATCGTGGAACGCATCTGCGACGACGACGACCCCTGCGGCTTCTTCCACTACGAGGACCGCATGGACGTCGGCGAGGATTTCGCGGACATCTACCCGGATGTGGTGCGCGAGCAAGGCCAGGAACTCGCCGACATCTTCAAGTTCTACATCGGCCACTACGCGGACGCGCTGCCCCGCACGCTTCCGGGCATGGTCGAGCTGCTGGCGGATTTGAAGGCCCACGGCTACGGCGTATGGGGTCTGACCAACTGGTCGCATGAGACCTTCCACCTGGCCTTCGAGAAGTACCCGCGCCTTGAACAGCTGTTGCAGGGCACCGTGATCTCCGGCGTGGAGAAGATGCACAAGCCGAACGCCGACATCTACGAGCTGGCCCTGACCCGTTTCGGCCTCACGGCCGAGCGCTGCGTGTTCTTCGACGACACCGCCAAGAACATCGTCGGCGCCAACGAGGTCGGCATCCACGGCATCCTCTTCGAGAACGCGTCGCAGGCACGCGAATCGCTCGCCGAACTCGGCGTATGCCTGTAAGTCGCCAAACGTTGCATCGCGGCAGTTGAAGTCTGTGGACCCGTCCTTGACGACGGTGACCGGCCGTTTGGCGACCGGCATGTCGCACTGTTCGGTGAGCACTTCGACGACGCGGCGCGCGGCACCATGCGCAGAATCATCATGAAGGCGTTCTGGATGTTCATCACGTCGGCGCCGAGTCTGGTCACTAGGCTCGGCGTGGAGAAGCGGTCTATGTTGGAGAAGGAGAAGGTCTGGATGGCATCGTACTGGTCCTGCCTCAGGTTCCGAGCGAAGCCGGCCGCGGCCTTGGAGCCGAACACGGATCCCAGGCAGCCGACGGTCAGACCGCACAGCATCAGCACTTTGACAACCCTCACGCTTGGCCCTTCCCGCTCGTGTCGATGTCATTAGGTTACCGATGTGGCGCATATCCCGTTACACAGCGTCCGCGATATGCGAGGCGTCTCATATTGTGTCGCCATAGTGGATTGATGAGGTTATAAACCCGTGTGGCGACCATCCCTAGCGATATAAATAGACTTTATGACACTGCTGCAGCTGAAATACATCGTCAAAATCGTCGAGTGCGGCTCGATGAACGAGGCCTCCCATGCCCTGTACGTCTCCCAGCCGGCCCTGAGCTCGTCGGTCAAGGAATTGGAGAACGAGCTGGGCATCGAGATCTTCACCCGCTCCTCGCAGGGCATCGCCCTGACCGTGGACGGCGCGGAATTCCTGACCTACGCCCGCCAGGTGCTCGACCAGGCCGACCTGCTCGAAGAGCGCTACAAGCACGCCAAACCACGCAAGCAGCTGTGCCAGGTCTCCACCCAGCACTACATGTTCGCCGTCGAGGCGTTCGTGGAGATGATCAACTCCATCAAGTCCGACGAATACGAGTTCACCATCCGCGAGACCCGCACGCGCGACATCATCAACCAGGTCGCCAACATGCAGTCCGAAATCGGCATCATCTACCTGTCCGATTTTAACAAGGACGTGATCGGCAAGCTCCTGCGCGAGAAGCACCTCGGATTCCACCCGCTCTTCCGCGCGCCGCTGCACGTGTTCATCTCGCGCAACAACCCGCTGGCCGCCAAGAAGGTCATCACCATGGAGGACCTGAAACCTTACCCGTTCATCCAGTACGAGCAGGGCGAGGAAGGCTCGTTCTACTTCTATGAGGAAGCGGTCTGGCCGGAGTACTCCCCCAAGCAGATCAACGTGACCGACCGTGCCACAATCCTGAACTTCATCATCGGCCTCAACGGCTACACAGTGTGCACCGGCATCGACAACGGCGACCTCAACAACGAGAAGATCGTCACCGTGCCGCTCGACACCGACGAAACGATGTTGGTCGGCTGGATCACGAACGAGCGTTCCAAGCTCTCCAAGGCCGCCGAAACCTATCTCGACAAGCTCAAGTCCGTAGTCTCCGACCACGGCTACAAGCTCATCGACTAGTCAATTTTTGGCTCTTCGGGTGTTTGTGTGGGTGGGGATTGCTGGTTGTTCCTACTGGTTATTGGCGTCCGGGGAATCGGAGGTTGAGTCCGCCGCATTTGAGCATGACCAGGGCGATGAGGTTGCCGAGGTTCCTGTAGCCGTAGCCGATCTTGATGGCGGTCTTGATTCGGAACCGTGCGTATCATCAGGGCCGATATTCGCTGACCGCGCGGAACATGGCGCGATGACAGAAAAGCGGGCTTATGAAAGCCCGCTTACTGCGTTATGTGAGATTACGTGAGATTGTATGAAATTGCCGTGAGCGCGGAAAATCAGGCGCCGTATTCCTCAAGGTAGGCGGCGGCGCGCTGCTGGATGTCGTGGCTGAGCAACGGGGTGCCGTCGGGGTTCTTCATCCTGGCGGCGGCGTCGAAGATCTCGCGCACGTTGGCGATGGAGAGCACCGGGAAGCCGAATTCGGCTTCCACGGCCTTCACGGCGGACAGGTCGGAGTCCTTGGTCTTCTCCATGCGGTCCACGGAGAGCACGAGACCCACGATCTCGACGTTCGCCTCGGCCTTGAGTTTGGGGATGACTTCGCGCACGGCGGTGCCGGCGGTCATCACGTCGTCCACGAGCAGCACCTTCATGCCGTCGGTCAGCGGGGTGCCGACCATCCAGCCGCCATCGCCGTGGTCCTTCTTCTCCTTGCGGTCGAAGGTGTATCCGACGGTCATGTTGTGGCCGGCGGTCAGCGCGATCGCGGTGGACACGGCCAGCGGAATGCCCTTGTAGGCGGGGCCGAACACGGTGTCGATGTCGCGGGGAATCGTGTTGTGCACGATGGCCTGGCTAATCTTTTCGGCGTAGAACGCGCCAAGCGCGGCGATCTTCTTGCCGTCGTCGAAGGCGCCGGCGTTGATGAAGTACGGGCTCTTGCGGCCGGACTTCAGCGTGAAGTCGCCGAACTTCAGCGCGTTGGATTCCAACAGGAATTCAGTGAACCGATGTGCGAGTGTTTCTGCCATGATGTTCCTTACCTCCAAGTCTGTCCTGCGGCCAGTTTAGCAGCGAGCTCGGGACGGCTGTCCAACAGGTCGTCGAGTTCGCGGGCGACGCGCAGCGGGGCCACCGGGTCGAAGAGCGCGGCCGCGCCCACTTCGACGGCGTTCGCGCCGGCGTACAGGTATTCGAGCGCCTTCTCGCCGCTGTCGATGCCGCCGAGGCCGATGATCGGAATCTCCGGCAGTGCGGTGCGCACCCGATAGACGGCTGCCAGGCCGACCGGCAGCACGGCCGGGCCGGATACGCCGCCGGTGACGTTGGCGATGATCGGCTTGCCGGTGCGAATGTCAATGCGCATGCCTTTGAGCGTGTTGATCATGCTCAACGCGTCGGCGCCATGTTCCACGGCCGCACGGGCCGGCACGGTGATGTCGGTGACGTTCGGCGTGAGTTTGACGATCATCGGCTTGTCGGTCATCGGGCGCAGCCGGTCCATAAGATTGGCGAGGGCCACCGGGTCGGTGCCCACGCTCATGCCGCCGGCGGAAACGTTCGGGCAGCTGACGTTGATTTCCAGCATGTCTGCGTCGGAGTCGGCGAGCTTTTCCACGACCGCCGCGTAATCGTCGTCGCAATGTCCGGCGACATTGGAAATGACGAACGCGCCCGCGGCCTTGAGCTTGGGCAGGTCCTCGGCCAAGTAATGGTCGATGCCGGGATTCTGCAGGCCCACGGCGTTGATGTTCGCGGCCGGCGATTCGGCGGTGCGCGGCGAGGGATTGCCTTCCCACGGCACGGGCGAGGCGCCCTTGGTACACACGGCGCCGAGCTGGCTGACGTCGTAGAACCAGCGGACGGCGGTGTACTGGAAGGTGCCGGAGGCGGTGCCGACCGGATTCTTCCATTCCAGACCAGCCACCTTGGTGTGGTGCTTCCACACGTGGGGCTCGTACAGGTTGATGTGGTTGTCGCCGCCCTGCGCGGACTGGTTGTTTGCACTCATCGTCACTTCCCCCATCCGAGCTGTTCGCGGGTGAACACGGGTCCGTCGGAGCAGACCTTGAGGCGGCCGTCCACGGTGTCGATGGTGCACAGCACGCAGGCGCCATAGCCGCAGCCCATGCGCTGTTCCATGCTCAGCTGCGCGGGGATGCCGCGTTCGGCGGTCCAGGCGGCCACGGCCTTCATCATAGGCAGCGGTCCGCAGGACAGAATGATCGGCTTGCGATCGTAGGCCTTCAGGTCGTCGCCTTGTTCCAGTTTGTTGAGCAGGTCGACCACGTTGCCTTCGGCGTCGTCGATGCTCCACGACCAGTCCGCGTACCGGGAGACGTATTCCTCGGCGAAGTGGTCGTTGCGGTAGCCGAATACGGCGGTGGCAAAGGAGGCGTCGTGTTCGGCGAGCTTTTGCGCGGCGTAGATTAGCGGGGGCACGCCGAGTCCGCCGCCGACGAGAATGTAGTTGGCGTCTTCCTTGAGGTTGAAGCCGCGGCCGAGCGGGCCGAGCACGTCGGCGGTGTCGCCGGCCTGCAGTCCTGCCAACTGTTCGGTGCCGTGTCCCACGACGGCGAAGATCACGCTGACTTCGTCGCCGTCGACTTCGCTGACGCCGAACGGACGCGGCATGAGCATGAAGTCGTCGTGCGTGAACAGGTTGACGAACTGGGCGGGCTTGGCATGGGAGGCGATGAACGGGTCGCGGAACGTCAGTCGCATCACGCGGTCGGTCAGTTCCGTAACCTGCGTGATTTCGACGTTGTGGCGCGGCGGGAAGAATCCGGCCGCAGTCGCCTCCGCAACCACATCATGGGTGGGGGTGAAAGTTGTCATTTCATTCCTACTGTCTATTACCTATATACGGCAACCCGCAGATTGTCGCGCATGTCGAGCGCCGCCTGGCGCGCGCTGCTCGCCACAAGGTCCAGCGCCTCGTCGGCGGTCATGGATTCGGAGTACTTGCCGCTCTTCTTCCATGCGCCGATGATGCCGCGCGACGAGTTGACGATGGCGCCGCTGCCCTGCTTGCCGAACATGCCTGCCACGTCCGCGGCCGTGCCGCCCTGCGCGCCGTAGCCCGGCACGAGGAAGAACGTGTGCGGCATGCGCGCGCGCAGCGCCTTGCCTTCCTCGGGGTGGGTGGCGCCGACCACCGCACCCACACGGGAGTAGCCGTGGCTGCCGATGGTCTCGGCGCCCCAGCCTTCCACGAGGTCGGCCACGTGCTCGTAGACCTTCGTGCCGCCGGCCAGGTCAAGCATCTGCAGCTCGCTGGAGGACGGGTTGGAGGTGCGTACGAGCACGAAGATGTCCTTGTCGGCCTCGGCGGCGGCATCGACGAACGGGGTGATGCCGTCGGTGCCGAGATACGGGTTGACGGTCACCGCATCCTCATGCCACGGGTCGAAGTCGCCCACGCCGTTCAGGTGGTGGGCGTAGGCGGCTGCGGTGGAGCCGATGTCGCCACGCTTGATGTCGCCGAGCACGTAGAGGCCCTGCTGGGCAGCGTATTCGCAGGTCATCGTGTAGATGTCCACGCCGGCGGGGCCGAGCGCCTCGTACATGGCGATCTGCGGTTTGACGGCAGGCACGATGTCGGCGATGGCGTCGATGATCGTGCGGTTGTATTCGAAGTAGGCGACGGCCAGCTGCGCGGATTCGACTTCCTCTGGGGATTCGACCGAGTCGCGCACCTCGTCGGCAAAGCTCGCCACGACCTGAGGCGGCACCAGCGCCTCAGTGGGGTCAAGGCCCACGACGCTGGGGTTCTGAGTGTTGTCAATCGCTTCGATCAGGCGATCCATGCTGCTCCTTGTGTTATCTATAGACGGCTGAACATCAGCTGGGAGCCGATGATTGTGGCGAGGGGGCGTCCAGTGACCTGCCAGCCTCCGAACGGGGTGTTACGAGCCTTGGAGTGGAACTGTTCGGGGTCCACGGTCCATTCCTCGGCGGTGTTGAGCACCACGAGGTCGACATTGTCGGCGTCATCCACGCGGCTCAGGTCGAGCAGTCGGTTGACGCCTTCACGCTGCGGCTGAGCGTCGTTCTCCCCCGCAATCACGCCATCCGGATCATCCCCGGTGGGCGCGGGTTCGGCGTAGTCCTCGACCAGCGCGGCCACGTCGGCTGGCACATGCCCCATAAGTTCGGCAGGTCCCACGGACATGAGCTCGATCAGACGCTCATCGGAAATGAAGCCGCCGTCGACGAGCACCTTGTGGCACACGCCGTACGCGCATTCCAGTCCGATGATGCCGTTGGGCGCCTCAAGGAAGCCGAGTTCCTTCTCTGCCAACGTGTGCGGCGCATGGTCGGTGGCCAGCAGATCCACGGTGCCGTCGGCGATGGCCGCGATGGTGGCTTTGCGGTCCGCTTCGGAGCGCAGCGGCGGATTCATCTTGGCGAGCGTGCCGTACTTGAGCAGCGCCTCGTCGCTCAACGCCAGATAGTGCGGAGCGGTCTCGCAGGTGATTGGCAGTCCTTCGGCCTTGGCCTTGCGAATCGCCTCGAACGAGATGGCAGTGCTCACATGCTGGAAGTGTACGTGGACACCAGTGCGGCGGGCCGCTTCGATATCGCGGGCCACAATCTTGAGCTCGGTGTCTTCCGGAATGCCGGGCACGCCAAGCTCGCGGGAAACGGGGCCTTCGTTCACGGCACCTGTATTGTGATGCTCGCAATGCTCGATCAGGTACAGGTCGGAGGCCTTGACGTTCTCCAGCACCTGGTCCAGGATCTTCGGCGTCACAGCGGAACCGTCGTCGCTGATTGCGGTGATGGGGTGCGTGAGCATGGCCGGCGTCTTGGCGTCGTCCTCGAATCCGGGCACGTACTTGAGCCAATCGGCAACGTCGCTTGCCTCATGACCGGCGCGATCCTTGGACGCACACACGCACAGATCGTAACGAACCGGCAATTGAACATCGTGCGCAGTATCGTACTGCTGCAGGAAGTCGATGACGTTGTCGAAGCCGGCATCCAGAACCTCTTTTGCACCGGTCGCTTCCGGGTCAGACACGGTCTGCCCATCCAGTGCCGGCAACGTGTTCGGCATGATGAGCACGTTCGTGTATCCGCCGGATGCGGACGCACGGCAGCCGGAGACCATAGATTCCTTGTAGGTCTGGCCGGGATCGCGGAAGTGGACGTGTGGGTCTTCGAAACCGGGGGCCACGGTCAGGCCGGTGGCGTCGATGTCGGCGCCGTCAGCCACGGCGGAGGTGTCGGCGAAGTAGGCGGCAGCGGTCCCGGGCACCACGAGGTCGATGACCTCGCCGGTGTTCCAGACCTTGATGTTGTGTAGGGTGATGCTCACAGTTTGGCTTCCTCATCGCAGTAGTCGCAGCGGTATTCGAGCCGTTCGGAGTGCACGAGGTGGAACATCTGTTTGATGCCGGGCTCGGTGGTGGTCACGCAGCGCGGGTTCACACAGGAGATCACGCCGACGATGTGCTCGGGCAGGTTCGGCTGCTTCTTTTCGACGATCTTGCCGCCGCGCACCACGTTCACGGTGGCCTGGCGGGCCACGAAGCCGAGCACGTCGAGGTCGATGTCCTTGTCATCCTCGATTTTGATGATGTCCTTGGAGCTGTAACGCTTGGAGTTGGCGTTCATGATGAGCGCAAGCTTGGTTTTGGCCGGGTCGATTTTCAGGTATTCGAGAACCTTCAGCGAGGTTCCGGCCGGCACATGGTCGATAATGATGCCGTTCTGAATGCTGGTGACTTCCATCAGGCCTGAACCTCCTTGGGGTTGAGCGGTTCGTATCCGGGCAGTTCGTCGCCCACCACGGTGCTTTCGAGGGCCATGCGCACGAGCATGCCGTTCTTGACCTGTTCGAAGTAGGCGGCACGCGGGTCGTCGTCCACGTCCACGGCGATTTCGTTGACGCGCGGCAGCGGGTGAAGCACGGCCATGGACGGCTTGGCGAGCTGCAGCTTCTCTTCGTCGAGAATGTAGGTGTCGCGCAGGCGCAGGTAGTCGTCTTCGTTGAAGAAGCGTTCCTTCTGTACGCGGGTCATGTACAGCACGTCGAGGTCGCCGATCACGGAGGCCAGGTCGCGCACTTCCACGTAGGAGCAGTTGTCGGTGGCGTTGATGCGGTCAATCACGTACTGCGGGGTCTTGAGCTCGTCCGGGCTGATGAGCACGAAGCGCACGTTGCCGAAGCGGCACAGGGTCTCGATCAGGGAGTGCACGGTGCGGCCGAAAGTCAAATCGCCGCACAGTCCCACGGTCAGGTCGGTGATGCGGCCGAAGCGCGACTGCAGCGTGGCCAGGTCGGCCAGCGTCTGCGTGGGGTGCATGTGGCCGCCATCGCCGGCGTTGATCACCGGCACGGATGCGGCGCGGGAGGCCACCAGCGCGGCACCCTCCTTCGGGTGACGGATGGCGACCACGTCCACGTAGTTGGACACGGTCTTCAACGTGTCGGCGATGGATTCGCCCTTGGTCACGGAGGCCAGCTGCGCGCCGGCGAATCCGATGACCTTGCCGCCGAGACGCAGCATTGCGGTCTCAAAGCTCAGGCGCGTACGGGTGGAGGGCTCGTAGAACAGCGTGGCCAGCACTCGCCCATCGCAGGTATGGGCAACCTCTTTGCGGTGGGAATCGATGTATTCGGCCTTATGCAGCAGGTCGAGAATCTGGTTTGTAGACAGGCCGTCCAGCGTTACGACGCTTTTGCCGACCATTGGCGTTTCTTCAGACAAGGCTCACCTTTTCGCTCGTGGTTTTCAGGTGGCCACCCTTGTGTGACCTAATCTAACTTACGCCATTTTTCGGACAGCCGCATTCACCGAGTGTTCAACTGAAAATCCAACGAATATGCTGCCTTATCGCTGCGCGCGGCGTCGATTTCGTTCCAGTCGCGGTGCGATCACGTGCATACGCGGGCGAGGGGCGGTTTGCGGCTGCTGCGTTGCGGCGGAGGCCGTGGCGGTGGTTGCTGCAGTCGCCTCACCTTCGGTCTGCCCGTAGAACAGGCGCTGGCACACGTCACGGCATTTGCGCATCACGGCCAGCAGGTCGTTCTCGAAATGCTGGCCGCGGTGGGCGCCGTAGCCGAGGTAGACGGCGATGCCGCCCAGCGAATAGATGTCATCAGGCAGAATATCGGCCTGATTGGCGCGCCCGCTCCACAGATAGCTGCCGTTGCGGGCCGCGGTGCACAACGTCCATGCCTTGCGCAGCTGAATCGCGTCGATAGCGCTGATGAGCTTCTTGGCTTCCAGCACGTCCAATGCCTCCAACGTGCCGTTGACGCGCAGATCTTTGATATCGCCGGCGTGCTGGAGCTGCATGAGTTGCACGGTCCATTCCACGTCAGACAAGCCGCCCTTGCCGAGCTTCAGATGCCGTTCACGGCGCACGCCGCGCGGCAGACGCTCGGCTTCCATGCGGGCCTTGAGCTTGCGGATGTTCTGCAATTCTGCTTCAGTCAGTTCCGTGGTCGGGTAGCGCAGCGGGTCGGCGATGTTGATCAGGAAGTCCCGCGCCAGTTCAGCGTCGCCGGCCGCGTACCGGGCGCGCAGCAGCGCCTGGCGCTCCCAGGTCGAAGCCCAGGATTCGTAGTATTCCTCGCAGGAGGCATAGGAGCGCACGAGCGGGCCGTTCTTGCCTTCCGGGCGCAGGCCCAGGTCGAGTTCGATCTTGGGTTCCAGCGTCGTCGGGCCTTGCAGGATGTTGCGCAGGTCTTCCACGACCTTCTTGGCGAAGGCGTTGGCTTGGCCGTCGTCGGCATCGTCGGCCGGACGGTAGATGAGAATGGCATCCGCATCGGAGCTGAAGTTCACTTCGCGCCCGCCGTAACGGCCCATGGCGATGACGGTGATGCCGGCCGGCGCGGTTTCGACGCCGAACGCGGCGATCTGGTGGCGCACGGCCCAGGTCAGGGAGGCGTCGATGATCGCGTCATACACGTCGGTCATGGCCTTGAGACTGTCGGAGTCGCTGATCACACCGCTCATCCAGGACAGGCCGATGCGTTCGATTTCGTGGCGGCGCATGGCGCGCATGGAGGTGGCGAACTCGTTGATGTTCGAGCCGAAGCGTTCCAGCGCCGAGCCGGTCTGTACATCCAATGCCTCGCGCGTGCGGGCCTGCAGATTGTCGTCGTCGCCAAGCCAACTGATCGATTCGACCGACTTGTTGAGCGCGTCGCCCAGGAATCGCGAGTTGGACAGGATGTGGCACAGGCGCTGGGCGGCGGAGGTGGAGTCGCGCAGGAAGCCGAGGTAGCCGGATTCGGTGCCGAAGTTCTCCTCCAGCTTGCGCCAGTTGAGCAGGCCCATGTCCGGGTTCTGGCCCTCGCCCAGCCACTGCAAGACGGCGGGCAGGATGATGCGGTTGATTTTGGCCGCGCGCCCCACGCCGGCGGTGAGCGCCTGCACGTGGCGGATGGCGGCGTCCGTGTCGCCGAAGCCGATGGATTCGAATCGTTCCTGTGCCGCCTCGACGCTCAGCACGATCTGGTCATTCTCCATCTGGGCGTTGACCGGCAGCATCGGGCGATAGTAGATGTCGAGGTGCAAGTGGCGCACTTCGCGGCGGGTGTCGTCATACTTGTCGACGAGTTCTTCCGGGTGCAGGCCGAATGCGCGGGCGAGTCGGCGCAGCTCCTGGTTCTGGTTGAGCTCGTCCACGTCGATGTCGCGCTTCTTTTCGAGGCCTCCGACCGAGGCCCGGCCGAGGTCCGGGAACAGGTGCGTGCGCTTCAGGGACCAGATCTGCTGGCGATGTTCCATCACGCGCTCGAAGCGGTAGTCCTGGGACATGCGCACGGCCTGTTTGCGCGAGACATAGCCGCCTTCGGACAAGCGCTGCAGCGAGTCGAGCGTGTTGCTGGTGCGCAGCGATTCGTCGGTGCGGCCGTGTACGAGCTGGAGCATCTGCACGGTGAATTCCACATCGCGCAGGCCGCCGCGGCCGAGCTTAATCTCGCGGTCCTTCAGGGGCGCGGGAATCAAATCCTCCACGCGCTTGCGCATTTTCTGGCAGTCGTAGACGAAGTTCTTGCGCTTGGACGCGCTCCACACGAACGGCCGGGTCATGTCCATGTAGGCCTGGCCGAGGTCGGGGTCGCCGGCCACCGGGCGGGCCTTGAGCAGCGCTTGGAACTCCCAGTTCTCGGCCCACTGCTCGTAATAGTTCTTGTGCGAGGAGAGCACGCGCACCAGCGCGCCGTCCTTGCCTTCCGGGCGCAGGCCGCCGTCGATCTGCCACAGCGGTTGCTCGGCCACGCCCATGATGGCGGACTGGCAGACGCGCTGCAGCATGGTGCCCATCTTGGTGCCCACGCGGATCAGCGTCTGATGGTCCACGTCCTTGTCGGCCGGTTCGACCACGTAGATGAGGTCCACGTCGGAGACGTAGTTCAGTTCCTGTGCGCCGAGTTTGCCCATGCCGATGATGGTGAAGCGCACGTGCTCGCTGCCCTCGGTCTCGTGGCGGGCGATGGCCAGCGCGCCTTCGAGCGCCGCGTCCGCGAGGTCGGACAGTTCGCGGCTGATGGTCGGTTGGATGGAGGTCGGGTCGTCCGCCACGGCATCCTGGGCGATGATGGCGGCCAGTTGGTTCCGGTAGCTGGAACGCAGGGCCGTGGTCGCTTCGGCCAGATCCTTGGAGGCGACGGGCATGGCCGGTTCGTCCGGGTCCTCGCCGACCGCCTTGAGCAGACGTGCACGGCGTTGCGCGCGATTGAACAGATGGCTGTTGCAGTTGTCGACTGCTGCCGCCTCCACAAGCTGCGGCTTGAAGCGCATGAACTTGCCCATCGCGTCGGAGACGCCGAGCACCGTGACCAGACGCTTCAGGGCGTCGTTGTCGGGGATGACGTGTTCCAGATCGCGCTGGCTGGATTGCATCGCATTGACGATATCCACGAAATTGCTCAATGCCATATCGGGGTCGCAGGCGCGGGCCAGCACGCTCAGCAGTTCGGCGCATCGCTCATCGGGAATGTCGTCCGCCTTGAGCTGGTCGAACAAGGCGCGGGCCTTGTCGAGGTCTTGCAGACCTGCCCTGATGAGGTCCATGGAGCTGGGTTTGAACATCGACGATTCCATGAGATTCCACTATATACGCTCATGCCCTCCGAATGGGGCATGAGCCGGGAAGGAGTCATCGGGCGACGCTGATGAGCTCCGAGGAATCCATATCGTAATCGGCCATGGCGTAGGAACGGATGGCGGGGTCATCATAGGTGTTCATGTAATAGGTGTTGGTCTTGGACGAATATCCGCTGGTGAACAGCGTGCGTTCGAACTGGCCGTCGCCCATCTTCGCCATGCCGTCCACCATCTGCACGGAGCCGAGGGTGTGGAACAGGCGCGACACATTGGCGGCTTCATCGTTCTGCTGCGGGTAATGCGCGTTGGTGTAAGCCACACGAACGAAGCGCGACGGGGAGCTCACGTCGCCCGGGATGCCATGCATGCCCACACCCGCACCCCAGGCGGTCAAGGAGGCCTTGCCCCATGAAGTCGGTTCGGCCATCTCGTTGCTGACGCACATGTAGTTGCGCAGATTTTCCATATGGAAGTCGAACGTCGGCTGTTTGGTCAGCACATCGACGTCATCATGATGCACGTGCATGCCATCGGCCATCTGCTCGACGACGATGCTGCGCTTGCCGTCGACGATGAACCAGTGCAGCAGAGACTCCTGCTGTCCCGGCACGATCTGGGAGACGAGCGTCACGTTCCTGAGCGCCTCCTCGACCTCGTCGACGGAGTCGAAATTACGTGCCACCCACAGCGGAAATTCGAACGTGGCGACGTTTTCCGTGCCTTCGACCGGTTCGTGGACGAATGAGGCGTAGCCGGGGAAATTCAAGCCGGCGATGGCCAGACCATGTTCATTGGCGCAGTCGAAATACATCGGCCTATCGGCCATGACCACGCCCACGCCGATCACCGCGTCCGGCTTCGCCTTGCCGCCCGCGCCGAACACCGTGTCATAGTGGTAGCCGCGCGGAGTGACCAGGATGGTCTCCCCATATGAGAAACTCCAGTCGAGGTTACGGCCGAAATAGGTGTTGCCCTCATCATCGGAGAAACGGACACCAGTGCACATAACGGACTTCCTTCCATCGCTTTGGTTGGCTTGCACGTTCATGATGCCCATCGGCCGCTGGGGGAACTCTGGGTTTCGCCAGCAGATTAACGTGCGGCGCGACGCATTGAGATGCGCCGCGCCGCGATATGCGTCAACCTTGCGTACCGCGGAACAACGGTTCCGCATTGCGCCAGATACGGCGCGTGGTGGCGGGGTGGTTCATCGAATACAGGTGGACGCCGTCCACGTCGTGGGCCACGAGGTCGGCGATCTGCTCGGAAGCGTAGAGGATGCCGGCGGCACGCAGGGACTGGATGTCGTCCCCCCCACTTGTTCAGCAGGGTGCTGAGCTTGTCCGGGATGCGCGAGGCGTTGCGCTCGGCCATGCGACGCACGGACTTGGCGCCACGCACCGGCATGATGCCCGCCTCGATCGGCACGGTGATGCCGGCGGCGCGCGCCTTGTCGAGGAAGCGGTAGAAGTCCTCATTGTCGTAGAAGAGCTGGGAAATCAGGTGAGTGACGCCGGCATCGACCTTGATTTTGAGGTTTTCGATGTCCTGGTCCAGCGAGTCAGCCTGATAGTGGCCTTCCGGGTAGCAAGCACCAAACACCTTGAAGTCCGGCTTCACGGAGCGGATGTATGACACGAGGTCGCTGGCGTGGTTGAACTCGCCGACCAGCTGCTCGCCGTCGATGTAGTCGCCGCGCAGCGCGAGCACGGCGCTCACGCCGGCTTCCTCGAACATGTCAAGAGCCTCATCGATCTTGGCCTTGTCGGAGTAGAGCGCGGTCAGGTGGGCGACTGCGGGAATGCCGTATCCCTTGCTGATCGTGTGGGCGATGCGCGCGGTGGCCGTGCGGTCGGAATGGGTGCCGTGACCGTAGGTCACGGAGATGAAGTCGGGGTTCAGCCCTTCGAGTCCGTCGAGGGTGTCGTAGATGGTGCCGACAGGCGCGTTGCGCTTCGGGGGAAAGACCTCAAGGGTGAACATCGGGGAATGCATGCTGATTTCCTTACATAAACCCGAGCTCCCTCATCCAGAGGGAGCTCGGTGATTCCCGCTACTTGTCGAGCTTGGCGCGCACGGCCTTGGCGGCGGCGACCAGGTTCTCCAGGCTCGGCCAGGTCTCGGCGTTACCACGGGTCTTCAGACCGCAGTCGGGGTTGATCCACACCTTCTTGACGTCCATCTTGTCAAGGATCTCGTAGATACGATTCTCGATCTCCTTCTCGGAAGGAATACGCGGGGAGTGAATGTCGTAGACGCCCGGGCCGGCCTCGGTCTCGAAGTGCGCGTCATGAATGGCGTCGAGCACCACCAGATCGCCACGGGAGGCTTCGAAGGAGATCACGTCGGCATCCATCGCGTCGATGTCGCGGATGATGTCGTTGAACTCGGAGTAGCACATGTGGGTGTGGATCTGGGTGGTCGGCTTGACGGCGGAGTGCACCAGACGGAAGGCCGGAACGGCCCAGTCGAGGTACTTGACGTGCCAGTCGGACTTGCACAGCGGCAGCTTCTCACGCAGGGCGGCCTCATCGATCTGGATGACCTTGATACCGGCGGCCTCGAGATCGAGCACTTCGTCGCGGATGGCGAGGGCGAGCTGCTTGGTCTGCTCCTCGTGGGTGATGTCCTCGCGCGGCCAGGACCAGTTGAGGATGGTCACCGGGCCGGTGAGCATGCCCTTCATCACGTGGTCAGTCTTGGACTGGGCGTACGCGGACCATTCCACGGTAATCGGGTTGGCGCGGGAAACGTCGCCCCAGACGATCGGGGGCTTGACGCAACGGGTGCCGTAGGACTGGACCCAGGCGTTCTTGGTGAACAGGAAGCCGTTGAGGTTCTGGCCGAAGTATTCGACCATGTCGTTACGCTCGAACTCGCCGTGGACCAGCACGTCGAGGCCGATCTCCTCCTGCTTCTTGATGACGGCGTCGATCTGGGCCTTGATGAACTCGTCGTAGGCTTCCTTGGTGACCTCGCCCTTGCGCAGCTTGGCACGCTCGGCGCGAATCTCCTTGGTCTGGGGGAAGGAGCCGATGGTGGTGGTCGGCAGCAGCGGCAGGCCGAGGGCCTCGCGCTGCAGGGCCTGACGCTCCTCGCGGGCGGGCTGACGCACGTAGTCGGCGTCGGACAGCTTGCCGATGCGCTCGGCGACGGCCGGGTCGGCGGCCACGCGGGTGCCGTCGAACAGAGCCTGGTTGGCGGCGAGGGCGGCGGAGGCCTTCTTCTCGTCCTCGGTGGCATCGGCCAGAGCGGCGACTTCTTTAAGCTCGTCGAGCTTCTGGACGGCGAACGCGAAGTGCTTGAGGTCTTCGGCCGGGATGCCGGTCTCGCCTTCGGTACTGAACGGCACGTGCAGCAGGGAGGATGCGGTGGAGACGGCCACGTTGGCGGTGACCTGCTTCAGGGCGTCGACCAGGCCGAGGGAGGTGGCGTAGTTGTTGCGCCAGATGTTGCGGCCGTTGATCACGCCGGCGAAGATGGTGGTGTTGGAGGCCACGCCGTACTTGGCGACGGCTTCGAGGTTCTCCTCGCGGCCCTCGTTGAGATCCAGGCCGATGCCGTCGAAGCCGAGCAGGTTGACGGTCTCGTACACGTCGGCGATGTGGCCGAAGTAGTTGTTGAGCAGCACCTTGACGTTGCCCTTGGCGGACAGGATCTTGGTGTACAGGGTCTTGAAGAGTTCAACGTCGCCCGGCTCCTTGTCGAGCACGAGGCACGGCTCATCAAGCTGGACCCATGCGGCACCGAGCTCGTTGAACTTGGCGAGCACTTCGACGTAGACGGCGGCCACGGCGTTGACCAGGCCCTTGTCGAGCTCGAGTTCGGTGGCTTCCGGGGTGCGGGCGAGCTTCAGGAACGTGTACGGGCCGATGAACACGGGCTTGGTGTCGATGCCCAGCGCCTTGGCCTCGTTGAACTCGTCGAACGGCTTGGTGGAGTTGAGCTTGATCTCCGCGGCCGACTCGACTTCGGGCACCAGATAGTGGTAGTTGGTGGTGAACCACTTCTTCATCGGCAGGGCGGTCACGTCGCCCTTGTCGCCCTGATAGCCGCGGGCCATGGCGAAGAGCGTGTCCTCCTGGTTGTCGAAGGAGAGACGTGCGTAACGCTGCGGAATCACGTTGAGAAGGATGGCGGTGTCCAGCATCTGATCGTAGTAGCTGAAGTCGTTGCTGGGAATGAGGTCGATGCCGGCGGCCTGCTGCAGCTTCCAGTGCTTGGCACGCAGTTCGGCGGCGGTGGCCTTGACGGCGGCGAGGTCGTTGGCACCCTTCCAGTAGCCTTCGATGATCTTCTTCAGTTCGCGGTTCTGCCCGATTCGGGGGAAGCCGGAGACGGAAGTCAGAGTGGACATTAATCCTCCAATGTATGCGTTCGTAACCCGACTTAGGGTAGCAAAACATCCGGATTCACAGCTTATAAATGATCGTAGAGTGTCGTTATAGATGGAATTTATATCCGCTTTAGTCGAAGTCCTTCACATTGATGACGGCGAGCAGTTCGCCACTGTGCACCTGCCATTCATCGAACGGCTTATCCGAGCCCATAATCACGATGGAGGCCGGCGAAAGACCCAGATTCAGCAGATCAAGACGTTCCGAATCGGAGTCGGCGGAGGCGAGCCATTGCGCGCTGATGGACACGGTAGGCTCATGGCCGACGATCATGAACACATGGGTCTTGTCCTTGACGTGGGCGAGTTCGTCGAACACGGCCTGCACTCCCCCGTCATACAGGCTGATGCGATAATCGACGATCGGCTTGTCACCGAACGTCTTGAGCATGCGATCCAGCGTCTGCCGGGTGCGGGTGGCGGACGAGCAGGAAATCCGGTCGGGCACCAATCCCAGCGCTTCGACACCCTTGCCCACGGCTTTGGCCTGTTTGAGGCCTTTCTCGGTGAGCTCACGCTCGACATCGCCCTTGTCTCCGAACGGCTCAGCCTTGGCATGCCTCATGATGATGAGGACATGGTCATATTTCTTGGCTGCCTTGGCGACCTTGTTCAGCTTGATGCCCATCCGTGGCTCCCTTCACGAACCGCTGCTCGGCCCTGTATTGCTTCCAGTATAGGGCCGCCGAAACAGCCGGCGACCCATCATTCGGCGCTTATTCGCCGGTGTCGGCCGAGCTGGCCGACCTGACGGTCGAGATCGCGCAGCACCTTACGTAGTTTGTGATCGGAGATATCACGCAGTTCCAGCTCTTCGATCTGGGCTTCGCGCTGCTCTTCGGTGAGGGAGTCGATGTCGGTGGACGTGTCCTTGGTCACGCGGTCGCGTTTGCGCAGCGCCTCGAAGCCGGGGGCCATGGCGCGCGAAATGACAAGGAAACCGGTGTGTCCGATCATCTGATGGTCGGGGCGTACGGCGAGGCCTTGGGCCTTCCATGTGCGTTCGAGGGTTTCCTGGATCTGCGGTTCGGTCCAGCAGCCGGCCGCGCGCAGGGCTTCGGCCAGTCGGCTCATCTGCGTGGTGGTGGTTACGTAGCTGACCAACACGCCGCCGGGAGCGATCACGCGATAGGCCTGTTCGAGCCTGTTCCACGGATCGAGCATGTCGAGCATGATACGGTCGAACCAATGTTCGGGCAGTTCGGCGGCCACGGAATCGAAGTCGCCGGTTTTGAGGTCCCACCATTGCGGCTGCTCGCCGTAGTACAGCGTGGCGTTGGCCTGGGCCACCTTGGCGAATTCGGGACGCAGCTCGATGGTGGTCAGGTGGCCATCCTGTCCTACGGCGTCCAACAGGTTGACGCTCATCGCCCCCGAGCCGGCGCCGGATTCCAGCACGCGCATGCCGGAGCGAATGTCGCCGAGCTGGATGACCTGGGCGATGTCTTTCGGATACATGATCTGCGCGCCGCGCGGCATGGAGAGCACGTAGTCGGCCAGACGTGGGCGCATCACCGCATACTCCCAGCCGCCGATGGCGCGCGAGGACTTCCACGGCTTGTTCCTGTCCTTTTCGGGGTAGACCTGATTGACCTGCGCCTCTCGTTTGGCGTGTACGGTGAGGATGACCGCGCCTTCGATCCTGCCGATCACATCATCGTGCAGAATCAAGCCATGCTCGGTTTGTGTGGAGCCGCCGGCAACCAGCTGATCGGTGATCTTCTTGCCCTTGCGGTCGGTGAACTGCACCTTCTCGCCTGCGGTCAGCGCCCCGCGCCTCGGCTCCATAACTTGCTCCTTGCGTGCTCGGTGGGTCAATCGCTACAAGTCTAATGCATGTAAGCTCGTTGGTGAGGTGATGACGATGCGAATGCAGATGACAAGCCAGATCGATGCCGGCGGCAATGACCCCATTTTCCTGATGTTCCACGGTTACGGCAACGACGAAAGCGAGATGGTGCGGATTCTCGACGCCGTATATGCGCCGACGCGAGCCGATGCGGCCCCGGCCGCAATTGCCGCCGCACCCAGCTATATCTCGTTCCGTGCCACCTACGCGCGGCCCTATATGGGCGGCAATTACTGGTATCCCGACGGCTGCGGCGTGGACGAGCGCCAACGCGAATGCGCGGCGGTCGGGGATGCGGTGACTTCACTGCTGGACGCCTCGGCACTCGCCCATCGCAGGAAGATATTGATCGGTTTCTCCCAAGGCGGTTATCTGTCGTATCGTCTGGTCAAGGCGCATCCGACGTTGTTCGATGCCGCGATCCTGCTCAGTCCTTCGTTCATGGGCGAGGAACAGGCGGCGCTTGACTCCCTTACCCGATTCTTCCTGGCGTACGGCGCGCAGGACCGCACGATTCCGCTGCCCGACCAGCAAACGGCCCATCAGGTCCTTGAACGGGCCGGGCATCTGACCTATCGCGAGTATTCCGGCATGGCCCATGCCATCTGTGATGAGGAAATCGCCGATATCCGGGATTTCCTACGTGCCATATGATGCCGGAATAGCTCCAATATGGAATATCTCCGTTCAAAGAGGTACCGGTCCAAGTAGAAGCGGCTCAACAATGGGGAATGGCGTTGGCCACGCCCATTCATCGCGCGATGGTTCTGCGATCAGCTCAATTCCCCTGCCGGCTGATGCCGCCCTTATGACCGGTGGCCTTGAATGGCGTGGCGTGTGCCGTCACCTTCAGTCCCGGCAGATTCGTACTGGTATTGGATCGACCGCAGTGCCCGGCAGCCGGCTGGGACTCGGAGCGTCGACCAGTACCCGTGATGTTGGTATGCCGTTTGCCGTCGTGTGCCCGTTTCCCACCAGCACCGTCAGCCCCGTCAATATCAATGCCCTTGGCGCGCAAAGCACGCGCCCACCGCTCATCCATCGTGCGCCTCACACGTCCCATTCGGGTTTCCACGTGTACTGCATGTCGTAGGCACTCGACCAGAACATGTATTCGTTCTGCACGCCGGTCACGAAGATGTCCACGAGTTCGTCCTTGCGTTCTGCGCTCAGGTGTTCGGTCAGCTGCTCGATATGTTCGATCAGCCATGCGGAGCTGCTCCAGAACTCCTCGGTTTTGTACATGTCCACCCAGCTCTTGTACGGGTTGGAATCAAGCGTGTCCGTGAATTCGGCGGCGAGACGCTGCCCATAGTCGGCGTACACCCATGCGCAGGGCAGCACGGCCACGAGAACATCGACTAAAGGATTGCCATATGCGATCGAAAGGATGTTCGACGTGTAGGCGCGGGCGAACGCGGACTGACGAACCGAGTTCATTTCCTGCTCGCTGATGCCGTAGCTTGCCATGTATTTGCGGTGCATCGCGGACTCCACATTGAAGATACCGTTCTGCACGTCGGCCATGAACCGCATGACTTCGGGATCCTGGGTTTTGGTGAGGGCCAGAGCGTGAACCTTGGCGTAGTCGTTTAGGTAACGGTAGTCCTGCAGCAGATAGAATGCGAAGCGCTCGCGATCGAGCGTCCCGTTGCCCAGCTCGCGCAGGAACGGCTGCCGGTATCCCTCCTCCCAGACCAAGTTGGCGGCCTCGCGCAGTCGTTGCGCGAACGGCGGCAGATGGTCCAAGGTAATCGGGCCGAATGCAGCGGCGTCAAAAGTCATCATTTGCTCCCTCCGATGGTGTTGACCAACAGGTTCCAAGGGTCAGGCCTTATGCCTTTCTCAACCCGCATGCCGGCGATTGATTCGGTCTCGGCGCGAATGGCACCGTACCGGCTCGGTTGGTATCGGCTTGGTTCATGGGTTCCCCTGCAATGCGCCTTATTATGGCAACACGAACAGACACGGGCTGATGGCCATCCTTGCGACTCCTCACATGGCGCTTATGGACTTAGGATGGAGTCATTCGTAATGTCCTTGCACCGGTTGCGGCAAGGACAGCACCGCAGGAGGACCGTCAATGAAGTATTTCACCACCGATACGCATTTCGGGCATCCGCTGGTCACCGTGTTACGAGGTTTTACGACATTCGACCCAACGCGCTCAAGCTATGAGGAAATACTGCGCGCGCATGGGCGCAAAGCCGCTGAGGATTGGGCCAAGGAGACGACGCTGGACTCGGGGCCGACGTTCCGTACGGCAGCCGATACGGATGCTCACGACAAAGCGATCGTGGACAATATCAATGCGATGGTCGGGCCGGACGATGAGTTGTGGATTCTGGGCGACATCGGTTTTCGCACGTCACTGACGCATTTGAAGAACTGTCTACGCGCGCTCAATTGCAAGCATTTGCATGGTGTGATCGGCAATCACGATGGTTGGTGGCTTGAAGATCGGCCCACACTCAACCTGTTCGAGAGCCTTGAGCCGAACGATACGGTCGAAATCGAAGGACTTGGCATAGTGAATCTGTCCCACTTCCCATATCGGGAGGATTTGTCGTACAGCTGGCCCGACGATGTGGCAAAGTTCAGCGGTAAGGCCCTGCCGTTTGACGGTCGCAAGCTGCTGTATGGTCACACGCATCAGCTTTCGCCCGATGGGGCCCGTCCGGAGGCTCTGAACGTCGGATTGGATGCATGGGGCTTGATGCCGGTGAGCGAGGCGCAGGTTATCGATTGGTTCCGTGAACATGACGATGGCAGCGCATCGGCTAGCCCGACAGGTCACAAGCACCGTCGCTTGATATGCCGTCGTTCTAAAGAATAAAGGGATAGCAGTCATGCCACTGCGAATTGTGCATCAGGACATCACCACCATGCAGGTGGATGCGATTGTTAACGCGGCGAACACGCGGTTGTTGATGGGCGGCGGCGTGTGCGGCGCGATTTTCCGTGCGGCGGGAGCTCGGGATATGCAGGAGGCCTGTGACCGACTTTCCCCTATTCTCACCGGTTGCGCCGTAGCGACACCAGGCTTCGCATTGTCCGCCCGATACGTGATTCACACCGCCGGCCCGATTTGGCAGGGCGGTGATGCCGGTGAGGAACAACTGCTGCGCGCCTGTTATCGCAATTCGATGGAGCTTGCTGTGTCGCTCGGCTGCGGAAGCATCGCATTCCCGCTGATTTCCGCCGGGATTTACGGCTATCCGCGGGATGCAGCGCTCGCGGTAGCTAGGGATGAGATACACGCGTTTCTCGCCACCAGCAATCGCAATCATTCAGGCGGACAGTCCGAGCAGGGCGTAGGAGACTCCGATTGTTCCGTGTTTCTGGCGTTGTATCGGTAGTCGCGCGATCATCAGCGATCGGCCTCGTATCATCTGTATGATGTCCTGTATTGCAACAGAACCAGGGGGATTCCATGCAAACCATCGACTCATCCAAAGCCGCCGAAAACGTCACTGGTTCGGACGGCGCCATCCATATTCCATCTAATCCCACGCTTGCCGGGCTGGCCTCGCTGACCCGCAACGTGGCGTACAAGACCGGGGCCGATGATCTGGTAATGGATATCATCGCCCCGCAATCCACCGGCGATGACGATGACCGCCGCTACCCCACCGTGGTATTCGTGCAAGGCAGCGCCTGGACCACGCCGCATCGCGACTACGAGATCCCGCAGCTCTCGGCTTTGGCCCGCGAAGGCTTTGTGGTGGCTACGGTGAATCATCGCGATGCCTCGAGCGATCCCCACGACATGTTCCCCGCATATCTCGAGGACGTCAAAGCAGCCATCCGCTATCTCAGGGCAAACGCACGTCAATGGCACGCGGACCCCGACCGTCTCGGCATCTGGGGCACGTCGTCCGGCGGCAACACGTCGCTGCTGGTGGGGTTGACCGCCGACGATCCGCGGTATGAGGACGGCACCAATGCCGATGAAAGCGATGCGGTGAAGTACGTGGTCAGCTGCTTCCCGCCCACCGACATGCTTGAAGCTGTCGACGCATTCGACGATGAGACCAATCCATTCCGGCTGTATTATTTCGGCCCGTTCGCGGCCGTGGTGGGCGCGACCCATGAGACCGGCATCAATGCCGAGGTCCGTCAGCGCGCGGCTGACATGAGCCCCTACCTGCAGGTGCGGGATGACCAACAGTATCCGCCGATGCTCCTGTTGCACGGTACCGCCGACACCGTGGTCCCCTACCATCAATCCGTCAAGATGCGCGACCGGCTGGTCAAGCACGGCGTGGACGCGCAGCTGGTGCTAGTCGACGGCGCCGAACATGAGTACGATTTCTGGAGCCAGCAGGTCTTCGACGTGATTTTCGATTTCATTCGTGAGCGGAGCTGAACGGTAAGGGCACACGGGCGAGTCCTTGATAAGTCGCCGAGTTCTCTTTTAGCCAATTTTGTTGGAGCCCCTATCTGCGCGAACATGCCATGACAGTTCTAGACTGTGTTCTAGGACTGTCAATCGGCAATGTGTATGAAAGCGTGATGTGATGGGTCAGACGGTGATTGATGGAGTTGAGGGACTTAATAGGGCCGGTGAACTCGGCGGATTCAGCGGTTCGCGGTCGGTGGCGTTGCCGCCTATACCATTCTGGCCGTGCTTACTTCGCGACTGTTGCAACGGCCGATTACCACGGAACTGTTGCTCATCGTCATGTGGATCACGCTGGAACTATGTGCGCTGACTATGTTGCACAGTTCCGGAGCTCTCGGGGCAACCGCCGCCATCGTTTTGGCCATCATCCTGCTGATTTTGCTTATCGCCGACATGGCCTGCTACCTCGACTACTACCATCTGCCACCCATGCCCGCCTTCATCGACGGCACCGCACCACTGATTGCCGTAACGGTGTTTTCTGAGATTGTCGTGGCGATGATTGTGTAGGTCCGGGGATTTTGTTTGCTATTTCGTGTTATTCAATTGTGTCCCGAATATATATGGGCACTGCCAAATTTATGATTCCAATCTTTTCCTGCGGATCGGCTTAAGATAATTGACTCTGAAGGATTTCCAATCACCAAAAAACTTGTTGTCCGTTTCAGTTTGTTCCCCATTCCGGAATTTCTCACAGGTCAATTCAAGGGTGCATAGAAAATCCGCAACTTGTTCAAGCCGGTAGTCGCGTGGAGAAGCGTCACGATAGACAATGGCATCTTTTGAGAGTGCATACTCAATCCCGCCTCGCAGGGCATCAGTAACTATCTGTTGGCCACCGTCGTAATACACCTTGACAGTGCCATAAGAATGGAAATCCGAAAGATGCGCCAAAAGTAGATTAACAATATCGCGTTTGAGTTGCGCTTCAAAACGTTGGCGGTTATCGTCAAAATCACTTTTACGATGCACAAACGTCCGATATGTAATCGGCAGCCGCCGAGTCATGATAACGAATAAACCCAGAAGCCTCTTACGCTCCGATAGGCTCATCCCTTCGTAAGCATCATGCCCGGTAAGCAGCGGTCCAGCATGGAAAGGGACATCAGGAAGTCCATAGTCAGCCAACGACTGGCGGTACTGCTCTAAGGCAAGACTAATGTCCTTAGACTGGTCATGAAAGACAAGAGTAATTAAATAATATTCTGATCGTTTACCCCACTCACCGCTCTCATCAGCGAAGATGCTCAATACAGACGGCATCGCACCCCCGTCCCCGTTGACAAAAATGCCGGGGGAGCCCCCCGGCGACTTGGAGCCTTTCTCGTTTCCGAGCAAAGCAATATATTTATAGCATTTTCAGCCCCTAGCCCGCAAGCCACAAACGGCTATTCCGCTGACAGCTGCTCATATTGTAGCCACGCCATCTACTGCAACATCATGTCACGTGCTTGTGCCAACGGAACAGACGCTCACGATGGTGGTTCAGCGTGAAACGATCCCACATCTGGTCCTCGGCCCACTCAACCATGCCATCATGTTCTTCATCTTCGGGATTGCCCAAGGTATCAAGGAACCGCTCGAACTCATACGCCCCGCCGACATCCTCCGGAGGCGCATCCCCCGCCCCATCCCAAAGCTGAGGATCCGCAACGTGCACGCTGCGGTAGGTACGCAGCAGCTTAATATCATGGATCCAATCGTCACCATAATCGTAGTAATAGCGAGCGGTACGCGCCTTGGGAAACACGTCGCCCAGCTCGGTTTCCGAAGCAATGCGAACTTCCGGCAACGGCTCCACCGGCATATATTGTTCATATTTCGCCTCATGGTATGAGGGCTCTTCTCCCCACAATTCTTCCACCTGCACCTGCTTCCCATCCGGGAATGTGGCGCAGAAGCAGAACAGATGCTCGCCGTACCACATAAAGCATTCCTGCAATACCGCATGCAAATCGAAGAACGTCAATGATGCCGGCACCAGAATCTCCCGCCAGCATTCGCGCCCGTCAAGGCGCAAAGTGACTCGGAAACGAAATGCCGTGTTGCCATTGCCTGCCATGAAGACTCCCTTATCAACGATGAAGTTATTATCACCGTAACAGAGTCCAGGGCAAACCACTGCATTACGAATCTGATTCGCGCCCTCAGAAAAGGCCGAATCATCTGTTCAATCTCCGTGTCCTGTGGAAAAGACTCGAACAATAACCGGTACTGTTCGTCATCAGCAAGTCCAATATGCCATGTGACTAGGTGCGGGACACTCATGTGATCAGTCGCTATGGTGGGGAGACGTGACTTCGGTTCGTACTGTCGAGCAGACGCGAATGGGGATAGCCGTGCTGCTCGTGTCCGATATCGGCTGGGGCGTGCTGCCGCTGTACTGGCGCGCGCTGTCCAGTATGAATGCCATCAGCGTGCTCGCGTATCGTTTGGTCGCCACGTTGGCGGCCATGGTCGCGCTGTTGGTGGCGTTCTCCGGCCTGGCCACCGCGATTCCGCTGGCCACGTTCTCCTCCGGCGTGCAGCACAGCCATTACCTGACCGTGAGTTTCATCCAATATCTCAACCCGCTGATCCAGTTCTGTGTGGCTGTGCTCCTGCTGCACGAACCGATGCGCGCGCAGGGCTATGCGGCGTCCATGGTGATTTGGGTCGCGATCGCGGTGTATTCGTTCGACGCGATTCGGGCGTATTGGGAGCGGCTGAAGCCCTACGCTCGTTAAGCGCTTCCTTAACTCCCCTCCCCGAGGGGAGCTGTCGCCGTAGGCGACTGAGGGGAGGTCGACACGGCAAACAGCAGAAACCTCGCTCCCGACCAAAGCCACAAACACCACTCACGAAGCAAGCTTGTACAAGTTCTCCTTAAATTCCCGCTCACTCCACTTAATGGGATACGCATTGTACTTTTCCAAAGCGGTTATTAGCTGATTGTCAATGCGCCGATCCGAATCATTGAGGAAAACAACCAGTTCACTTGGTGTCTTTCGTGCCGCCTGCGTATCCTCCCATGAAAATAAGGTACTGGAAATGAGTCGCTGGGAAGGCCGCGTAATAGATGTGCAGAATCGTTCCGGCTGTTTACTCGTGAACGGCAACACAAAGTCATACGGGCACAGCAAACCAGACTTGCCACGGAATTGAACGCCTTCCACATACCGTATGTTGTTCGCATTAAAGAACATACGAATGTCATCTGCAAAATACGTCTGCACATGGGATTGGCCAGCATAGACATATCACCAACTTTGATGATAGCTTGCAGGAACCGATTCTTGGCATCAGCAAAATCAGCAGTATCGCTCGTCAGAGTAAGCTCGTCGCCGTTACGTTCAATACCAAACTGATTCAGAATATCTTTGAGCACTGCCAAACGCGATTCCGTCACAGTCATCTCATGCGACTCCAAACGGCGTAATGTGGCACAGTCATCAGAGAACGTTACGCTGTTCCTCCCGGGCTTCACATAGAACTGCGTATAGTCGTTGTCTTCATCCAGAAGCGGAACATTAACTTCATACCACTCATCCAGTTGCGTATAAGTCGTGTTATCAGACAGCCGTTTTCCGTAGCTTCGAATTAATGAGTCAAAATCAGAACTCGTCATACTTTCTTCTCGTCGTAAACACCACGATTCATTTGACTACAAACTTATCTGATGCAATTGGAATTGCTTCTCGCCTTTATTCAGGGTGATGGACTTCGGAGACAAAGCTTCCTTCAGCAGTTCCAGCATACGACGAGCTTCAGCATCTGTCAGTACAGCCATTGACGCCTCTTCCCCGAATGCGATTACCCAGTGGAAACAAGACTACATCAGACCAGTATGCACCGCCAAGCGGCGAGTAACACTCCACCCGCTACAATCAGCAGTATGGTTGTTCCGCAAAAGCCAGCGTTGGCTCAATTCGAAGTCATGTTCGAAGGCACGCCGCTGATTCTCGAACGCGCCACCGATTACTGGGAATCAGGCCGAGTGAGTTCGGTGCAGGAGATTGCGCCGCAGCTGTATCACGCGCGGGTGGCCGGCAGCGACGATGACTATTACGACGTTGACATCCGCCTCGGCAAAGGCGCTCACGGCGAGAACACCAATGAAGCAAGCACTGATGACCAAGCCACTACCAGCAGTAACACCGACCACGAATCCACAACCGACGACAATTCGATTCGCATACAATCCGCCGCGTGCACCTGCCCGTATCAGAGAACACCATATTGCAAGCATATAGGTGCCGTGCTTTACGAACTGCGCAAACAGCTCATTGGCGCGCACGGCAATCACCACAATGATGACACCGCCAACGCTCACGATGGCGTCATCGCACTCCCCCGCACCGTGCTGGATCCCATCCAGCAACACCTCGACGCGCGCGCAGAGCAAGGCAAAGGCCATCTGCTGTTCCTGTGGTCCACCCAACTGCGCGAAGCCGCAAAGACTTTCTGCGCCCAGCCAGACGAAGAACGACCGCTAATCCCGCTGATCGACGCACAAACCATGCTCTCCGACACAATCCGCCGATGCCATGAACGTTTCATTATTCATATCAGTAAGCACAGCGATGCGTACAGCAAATCCTGTGACTACACAGAATTCATCAAAACCGTGCAGGCTATCGCGGGCAATGCCCTGCAATCCAGTGATTACGCGAGCGCATGCGGCAACCTGCGACTGTGCATACACGAAGTCCACGCGCTTCTGCTCTCGTCCGAGAACGATGATGGCTCCGAACCTTTGCTCACGCTTATGGATGATCTGGCGATGCGCGTGCGATGCTATATGGAGAATGTGGCGGAATTCGCCGACTCCTCTACCGCCGGCAAGGCATTGAACACCATTGCGCAGGCCGCGAACGACAAGGATATGCGGCAATGCGAACCATTGAACAGTATGTTGCTGATTTCCAGCGCGCTCGCTTTCGCCCAATATGACGACAAACGCATGTGGGCCTATGACGTGATCGAGAACGCGATAACGCGTAATCTGGAATACTCGTTCAACGAAGAGAGCGAAGAAAGCGACGAGGACGACGAGGATGAGGATAACGAGGATACGAGCGAAGTAGACGACGAAACCGACTTCATTTCGGATGAATCGTTACACGTATTGCAGTTGTTCACACTCATGAGCGCCTACGACCTATACGCTCTATCCAACGATGACGCTGGACGCGAGCAGCTTCTGAGCGAATACTCGGAGTCAATGGCCCTCACACTGATGAACGCTGCGAACATGATTCATGAAGGGCACTTGCGTTCCACATACATGCTCGCACAAGGTTTCCTTCTGTCGAGCCGGGATATGGAAGATGTCGATATCGATGCCCGACATAACGGTCTGCTGCCGGACCTGCTGCCCCATGGATGGCATACCATCATGGAATGCTGCGCCGAGGGACTCAATGACGTTGGACTGCTCGCCAACGTGTATCGGTACTACATTCTTTCCTGCAACGACAGATCCGATACCCATTACGTGAGTAAACTACGCAATCTGTTACGCATCTACGGCGGTCTTAGCGCAGAAGAATGGCATGACGTGGCTGATGGGCTGGCCAGAGATTGCGCCCGGAACATCATCGACCGCATCAAGTACCAGCCGGAAATAACCACCAAAGGCGGCATACAGCGCCACAGCAGTTGGCGCAATCCCGCTTACGAGAAGCTCATCGTGGACGAGCGGCTTTCAGACGCGGCCCTGACTTATTGCGCCATCGTCGATTACCCGCCGCTGCCATTGCTGCGCACCATCGCCATCGAACACCCCGAATCGGCAAAATCGATAATCCTCGACGCGATGCCATACGGCACCATGGGCACGCCCGTGTTCCGGTTTACGGTGGAACGTGGCGTCGACAATACATTGACGGCGCGCCGCAGCACATACCAGCAAATCGCCAAACAGCTGCGCCGTTTCGCCGCAGTGTTCGGCGATGAGGAGACCCGTGTGCTGGCACACGAGATTGTCGGGCGTTATCCGAATCGTAATGCGCTACGCGAGGAGTTGGCGTTTGCGTTGTAATGGTATGTGGATATGACATTCGGTTTTATTCGGCTGTCATACGGTACTGTTTTGGCATGATGGCACACGGTGCTCGCGAATCACCCGCGCGGCGCGCGACACATCGCGTTTGCTGCACCACGCGACGGATGCAATCCGATTCTGAATTACCCCCTGAACAGCATAATCATGATCTGTTTCCAATTCGCGGTCATCATCAGCTTCCCTTCACAGAGGCGGCCCGTCATCGGACCACTTCAATGAAAGACGCTACGGAAAACAGCACACCGATACCAACAAAAGGTAGTGCCCGAACTCTTGCGCACTTTGGTCTTCGCCCGTCCCTGTGGCGGTGATCAGTTCGCTGCTGGTACGGTCTCACCGAGCCTTGACATGTCGAGGTAGCGGCGCGTCGACCACTCGTCGGATGTCACGTAGCGGACCCTCGCGCAGACGAGCATCAACGCGCTGCGTCCGTCGGGGAACGAGCCGACCACGCGGGTCCTGCGCCTGATCTCGCGGTTGAGCCGTTCGATCATGTTGTTGGTGCGGATCCGACGCCTATGCTCGCGCGGGTAGTCGTCGAGCAGGTAGGTCGTGGTCTCGCCGATGCCCTCGCGCAGGCATTTGGCGGCCTCCTTGAGTTTCCTGGATTCCATGTCCCGGGCGACGGATTCGGCCTTCTCCAACGCCTTGTCGCGTGATTCCATGGAGAACACGGCCTTCAGTGCGTCGGCCGCCCAGTCGCGGTTCCCGGGGTTGACCCTGGCGAGTATGTTGCGCTCGAAATGCACCATGCACCGCTGGTAGCGGGCATCGGGCAGCAGCTCGCCCGCGGCGGCGACCAGCCCCGCGCACCGATCTCCCGTCACCAGTCTCACGCCCTTGAGGCCTCGTGCGAGCATGCCTTTGATGAATTCGCGCCAGCTTTCCGCGTCCTCCTTCATGCCCTCGGCCACCGAAAGCACCTCGCGCCGCCCGTCCATGCCGACGCCGATGGCCACCAGGATGCTCACGTTCTCCACGGACCCGCCCCAGCACCTTTTGTGCCACACGCCGTCCATGAACAGGTACGGGTAATCCTGTTCGAGGGGCCTGCCCCGCCATGCGTCGATATCCGCATAGACGCGCTTGAGCTTGTCGCTCAGGGTCTGCGAGGGCATGCGGTCGCCCCACAGGAGCCGGCTGACATCATCGACCTGGCGGGTGGAGACGCCGGCCAGGTACATGTCGATCAAGGCCTCCTCGACGCTCTCCTCACGCCGACGGTATCGTTCGATCACGGCCGACTCGAACACCGCGCCCTTGAGTTTCGGCACTTTCAGGCTCATTTTGCCGGCCTTGACGGTCAGGTCGCGCTCGTAGTGGCCGGCCCGGTACGCCTTGCGGTCCCCGCTGCGCTCGTAGCGCGCGGCGCCGGTGATCTCGTCGGCCTCGGCGTCGAGCATCGCGTTCAGGGTCTCCTCGACGCTTTTGCGGACCATCCGGTCCAGGGTGGTTTCCAACATGGCCTGGTCGACCTGTAGAATCTGCTGTGACATGGCTTCGTGCCCTCGTTTCCAATCGCGGTTTTCTAATGTCTGGCGACTGAAAATCGTACACAGGACACGGGCCATGCCCCTATCTCAAGCCCAAACCAAAGTGCGCAAAATCTC
>NZ_JBHEEA010000007.1:0-142149 GCF_041900695.1 Bifidobacterium sp. 2450
ATCCGACGAGTGGTCGACGCGCCGCTACCTCGACATGTCAAGGCTCGGTGAGACCGTACCAGCAGCGAACTGATCACCGCCACAGGGACGGGCGAAGACCAAAGTGCGCAAGAGTTCGGGCACTACCAATGCTTCCCGCCCTACTCGTAGCACCAAAGTACAGAAGAACAGCAGCAGATATCCAAGAGACCAGAGATACAAAGCATTTCGCCAAGTCTCCAATTAACTCTGAATCATTATCCACGTAGTATTTGCGTAATGTCTTAATTCCGATGAGAGCCGGCAACAGCAATTCAGAAACACCTACGGCAATGATTATGGCAGCTGCATCCCACTCAATTGGATCATTCTCATGAACGCCATAGAGAACGCCCAATATTATGATCAGCAAGCCCCAAATCGCGTCCATGATTGGGAATACGCCACCAATCGCGAATTTCCCATCTTTTCTACGCTTTGAATCCATGAAACCGGAAATAGAAAATAGAATCGTGCTGACGAGCATCACGATATAGCCGGCCATCGCCACAGCGGCATTCTCATAAAGAATGCCGCCAATTGCCATACTTACGCCTGCAATAAATGACACTGGCCCAAGGGCTAAGAAAGCCTTACGAATATGGGACTTTGTGAAGATTGTTTGCACCATTCGGCTCTCCGGAATCAGAAAAAATAAAGCAATACAGAAAAGTCTCCGGGCACATCGATTGGGAACAGATGATGCGCCCGGAGACGGAGCAGGGAACGGCGGTTGGCGTGGGGTAAGTGCGTTGCGCCGGCCGCCGTCCCTTAGCTATCTAGGCGCTCATGCCTTGCGGCGAGCGCGGAGAGCGAAGATGACGGAGGCCGCGATGAACAGTGCGCCGACGGCCACGATCATGGCCAGACCAGCACCGCCGGTCTTCGGCAGCTCGGTGATGTTCTTGGCGTTCCAGACGTTGTACTGGTAAGTAACCGAGGCGTCCTTGGAAACGCGTGCATCAACTGTTCCGCCATTAGCACCGGTTGGATCACCAAGGGCAACATTCGTGATGATCTTGTGACCATTATCCTCATCGCCAACAGCCGGGGTGATGGCGAACTCGAACGTCGGCAGACCGATGGAGGTGTAACCGGTCGGCGGCGCGATCTCGTGCACCTGATAGGTGCCGGCATCGAGGCCGGAGACGTTGATCTTACCGTTGGCGTCGGTGGTGAACACACCATCGGTATCGGCGGCCGCCGGCTCGCTATCGAGGTAGCTCCAGCCATTCTCGCCATAAGAACCGAGGTACTTGCCGTTATGCTTGCTGGTGCCGGAGACCGCCTTGATGGTGAACTTGGCACCGGGCAGCTTGGTGGTACCGGCCTTATCAGTCTTCAAAACACCGAACTTGTAGGCGTACACGGGCACTTCCGAGCCAGGAACCTTATGGGCGTGGTTCACGTCCTCCGGGCGGTTGGAGTATTCGAGGTCTACCTTGTTCGGATTCTTTTGCAGATTGTCGGGCTCGGAAATCAGCGCATCCTTGTTGAGCTTGGCCTTGACGATCACGGTGACGGCGGCGCCTTCGAGGATGCCGCTAGTGGCAGACTTGGAGCCCTCGGCCTTGTTGACGTACTTGCCGAGGTCGATGGTGGTCACGTGGCCGCCCTTGTAGGCATCGGTGTCAGGAGTGTTCGCATCGCCATAGCCAGTGACGGAAACGGTGTAGACCGGGACGGTGGAGGTCAGCTCGTAGTAGACATCATCGCCAACTGCGTAATCAGGCTGAATGTTCGGCGTGTAAGTGCCGTCGTCCTGGGGATCAACCAGTTTCTTGTCGATGGTCGTGGTGGTGTTCTTCAGCGTCACCGTGCCCCAACTGTCGGCACCATCGAACGTGGTCGGCGTGATGATCGGGATGGAGTTGGTGCCCTTCACATCGTCAGTAGTCGTGACATCCTTAAGGAACCACAGGCCCTGCTCAAGGTTCTTATTTTCACCAGTCTTCAGAGCGGTGTCACCGGTCTTGTAGGCAGCAGGAGCACCGGTCTCGGCGAGTTTCTTGGACAGCGACTCGGCGAATGCACGCAGCGAGGAGCTGTCACCACCCCACGGGCTGGTCAGCTCGCTTAGCGCCTTGCCGCTAGTGTCCTTGAACACCTTCTCGACCAAATACCCCATCGGGTTGGCGACGGTGTTGTCGGTGCTGAAGTAGTTAGCGTCTTTCTCGTATGCATCCTTTTGACCGCTAGTCATCGCGGCAACAATGGTGCCGACCATGTCATCATCGGTGTCGATAAGGAAGCCATTGATATTGTCACTGTTATCCTTGGTGATGTTGGTCAGCGACGCCAGATGCCAACCGTCAAAGCTGTGGTCCACCTGATCAGTTTTTGACTTGTTGATGGTGATGCTGCCGGTGGTCGGATCCGCAGCATACGCGGTGGAGACGCCTATGGCTAGACCGCTGACGGCGATGCCCAGAGCGGCGGCTCCGGAGATCACCCTCTTGAATATGGTGTTCATTTCTCTTTTCCTTTCTCTGAAATGAAGAAGAAGATTGTGTTGAATATTGGTTGTTCAGTTATGAGTGTTGATAGGTGGCCAATCGAAGTGGCCCAGGGAGAAAAATCAGTCGGAGTCCTCCTCCCGTCGCCGTTGGACTAGTTGATATCCGCCGGCGATGAGAACGCCAGCAAGTATGAATCCGCCGCCGACCAGCAGCACCAGATGCCCGGTCCAGTCAGTGCCCGTGGTGGGCAGACCGGTGAGCACCTTGGTGTTCACGAAGGTTGCTTCGACGGCATTTCCGGTGGTGCTGCTGGTGGAGGTTGACGACCATGTGCCGACCACCTTTCCGCCATTGGCTTCGGTGTTGCCGGAGTCATCGGTAGTGCGCGTCATCGTGACGGGCACGGACAAACCAGCCAGCTTTCCGATGGAATCTTTGGCTTGCTTGACCGTGACCACGACTCGGTACCCCGCCTTTGAGTAGCGCAGGTTTTCCACCGCGTCGGCGGAATCTGGCGCAATCTCGGTGATCTTGTAGGTATAGGTCTTGGCATAGTCTTTGCCGTCACCAGCTTCCGCCGCGAGGTTCGCGTCGGTGAACGTCATATCGCCGAACTTGGCTATGACGTTGGTCAGGTCAGTGGCACCGGACTCCGGGGCCAGAGAGATTGTGCAGTTCTTCTTGGCCTCGTCGCTGCTGCATTCGGCAGGCATAGGCGCGGCGGGGTTCGCGTCTACAGTCGGGCTGGTCGCTTCAACCTTGAACTTGAAGCTGACGTAGTTGCCGTTGCCGTCCTTCGGCCAAGACGTGTACTTCACGCTCTTCTTCACCGGGATTTGGATGTTTACTGGAGCCGAAGTGTTGGGAACGTTGGCCTCAGTTCCGCGATTGCCGCCGGAGCGGGTTGCGGGCGTCTCGGTCGCGGGCTGAGCCACGACAGCGGAAGCTTCAGTGCCAGAGATGGTAAGCGTGTAGACCGTGGTTGTTGCCACGTAGCCGTCTGGAGCCTTGGTTTCGGTCAGTGCGTATGTTCCGACCGGCAAGCCCTTGACCTTGATGACGCCGTACTCAGTATCGGCATCTGACAGCTTCTCACCAGTGCAGTCTGCGAACTCGGTGCCCGCCGGCGTGGTGTCGCCGTTGGTATCAACCGTCACGTTGTCGGCCACACAGTACACGTCCGTTACAGGGCTTGGACCGACGATCTTCCACTGAGAACCGGCAAGTTTGCCGCCCTTGGTGTCGACTTTGTTCCAGGTCACTTCGGTGGGCGTATCCGAGATTGCGTTGTCAGCACCCGGCTTCAGATTTTCATCAATATCGCCAGTCGCATTGCCGCTGGCCCAACCGCCGTTCCACGTGACATTGCCATCGGCATCAATCGTGAATTGGTACAGGGTCTTATTGATCGTGTACCCGTCCGGAGCCGTGATCTCATGGAGCCAGTACGTGCCGGCATCCAGACCGCCAACCTTGAACTTACCGGCTGCGGTGTCCGTATCACACTTCACGCCCGGATTGCCGTCCGCGCCATCCGATGCCGTGCAGGAAATGGCCTTTGCACCATCGTCAACAGCGTTTTCGGCAACGCCGGCAGCATCACTGGGCTGCGAGTCATCGGCGGGCGTCACCATGGCGTTCTCGTTGAGCACCGCCGCATCATTCGACTGGGCAGCAGCTGCGGCAGATGCAGGGCAGCCGGCCGGGGCGGTGGAGACCTGTGAATCGTTATACTGGTTCACGACTTGCACTTCGTTGCCCATGAACTCGAAATTGCTCTTATTCGACCCCTGGTACCACTTGTTGGTGCTCGTGTTTTCATCGTCACCGTGGAACAAAAAATACGTACGAAGCGACTGCTTCGGCAATATGGCATACACATAATCGCCGCAGCTCTGGCTCATCTCCACGAATTTCCAGTTATTATTGCCGTCGTTGTAGTACACGTAGTACTTCGACCAGTCCGACACCAGCGACTTCTTGAAGTACACCGTGGTGGACGGCACCTTAACCGTGAACGAAATCGTCTGATCGCCGGCCTTCGCAGTGATGACCGCAGAGCCGAACCCCGTCATCGTCACGGTTGCTTTTTGACCGTTTTCGCCGCTGGAAGTAACCGTTGCCACGCTCGCGTTGCCCGAAGACCAGGTAATCGGAACAGCCGGAGTGGAGGAAGCGGTGAACGTCAGCGCGCTGCCGACCGAAGCGGCAGTGACGGTGGAATCACTCTCAACCGTCTTGTTCAAGGAATCCTTGACGCTGAAATCCTTGACACTCATGGCTTTCACCGTGAAGGCGACTGGGTCGCTGCACACATCAGGGTTGGAAACCGAGCATGCCTTCACATACACAGTGACGTCCGTGCTGCTGGTACCGGTGATGGCGGCGGTCAAATCGCCGGTGCGGCCCAATGCCGCGGCTTCCGATGACGATTCGGAGGTGCTGCCCGCCTGATCAGTAAATGCCCAGGTGACTTTCTGCAGTGCACCGCCCGGTTGAACGGTTGCGGTCAGCGTGGCAGTTGGATTGTCGGAATCCAGAGTCGTTGAAGAAGCCGAGGCCGTAACGTTCGTCGCCTCATTGGTATTGTCCTTGACATTCCAGCTCTTGCTGGCCGAGCCATTCTCAGCCTGCTGGATCTGCCACTCGGAGCCGGCGAGCTCCTTGCTGGTGTCATCGGCATCGACCTTTGACCAAGCGATCTCATTGCCGGACTTTTTGTTGGTGATTTTGCCGGTGGTGTCGTCGATCACATCACCCGTTACGTAGTTGATGGCTTCGCCAGTTTGGCTGGTAGTTACCGAATATACGGTTTCCTTTATCTGGTACCCATCCGGAGCCTGCAACTCCTTGATGTAGTACGTTGCATTCGGATTCAGATTGCGCACGGTCAGCACGCCCTCATTCGCATCGGAATCGTTGCTGCCGTTATCCGACACAGTCAGTAGCAACTGGGTGGCATTAGCATCTGCGTACACGCCCCACTTCGAGCCTGCAAGCTTGGTGTCAGTATTATCAGCGTCGACCTTCTGCCAGCCAATGATTGAACACTCAGACGTGTACGAACCGTTCCACGGCAGGTTATGGCGTTCCTGATCCATATCGATGATGGAGGCGGAATCCGTGTTGCCGAACTTTTTCGCAACTCTCGGATTGGCCATAGCAAAATCTTCGCCAACCATTACTCGGCCGTTGGTGGTCACGTGTGATTCAAAACTGCCATACGGCACGAGGATGCTGCCGAGCATAGCTGCGGCTGGATCATCATCATTCTTAGTGTTCTGACCACCCTGAATCTTCAGAGTCCCACCGGACCGGATTCCAGTGAAGTTCCACATAATCGACTGCGCAGCATGAGCGTAAGCTTCAGCGTTCTCATTGTTCTTGACGTAACCGTTCGAGATTTCTTTGACATCGCTGCTGCCAATAGTCGATTTTGCATCGCCGCCCCACCAGAAGCGCCAGCCATTTTGGAAGGAAACATTCATACCATCGGTGGTGCCGGTCACGTTGACCACCACAGAAGCGTTTTCCGGAATGTTACGGAACCAGTAGCTCACACCCGTGGAATCCTTAATCTGGCTCAGTACATTGGCATCAATAGTGAACGACTGGAGTAAAGATTCGCCATCACCCGTAAAGGTAAGCAACTTTTCAGCATGAGTAAAGCCGTTGAAGGACTGCGAGTTATCGTACTTGTATCGGGTGTATCCATTGAAAGGAGGCGCTTTGCTTACCGTTACGGCGCCGTTTTGCGGAATCTTGGCAAGCTCCGCGGAGAGCGTGGCATTTTCCGTGGTTTGATTGGTGTAATCAGTGCCATTCACATTGGAGAGCACGTTAGCCTGGCCCCAAGCCACAGACGGCGTATCCACACCTGACTCATTACCGTCATAGGTATACGGATACACGCTGTATTGTGTTCCGCCCCATGACTTAGTTTTGTCGCCAGCAAGCTTGGCCTTGTAACCGGTAATTTGCTTTTTCTTATCAGAGGTCATCTTCTGATTCAGACCGGCCGATGAGCCCCATGCCATAACTTTCACATTGGAGCCGTTAGCAACTTTATCGAAGCCACTATTTTCTCCACCTACAGCGAGCACCGTACTGTTGGCTGGCGGAATAAATTGCAAGCCGAAAGCCACCGTGCCAATCGAGAAGAAGCCTTTGAGCGGATGGAACAGGGCGTCACCCTTAACGACTGTCAGACCCTCAATTTCCGCAGCATAAGAGCCATCAGGACCCGAAGCCGTATTGAGTTTGTTTTGATCAGTGGATAGGAGTACCTACAAAGAAATTACGGCCAACATAGGTGGCAACACCCGTGTCATTCATACTGCCTACAGCGGTGTCATCACCAAGATTATGCGTCTCCGGCACACAAATACCGGCGGTGCCATCGGCGGCATAGGCAAGTTTGTTATTCGAAAATGCGAGTGAGCCAGTTGACGTCACCAGCACGGCAGCGGCAAGCAGGGCAGCGGCGGCAGCCTTGAATTTCGCTACCCTCCCCCCGAAACCTCTCGCTATCTTCATGCTTTCCTCGTCTCCGGCGAACTGTCGTCTAACGCATGTATCGGCGTACGCTACAGCTCGCTCGTTATGTTTACGGGTCGTGGAGTGGACATGCAGCTTTGCGGAGTATATCCACTTCATTGGCGGAATCAGTTTTGCACACGTTGGCTTTCGGCCGTTCCGAAGTCGACCTTAAACAACTAATCACCACTGGCCGACTTCGGCGTGCATCACTTCTCTCGTGTGCACGATGTCATACTGCAAAGGTTGTCATTATTTCAACCCCATACCCCTAACTACGGGTGCAGTAGTTGCGTTTTCCCGCATAGCTACAAGCAAAACCTGTTCAATATACAGGCATTTCCGCCCGGCGTGTCGAAATCACATACCCCTATTAGGGGATAGCTACGTATTGCATACCTATGCAATAATCACCACTAAGAAAACACCGCCATACAGGGCAGCCACCCAGCTACCAATCAAGAAGTCTCACTCAAAGATTATTCTGCAAACGATGTCAATACGTGTCGAAGCTGAATGTGCATCCGTTAATTCCGCCACCCCACACTCGGTGGCATTGCACAACGCAAACGGCTTCTCACAACCAAGCAATAACCACTATATAGCCCATCGAGCATGATACCGTTGTCACAGCGATGACGATATATGACCACGCGCACCGACAGCGCAGCGCAACAGCACACATCAACAAGGGATAGCGACCATGGCAAAAGCAAGCATTCAGGCAGTAGCAAAAGAAGCCGGCGTTTCCGCATCCACAGTGTCTCGCACCTTTGCCAAGCCCGATCTGGTACTCCCCGAAACCCGCGATAAGGTAATGGCCGCCGCCGAAAAGCTCGATTATTCCATCTCCCGATCGGCCGCCGCACTGAAGTCCGGCCAGTCGTTCCGCATTGCGCTGCTGGCCAGCGAGACCATCACCACCTGGTTCAATGCAAACATCTTTGCAGGGCTTGACTCAGTGCTGCGCCCTGCCGGCTACGACACCGTGGCCTACCCGATGCGCAACGCCGAAGAGCGCCACGATTTCTTTGCCGACCTGCCCGTGCGCCGCAATGCAGACGCGGTAATCGTCAGTTCATTCAACATCGAGCCGGCCGAGGTGGAGCGCCTCAAGCACATGCATGTGCCGATCATCGGCATCAACATCCCTTCCACGGACGGATTCGACGCCGGCGTAAGCATTGACGACCAAGCCGCCACCCGCGCGGCCGTCGAACACCTCATCGCGCTGGGGCATCGGGGCATCGCATTCGTTGGCGGCATTCCCGCCGAGACGAACATGCGATATAGCGCCGAATCGCGACTGCAGGGCGTGCTGAACGCCCAGGCCGCGCACCCGGAACTCACCGTGACCAACCTTCAGGTGCCACGCGGCGCATCGGAGACCAGCGCGGCTTTGAACACGGTGCTGACCGCACCGGCCGGCACCACTGCATTCTGTTTTGAGGACGATGAGCTGGCGCTGCCGGCGCTATATCGCCTACGCCAGTACGGCAAACGCGTGCCGCAGGATATTTCGATTGTGGGATTTGACGACGTTGAAATGTCTCAGGCCGTGGGACTGACCACCATGCATCAGGACCCGTTTGCCATGGGCGCCGATGCTGGGCGCATGGCACTGGAGACCATTGCGGGCGAGTCGATTGAACCGGCGTTCATTCAGCCCGACGCGCCGCTTGTGCTGCGTGAGACTACTGCACCTCCTGCTGCGCCTGCGCAGGGGTGATTGGGCGCGGTACACCGCGTCGCCTCTCCCCGCGATGCCCTTTTCTGCGCGGGCTAAGGCAAGCGTGACTACGTTATCACCGCAAAACGCCAATGCATGCACTTTCGCATGAATCATTTGCATGATACCGTTGTCATCAATACAACAAACAAGCATGGGCTCACCGCTGCAGTTCGAGCCCAGCTGAATCCAATAACTAATAATCAATAGCCCTTATCAATCGGGCGCAGCGAACCACGTGAGCCACACAGCCACGCACGAACAGGAAGGAATCGGCATGACCGCCAACAACCTCAATGACGACTGGTGGAAGCAGGCCGTCGTCTACCAGATCTACCCGCGCAGCTTCAAGGACGTCAACGGCGACGGACTCGGCGACATCGCCGGCGTCACCGAGAAGATGGACTACCTGAAGAACCTCGGCGTCGACGCGATCTGGCTCTCCCCGTTCTACCCCTCGGACCTGGCGGACGGCGGCTACGACGTGATCGACTACCGCAACGTCGACCCGCGCCTAGGCACCATGGACGACTTCGACGCGATGGCCAAGGCCGCGCACAAGGCCGGCATCAAGGTGATCGTGGACATCGTGCCCAACCACACCGCTGACAAGCACGTGTTCTTCCAGGAGGCCCTCGCCGCCGAGCCCGGCCCCCCGGCGCGCGACCGCTACATCTTCCGCGACGGCCGCGGCGAGCACGGCGAACTCCCGCCCAACGACTGGCAATCCTTCTTCGGCGGCCCGGCCTGGGCGCGCGTGGCCGACGGCCAGTGGTATCTGCACCTGTTCGATAAGGCGCAGCCGGACGTCAACTGGAAGAATCCGGACATCCACGAGGAGTTCAAGAAGACCCTGCGTTTCTGGTCCGACCACGGCACCGACGGCTTCCGCATCGACGTGGCGCACGGCCTGGCCAAGGACCTCGAATCCAAGCCGTTGGAAGAGCTCGGCCGCGAATACAGCGTGGTCGGCGTGCTGAATCATGACTTCAGCCACCCGCTGTTCGACCGTCGCGAGGTGCACGATATCTACCGCGAATGGCGCAAGGTGTTCAACGAGTACAACCCGCCGCGCTTTGCCGTGGCCGAGGCGTGGGTGGTGCCCGAGCACCAGCACCTGTACGCTTCGATGGACGAGCTGGGCCAGTCCTTCAACTTCGACTTCGCGCAGGCCAACTGGTATGCCGACGAGTTCCGCAAGGCCATCGCCGCCGGACTCAAGGCGGCGGCCGAAACCGGCGGTTCCACCACCACGTGGGTCATGAACAACCACGACGTGCCGCGCAGCCCCTCCCGTTACGGCCTGCCGCAGGTCAAGGGCGCGCCCTACCACCAGCTGCCGCACGATTGGTTGCTGCGCAACGGCACCACCTACCCGGAAGACCGCGAGCTGGGCACTCGCCGTGCCCGTGCCGCCGCGCTGATGGAACTCGGTCTGCCCGGTGCCGCATACATCTATCAGGGCGAGGAGCTGGGTCTGTTCGAGGTTGCCGATATTCCGTGGGACCATCTGGAGGATCCGACCGCATTCCACACCGCTCGCGCCACGATGGACAAGGGCCGCGACGGTTGCCGCGTGCCGATTCCGTGGACCGCCGCCGACGAGCCGGCCTTGGCCGATTTCAGCCGTCCGGCTCCGGCCGATGACGGTACCGGCGAAAACCATGTGCCGCTGTGTGCAGCCGGCCAGTTCGGTACAGGCGCGTCCTTCGGCTTCTCCCCCGCCGTGCGAGCCGACGGCGTGACGGCTGCCGCTGATCCGCATCTGCCGCAGCCGCTGTGGTTCAAGGATTACGCCGTGGATGTCGAGCAGGCCGATCCGGATTCGATGTTAGCGCTGTATCGCGCCGCACTGGCGATTCGTCAGGAATCGCTGACCGCCACCCGCGACGCCACGGCCGAGCAGGTGGACATGGGCGACGATGTGGTGGCGTACACCCGCGCAGCGGTTGGCGGGCACACGTTCACCTCGATCACCAATTTCGGCGACGCTCCGGTCGCGCTGCCCGATGGCTCCGTGGTGCTGGCGTCCGGCCCGCTGACCCCCGAAGGCCAGCTCCCCACCGACACCTCTGTGTGGGTCATTAAGTAACTTTGTGGTTCACCACGTGGTGGCCCATCCCACCACGATGTCAGCGTAATTTTGCATTCCGTGGAATAGAACCGTTTTGCGTCACCGCGTGGTGGGCAGTTCGCTACGTCGTGAGAATTTCACCTCGCGATGGAGGTTTGACTACGTGGTGGGAACCATGCGAAAGGCCGCCGTTCCGAATGAATCGGAGCGGCGGCCTTTTGGTACGTGCTGGGTACTCCCCTCAGGCGCTTATGCGCCAGCGGGAGCTACAGGGGCTCACTGAACCTGGGCGCGGGCGATCTTGCCGGTGAAGGAGTTGGCCTCGTCGGCATCCTTGACGCCGTCCTTGTTCCAGGAGAACATGGCGCGCAGCTTCGGGCCGACGGTCTCGATGCGCTCGTTGGAGTACTTCTCCTGCAGCTCCTTGAAGTGCGGGGCGCCGGCATCCTGATCGTCGATGAACTCCTTGGCGAAGGAGCCGTCCTGGATGCGCTGCAGGTGGTATTCCATGCGCTTGCGGCAGTCCTCGTTGATGACGGTGTTGACGTAGTCGCCGTACTGAGCGGTGTCAGAGCAGGACCAACGAGCCTTGTTCAAGCCACCCTCGTTCATCAGGTCGACGAGCATCTTGAGCTCGTGGCAGACCTCGAAGTAGGCGATTTCCGGCTGGTAGCCGGCGTCGGTCAGGACTTCGAAGCCCATCTCGACGAGCTTGTTCACGCCACCCATGAGCACGTTCTGCTCGCCGAAGAGATCAGTCTCGGTCTCTTCCTTGAAGGTGGTCTTGATGGCGCCGGCGCGCAGAGCACCGAGGGCCTTGGCGTAGGCCAGGGTCAGAGCCCAGCCGTCGCCACGCGGATCCTGCTCGACGGCCACGACGACCGGCACGCCACGGCCAGCGGCGTACTCACGACGAACGATGTGGCCCGGGCCCTTCGGGGCAACCATGAACACCGGGTGATCCTCAGACGGCTTGATGTAGCCGTAGTGAATGTTGAAGCCATGAGCGAACGCGACGGCGGCACCCGGCTTGATGTTGGGCTCGATGTCGTTGGCCCAGATGGTGCGCTGGTACTGGTCGGGGGCCAGAATCATGATCACGTCGGCCTCGGCGGAAGCCTCGGCCACGGACTTGACCTCGAGGCCCTGCTCCTTGGCGAAGTCGACCGACTTGGAGGTCGGACGCAGGCCGACGACCACGTCGACACCGGAATCGCGAAGGTTCAGCGCGTGGGCGTGGCCCTGGGAGCCGTAGCCGATGATTGCGACCTTCTTGCCTTCGAGAACAGAGAGATCACCGTCGTTCTCATACCAGATCTGTGCTGCCATTATTGGCACTCCTTTTCAGTAGTGGGTTGTGGCGCCGCTGGGCGCCGGGGTATCTACGGTGTGCAGATAAGTCCTGTTTTGCGAGGATTGTGTCCTTCAAACCGAGTTCAATCCTACCGAGAACGTGGCCATAGCCCGGTCAGAGTCCACAACGTGAGCTATTTCACACCAGAGCATGAGAAATGGACTTGCCACCCCCGCATAGCAATTCCAAAACAAGAGTTGCGCCAGCGCCTGCCGCCATCAATCACTGAAATAGATATCGTGGTGAAGGGCACATCCAGGATTGAACCGTGCGCCGCAGCAAGGGCAGCACGGAGTAACAGACTCCATCGCCCGCTCGTATTCGCGAGGCGTCATTTGGTGCCGGCAAACACCGCACATCACAGCGAGCGAATCCATGTCTCGCCACGCGATACGATCATGCCCAGCCAGTTCATCATGGCATCGGTAGCAAGCGTAATATTCGTCACAACAGGCGAAACGATTCGCAACAACATCCAATGGCGAATGCCAGTGAACACATCGCCCCTGACCATCCACGAGACGCCCGCGAATGGCTGGATTCCGGCCTTTGTCCTGCGATCCGTCACGCACGCTGTTCACCATGCCTCCCTTTTCCGGCTATGACCAATATTCAGTGTTGCACAAGTAAATGCACAATTTTTTGTACAGGCCAACCAATCGCACGCCGATCATCATCGCTAGCATGAGTGCTCGTTATTACAACTCGTCATGTGCAGCGGTCTGCGACCCACACTCGTGCAAGCAATATGCCGCACGAGCTCCATGGGGAGCATCGGGCGGAGGGACAGATTCGGCCGAAAGCACATGGCAACTACTATGAAGGGACTGTATTTATCATGGCTTCGCATGTTCATTTCACGAGCCGCGACTTGGTGCGCATTGCCATGTTCGCCGCGTTGCTCAGTGTGTTCAGCTTTATCCGCATTCCTGTTGGCCCGGTACCGATTACTCTGCAAACCCTTGCTGTGATGTTAGCGGGTCTGATTCTGGGACCGGTGAATGGAATGCTGTCGGTGTTGCTGATGCTCGTACTCACCTTCGTCGGCATTCCCCTGCTTGGCGGCAACGGCGGTCCAGCGATTTTCGTGGGTGTAAGCGCTGGATATCTGTACGGCTGGATTCTTGGAGCCTTGGTGATCGGACTTATCGCACATCAGGGTCATCGTCTGGTGTGGTGGAAGAGTGCGCCGGCCAGCCTGATTGGCGGCGTACTGATTCCGTATGCCATCGGATTCCCGGTTCAGGCATTGGTTATGGGCGCTCCTCTCAAGGGTGTTATTATTTCCGGCATGATCTTTGTTCCCGGTGATATCGCCAAAGTGGTGATTGCCACGTTGATTGCCACCGCGCTGATGCGCGCATACCCGGCCGCATTCCCCGAATCGTTGCGCGCTAGCAAATGATCGTCTTCGACCATGTGAGAGTCGAGGCAGAAGGCAAACGCATTATTGATGACCTGAGTTGCCAGCTTGACCTTGGTCTCGCTGGGGGCTCAGGCCCTCGCCGTATTGCCATCATTGGCGTCAATGGCTCAGGTAAATCCACATTTCTCCGTCTGATTGACGGTCTGGCCAAGCCCACATCAGGCACGATACGTGTCATGGGCCTCGACCCCACACGGCAAGCCAAGCAACTGCACCGCAAAGTGGGGTTCGTGTTCACCGACCCTGACACGCAAATCATCATGCCTACACCAGCCGAAGACGTGGCCTTTTCGCTGCGGGGCATGGGGCTGAGCAAATCCGAGTCTTCGGCACTGGTTGACCGTCAGCTGCAATCATTCGGCCTAACGCCTCACGCTGGTACTCCGGCGCACAGCCTGTCTGGCGGGCAGAAGCAAATGCTGGCCCTTGCCGCCGTGCTCGTGCGCAACCCGGAGCTGGTGCTTGCCGACGAGCCGACCACCATGCTCGATTTGCCCAATGCGACGCGCATCGAAAACCTGTTGATACACGATATCGCCTGCCCACTGATTGTTTCCACCCATAATCTTCGGCTTGCTGCACGCTGCGATATGGCGGTCCGCTTTGCCGATGGGCACATTCTCGAAACCGGCGAGCCCCGCCACGTTATCGCGCGATATCTTGCCGACTGCGGCGTTACGGACAACGAAGAAGCCGAGACATCCCTATGATTTCGCTGTATATCGCAGGCGATAGCGTGCTGCATCGATGCCCTGCCGCAGTGAAACTCATCGTGTCACTGGCGGTGGCAACGGTATTGGTGATTCCGCATTTATCGTGGTGGGTGATAGCCGCCTGCGGCGCGTTATGCGCAATATGGTATGCCATGTCCGGCCTTGGTCCGCACGTTTTCGCTCGTCAATTGTGGAGCGCGTGGTGGGTGGTGGCATTCACCGTGGTAGTGCAGGTGTTCTTTGTGCCATGGCAAACCACGGCGTTCAATGCGGTGCGCGTACTTGAACTGGTCATGATCGCAAATCTGGTAACACTCACCACCCGCACTGAAGACATGTTGGATACCGTGCTGGCAGCATTGCGGCCATTGCGACGATTCGGCGTCAATCCGGACCGCATTGGGCTACTGTGCGCATTGACCATCTCAGCGATTCCACTGATTAATCGCAATGTGCGAATTGTGCGGGAAGCGAATCAGGCCCGTGGAGGTCATGGTGGCGTGACCGCATGGGCGGTGCCTCTGCTGGTGCTTATCCTGAAGCAGTCCGACGAGCTGGCCGATGCGCTCGATAGTCGTGGGCTGTAGCTGATTCGACTGAACACAAGAAACCGCCGCTCCCGCATGAACGGGAACGGCGGTTTCTTGCTTGTACAAAGGGATTTAATCCTAACGATCTCTCCCTCCGCCATCGCTACGCGATGCCACCTCCCTCATCAGAGGGAGGTCATAGGTCACTGAACCTGGGTACGAGCGATCTTGCCGTTGAAGGACTCAGCTTCGTCCTGGTCCTTGGCCGGGCCGTTGTTCCAGGAGAACATGGCGCGCAGCTTCGGGCCGACGGTCTCGAGGTGCGGGTGGGAGTACTCCTCCTGCAGCTCCTTGAACTTCGGCGCACCGGCGGCCTGATCGTCCATGAACTCCTTGGCGAAGGAGCCGTCCTGAATGCGCTTCAGCTGATACTGCATACGCTTCTTGGTCTCCTCGGTGATGACCGTGGAGGTGTAGTCGCCGTACTGGGCGGTGTCGGAGCAGGACCAACGGGCCTTGTTCAGGCCACCCTCGTTGGCCAGGTCGACCAGCATCTTCAGCTCGTGGAACACCTCGAAGTAGGCGATCTCCGGCTGGTAGCCGGCCTCGGTCAGCACGTCGAAGCCCATGTCGCACAGGTGGTTGATGCCACCCATGAGGACGTCCTGCTCGCCGAACAGATCGGTCTCGGTCTCCTCGGTGAAGGTGGTCTTGATGGCACCGGCGCGCAGAGCGCCCAGAGCCTTGGCGTAGGCGAGGCACAGCGGCCAAGTCTTGCCGTCCGGATCCTGCTCGACGGCCACGACGACCGGCACACCACGGCCAGCGGCGTACTCACGACGAACGATGTGGCCCGGGCCCTTCGGGGCAACCATGAACACCGGGTGATCCTCAGACGGCTTGATGTAGCCGTAGTGGATGTTGAAGCCGTGGGCGAATGCCAGGGCAGCGCCCGGCTTCAGGTTCGGCTCAACGTCCTTCTTGTAGACGGCTGCCTGGTACTGGTCAGGCAGAAGAATCATCACAACGTCAGCCTCGGCGACGGCCTCGCCAACCGGCTTGACCTCAAGGCCCTGCTCCTTGGCGAACTCCACGGACTTGGAGGTAGGACGCAGGCCGACGACCACGTCGACACCGGAGTCACGCAGGTTCAGCGCGTGGGCGTGACCCTGAGAACCGTAGCCCAGGATGGCCACCTTCTTGCCATCGAACACGGACAGATCGGCGTCCTTCTCGTACCAGATAGTTGCTGCCATTTTTGGCGCTCCTTTTATTTATTTGTTTATTTATGGGGTTGAAATTTTCTTGCGTTCTGCGGGGTTTCGCTGAGCGATATTCTGTTGTGGCTTTCCTTGTGGGCTTTTCCGATATGCAGGTTTAGTCCTGTCGCATCGGAAAAGCCCTGCAGGGGTTCACTTAGTGGAATTGAGGTTTTTCACGTTGTGAACTTGGCGATATCTAGTTATGGAGGATTTCACTTGGTGAAATCAACGTCCTGGCGGAGCCGTTAAGCAGACAGCCCAGTGGGCTGTCTGTAGACGACGCCCGAACGAAGCGATAGCTGAGTGAGGGTAGGAAACCAGTCGTTGACTTTACTTGGTAAAGTCAACGTCCTTAGTCTCCTTGCAGGTGAGCACGGAGACGAGGCAGCACACGGCCATCACGGCGAGGTAGAGGCCCACGGAGTGGACGCCCCAGTTGTGGGCGAGCCAGGTGGCGATGGTCGGCACGAAGGCCGCGCCGACGATGGCGGCCAGGTTGTAGCCGATGCCGGAGCCGGAGTAGCGCACGTTGGCGTCGAACAGCTCAGGAAGGAAGGCGCCAATCGGGCCGAAGGCGATGCCCATCAGGGCGAAGCCGACGCACAGGAACACCATGCTGGCGAAGAAGTTCTTCTGGCCGACCAGACCACCGTCCAGCAGGAACGGGAAGAGTACGGCGAACACCACAAGTGCGCAGGAGGAGAAGGTCAGCACGCGACGGCGGCCGATCTTGTCCGCGTACAGGCAGGACAGCACGATGAACAGGGCGAACACGCAGATGGAAATCATAAGCATGAGCAGGTATTCCTGGTTGGTGAAGCCGAGGTTGCCACCGCCGTTCGCGGTGTCCTTGGTGCCCCAAGCAAGGGACCAGGTGGCGAGCGTGTAGAACAGCGTGTAGGTCACAGCCACGAGGAAGGTGGCCTGCAGCACCTGACGCCAAGACTTGCGGAAGACCTCGGTCAGCGGGGACTTGACGACCTTCTTCTGCTCCTGAGCCATACGGAAGATCGGGGTCTCCTCCATGTGAACGCGGACCACGAGACCGACGATCACCAGGATGGCGGACAGCAGGAACGGCACACGCCAGCCCCAAGCCAGCATCGCGTCCTGATTGTTGAAGGATTCGAGCACGAAGTAGGTGCCGTTGGACAGGAAGAAGCCGATCGGGGCGCCGAGCTCCGGGAAGGAACCGTACAGTGCGCGCTTGTCTTCAGGCGCGTTCTCGGTGGCGACCAGTGCCGCGCCGGACCATTCGCCGCCCAGGCCGATGCCCTGGATGAAGCGCAGCAGGCAGAGGATGGCGACTGCGCCAACGCCGACCTGATCGTAGGTGGGCAGGCAGCCAATCAGGAAGGTGCCGACACCCATGGTCATCAGGCTGACGACCAGCGTGGTCTTGCGGCCCATGCGGTCACCGAAGTGGCCGAAGATCAGCGAGCCCAGCGGGCGGGCGATGAAGGCGATGGCGAAGGTCAGCAAGCTCATCAGCAGTGCGACGGTGGGGTTGTCCTTCGCGGAGAAGAAGATGTGCGGGAAATAGTTTGCCGCGGCGGTGCCGTAGGCGTAGAAGTCATAGAATTCGATGGCGGTACCGACCATCGACGCGGCGATTACGGTCTTGACCGAATCGCGTACCAAGGTAGCGGCTTTACCTGCCGCCTGCCCTAAGCCAGTCTCTTCGACTGCTGCAGTCATTGTTACTCCTGTTTTGCTCTCGTTCACTCTCATTGGCGGGCGATTATTTCGTCTCACAGGGAGGTTGTTGTTCTGTTGCTGTGTTGTTGCCGTGTACTGTCCGCTACCGTTTCCGTCTGCGGGATTCTGCCGTAAGCCTTGTGAGCGCAACAAAAAAGCCCCGCATCTTGCAGGGCCTTACCGATTGTGTCAGCTTGATTGGCCCTGCCTTCGTTGACGGGGCTTCAAGCATCAGTGCCGAATTAGTCCGCCAGCGAAGACGGGCTAATAATTCGTGCGGGTACAAACGCAGAAGCATTGAATCCAGTCATCGCGTGGCCTCCTTTCGGTATTTCCTCAGGCCGTTCGACCTGAACTGGAATGTAAACATAGGTTTGGCTGTCTTGCCAATCCAGCAAGGGTTCACATTGTGGACATTGTGACGTAGGAGTCATGTGAGATGGGTGACTGTGCGCGGCTGTGCCTCGGCTCCCCTCAGTCGGCTACGCCGCCAGCTCCCCTCAGAGAGGGGAGCCAAGATAGGAGTCACCGGGTGGTTTCGCCGGGGATAAAGGTTACGGGGATGACTTCTTCGGGAGTGGGTTGGGTGTCAACGTCCGAAGCACTATCGTTCTTGGCCGGAGAGGCGGGGCCACCGTCGGCGGCGATCTGTGAGTCCATGCGGACGGCGAGCGCGGCGGCGATGGCCGGGAAGTCCTGTCGAATCACGGTCAGGCGTTTGCCGGCGGTTTCGGCCATGAGAGTGCCGTCATAGGCGATGACTTGCAGATCAGCAGGCACCTCGATACCCCGGCGTGAGGCTTCCTGCAATGCCACGGATGCCACCACATCGGAGCCGACGATGGCGTCGACATCGGGATACCGCTCGAAAATGGCGCATGCGGTGGCTGCGTGGGCGGCGGTGTCGGCCACGGCGCCGGCCTCCACGTAATCGCAGGCAATGCCGGCATCGGCCAGCATCCGCTCAACGGTGAGATGGTAGCGAATCGTGAGGAACGTGGTGGCCGCCGCGAACTGGGAGCGCGGGCCGCCGACGAGCACCACATGACGCGCTCCGGAATCGATGAGCTGACGGGCAATCAGACGGCCTCCCTGTTCATGATCAGACCGGACGACCGGCACACCCTCACCGAGCGTGCGGTCGAAAGCGACAATTGGCCGATGGATGGAGGTCCAGTAGTCGGCCGGATGCTCGGTGTGGGCCGCCATGATGATGCCGTCCATCATGTGTCGCTGCAGCATATCGGCGTATTCGCCCTCGCCTTTGTCCGCATCGGCGGTGGAACACAATAGGGTTTTGAGGTCGCGCGCGGCGAACTCGCGCTGCAGATGCGCGGTGAGTGTGGAGAAGAACGGGTGGGCGACGGTCGGTATGATCACGCCGATGGTGTTGGTGCGGTTCCGGTAGAGGTTGCGGGCCAGCTCGTTGGGAATGTAGTTGAGCTGGCGCATCGCGGACTCGACTTTGGCACGCATATCGGCCGAGACGTAGCCGGTGTTGTTGACCACCAACGAAACGGTGCTTAAGGACACCCCTGCCGCTTTGGCTACGTCGCGCATGCCGACCATGGTTTTGCTCCCCTGCGAGTACTGGACTGGATCACTGCTGACCAGTGTACTCGAACCGGTTTATTATTCGGCAGATTTGGCGGTGAGGGTGACGATTCCGGCCAGCAGCACCATGACGATGGCGGACGGGAAGAGCAGGTAATAACCGAAGCTGTGCTCGAAGGCGTTCACCAGTGGCGCGCCGATGATGGCGGCGAGCGCCAGACCGGCCGAGTTGGCGAGCGCATAAATGCCGAGGTCGTGGCCGGCTCGGCGCGGGTCGGGCAAAGAGTCCATCACCAGTTCAAGGCCGAACGAATCGTAAATGCCGAAGGCGAATCCGGAGATCAGCGCAAACAGCAGCATGCCGTTTTCACGGGCAGTGCCGGTGGACCAGACGCCAAGGCCCCATGCGGGCCCCAGACCAATCGCATACAGCAGGCAAGCACCGGCCACCACGCGTGTGGTGGGAATGTTCTTTTCTTCAATCGATTCGGAAATTGGCCCGGCGGCCCAGGAGGCGAGCGCGGCACCGATCAATGTGGCCACAGCCATACCGGCAATGAGGAATCCGGCCGGAATGGTCAGCGGGGCGGACGTGAATACCACGGCCTTGCCATAAACCCAGAAACGTACGAGATACCACAGAAACACACCGGTCAGCCCAACACCGGCCATCATGCACGTACGGGCGGCGAACACCCGGGAGAACTCGGGAGCGTGGGCCGGCAGGCACAATTGGTCAAGTACCTGACTGCGGTCAAAAAGCTGGTTCGGCTGCTCAGTGCTAGAAGGCTCCTTGGGCAGAATCAATACGGTGGCAATACCGGACACTGCAAATAGCACGGCGGTGTAACTAAACGGCGTAAACGAATTGAACATCACACCAAGCGCACCCATGCACACGCCAAGCACTTGACCGAGCATCACACCGATGCCATGCCAGCGTTCGATGCGAGGGCGGAACTTGTCGGGCACCCGTTCGCTGATGGCGCTGGTCAACGGCACGGAAAGCATCGCATAGGCGAACTGTAGGAACACCCAGAAAATACAAAGCACAATGATGCCGATATTCTGCCCCAGAATCAGCGTGATCAGCGCGCACAGCAGACCTCCGCCAACCATCCACGGGGTACGACGGCCCAATGGCGTGCGCGTGCGGTCGGACAACACTGAAATCAGCGGCATCGCAAACATGGAGGCCACTACGCCGACAATCACCAACACGGCCAGAGGCATCGCCAATTCGGTGGCGACGGGCAACGGGCGGCCAGTGCCCGGATTGATGGCGATATGACCGGCAACAGCAGTGTCATAGCCGAACGTACGCGCAATCGCGTTGGGCATGGCAATGGTGTTCAACGCCACCCAAGGTGCGCCGACCAGAATTGAAGCAGCGAAGAAACCCCAGTTGAGTCGGGAGACCTGACCTGCGGTAGGGCGTTGGCCATTGACGGCGACCATGGGGTCGCGCATGTCGAGGTAGGCGGACGACATATCCGGCGCGGGAGTGTCCACACTGGCGGCTGCAGCAGCGGCTGTCGAAGAACCGGCGGAAGCCAATCGCACAGTTTGGGCCTCGGGCTGGTCGGCGGACGCTTCGGGCGGGCGGCGGCGATTCTTGATGGCCAGTCTGGCCACGGCGGCTTTGTCTTCAGGACTTAGGACCTTGTCCAAATCCAGGCGATCATCAATACCCGGACGCACATACGGTTCCAACATGATGCTGCTCTTTCTCTGTTCTGCTGCTCGTCTCGTCGATTCCGGCGGGATGCTTGGGCCGCGCCCGCAGGAGCACGACCTTCAACCCCGCATACGCAAAACCGCCCGAGCGCACTGGCTTCAGTGCACTGCGGGCGGTCTGCTTTCCATGAACCCAGCTTACGCCGGGCGCACTACTTGGGCTAGGGTTTTGCGCCTACTTGATGCCACGGATCTGCATGATGAGGAAGGCTGCGATAAGCACCACAACGATGCACACCGGGAACACGAGACCGTAGTTGCCGCCGGTGGCCATGACCACGCCGGAGGTGAGCAGCGAGCCAAGCACGGTGGACAGGGTGTTGGCCATGTTGAGCACGCCCAGATCCTTACCGGCTTCCTTCGGGTTCGGCAGAATAGACACGTTCAGCGCCTGGTCGATGGCGTTGTACACGCCGTAGCCGAAGCCGGCGATGGCGGCGAACAGGTACATGCCCCACGCATTGTGGAAAATCCACGGCATTGCGGCGCCCACGGCGAACAGCACACTGGCCAGCGCCACCGGAACCTTGCGCATGCCGAGACGGTCGGAGATCGGGCCGGAGACGAGCGCGGCAATCAGGGAGACCACCATCGTGATCACGGACATGGTGGCGATCACACCGGCGGCGGCCTTCTTGAGCTCATCCGGCCCATATCCAGAGTCGGAGAAGGTGTAGTACTTGACCACATACAGCAGGTAGCCATTGATCATCTGGTAGCCGGCGACCATCATCATGCGGCCGAACAGTGCGTAGTAGAAGTTGCGTGCGCCCTTGCCGTGCGGCGGGATGAATGCCTTGAGCACCATCGTCAGGCTCAGCGGCTCGCGAGCTTCGTCCGCATTGGAAGGTTCGCGCGGCCAGATGCCGACCACGATGATGCCGACCAGCGCGAAGCCGAGCGCGCCGACGGTTAAGCCCATGTTGATGTTGCTGATGAGCAGGGAGCCGACCAGAGAGCCGGCGGTCTGGCCCAGCACGCCGCCCGCGCCCATGAAGGAGGAGACGGAGCCGCGGAACTTGTCCGGCACGCGGTCGGACATGGTGGCCACGAACGGCGCGTTCATCCAGTTGTAGAACAGCTGCATGCCGCACCACAGCAGCAGGATGACCGGCAGCGAGCGGGTGACGAGCAGACCCGCCACGCACGCGCCGCACAGCAGGCCGCCGCTGATGATCCACAGCGTGCGCTTGCCCCACTTGGAGCGGGTCAGGTCGGAGAAGGTGCCGAACATGATATTGGCCACCAGAGCCACCACCGAACCGACCGAGTTGATGGCGCCGATGAACGCCTCGCGCTGGCCGGGGGCGATTTGGTCGACCAGCTGGGGCACCAGAATCGAGGACAGCGACACCCACACGATGCCGGTGATGATCAGGCTGACCGTGAAGCCGGTGCCGAGCCTGACCACGTCCATGACGGACGGGCGACGGCCGTAGCTATCGGCCATCGGGTCACGCTGCGCAACCTCGTTTTCGAGTGATTCCATTACGTTGTTCGATGCTTCAGTCATGATTGGTGTCTCGATTCCGCGATTAGTCGACGCTGGCGGCCGGCGGGTTGGCGAGCAGATCGTGGGTTTCGTGGTCGCCGGCGGCATCGCTCCAGGCAAGGCTGGCGACCGGGGTGGTGTTGTCTGTGCCGAGGCCGCGTCCGGGCTCGAAGGTGAGGGCGGCCGTGGACGTGCCGTCGGCGGCGGTCCAGCGGAAGGTGATGGACGAGTCGCCATCGACCTCGTAGCTGAACTCGCCATCGAATGCAGGCAGTTCGTTGCGGAACTTGGCCAGGGCGTTCAGGGCCTTGACCACCGGGCGTTCGAGGTTTTCATCGATTTCGGCGGTGGAGTAGTAGTGGCGATTGATGTCGCGGCCGTTGTTGGTGCGGCGCAGCAGTTCCATGTCGTTGCGGCCGGCGAGCGCGCCCACGTAGTAGACCTGCGGCACGCCCGGCAGGAAGAACTGCACGGCGCGTGCGGCCAAGTAGTGCTGGTCGTTGCAGCCGAGGGCCGAGTAGTACGTGGAGTTGACCTGGTAGAGGTCGAGGTTGGACGCGGCGGCACCGGTGGCGGCCTGGGATTCGCCGTGGGTGTTGGCATGGATGGTGTTGACCAGGTTGTCGACGTCCTCGTCGGGCACGAGGCCCTTGAGGGAGCGGTCGAGCTGGTCGGAGCCGATGTCGATCACGCCGATGCCATCGTGCGTATCGAGCACGGTGACGGCGTTGTTCGGGCGGATCTCGGTCCAGTGGGCCACGGGTTCGACGTGACCGGTGAACAGCGAGTGCAGAAGCAGCGGCGGCAGGGCGAAATCGTAGACGCGGTCCACCTTGGAGGCGATCTCCACCTGCTTCTTGTAATAGCTGTGGACCTCAATGAGGATTTCAAGGCCGCGCTTGACGCCCTCCTCGCGCAGACGGGAGATGAGCTTAAAGGTCTTGGGGGTCATGAAGCAGCTGGTGCCGGCTTCCTTGGCGCCGTAGCCCACGGCATCGAGACGGATGTAGCGCACGTGGCTGGCGGCCATCTGATCGAAGATGGACATCAGGTATTCCCAGCCCTTGGCGGAATCAGTGTCGATGTCCACCTGCTGCGGGGTGAAGCTGACCCATACCAAACGGGTCTTGCCGCCGAGGTTGTAGTGGGTGAACGGCAGGCCCGGGCGCGGGCGGTAGATGCCGGCCAGGTCTTCTTCGGTAGCGCCGTTCGGGAAGACGGAGTTCATGGTCAGGAACATCGGGTAGTACTCGGAGTTCCCGCCGTTCTTCAGCACGTCCTGGAATTGGGCGGATTCCCAGCTCATGTGGTTGACGATGGCGTCGACCATGATGTCGTGGGTTGTGGAGAGTTCGGCGACGTCATCCCACGAGCCGAGGCGCGGGTCGACCTTGGTGTGGTCGATCGGGTCGAAGCCGGCGTCCGCGCCGTCAAACGGGGTGAAGAACGGCAGGATATGAACGCCGTCATACACGCCGTTGAAGCGGGTGCGCAGAATGTCGGTCATGCTGGCGATGGTGCCGTCGCCGAGACGATCCGCGTAGGTGATGAGTTGAACTGTGTTCTTCATGGCAACTCCTGTGTTGTGTTTCCGGTTGCGTCAGCATTGTTCCTGCCGGGACTCGGGCGCGTGCGATGACGTGGATGTGTACGACTAAACCGCTGTCTTTACCATCACGTTCTCGTTGCATTGAACCAATTCGATGCTAACGCCGGAGCATCTTACAGTCCAATCGCCGGCGTGTCGAACCGGTTCGACGCCGAACATAAAGAAACCCCACCCGAATAGGTAAGGGGTGGGGTTTCGTTATGCCGGAGGGCGCCGTCAATCGCCAATTACCGGCGGAATGCACCATTGCAGCGATTGCAATCGGCTCTCTCTAAGCGAGCCGGAACCGGACGGCGCATCAGCCCTTCGGCACGGAGCCCTGCTGGGCGTGATCGAAGACCGGCCTGTTCTTGGCGTCGAACTTGTAGATGCCGATTGAGGCGGTGCCCGGGTTGGAGGCCTTGACTGCGGTGGCGATGGAGGAGAAGTTCGTTTCGGTCGGGTCGAAGGCGTCCTTTTCGCCGTACACGACGTTCACGCCGGCATCCTCAACGGTCTTGACGACCACGTCACGCAAGTGCGTACCGTACTCATCGTTGAACACTGCGATGGCCAGGTTCTTCACGCCATCCTGGGCGATGACCTGGCCAGCACGGCACCCTGCACGGTGTCCGGCGGAATCGTGCGGAAGAACATCGGATCAAGGCCGGACAGCGAGGTGGAGGTGGCACCTTCGGAAATCATCGGAATGCCGGCGGTGGTGACCTGCTTGTACGTGTTCTTGACCACGCCGCTGGACGGCGGGCCGATGATAACGGACGGGTTCTTGGAAATCAGCGCGCGGTTGCGCCGAGATTTCTCTCTCGTTACCGGGCAGCCGGTTCGTTACAGGATAATAACAGACGTTTTATGGACGATTAGTCGGTAATCGTGGTATCTCGCGCGCGGACGAACGCAGGCGCATCAGTGCGCCAGGCTGCCGACGATCCAGCCCAACGCCACACAGATCACCGGCACCACGATGGTGACCAGCACATAGAACGCGGCCATGGCGAGATGCCGGTTACGCGCCAACGACACCATTTCATTGATTGCGGTGGAGAACGTGGAGAAACCACCGAGGAAGCCGGTGACGAACAGCAGGTACGTCGATTCGGGCACCACTTGGTGGGCGAATGTGGCGGCGGCCAAGCCGGCACAGAACGTGGCGACTACGTTGATAATGAACGTGGACAACGGAAACAGTCGGTTCCACCATCGCTGAATCGACGTGTTCAATACGAAACGGGCCACGGCACCGAGGCCGCCGCACATGCACACGAGCAGGAACGTCATCAGTGCACCTCCCCTGTGGTGAGGTCGCCGGTCAGCGGAATCTCATCGGTAATGGGCGCGGGCTCGTAGGATGGCGGCGCACTGAGGGGGGAGTCATCGGAGCCAGAGGGCATGACGATGGTTTCTCCGGCGGTCACGTGGCGGCCGGAACCATTCGGCGACTGTCGCTGGTTCATTACCGCGTCGGCGGCGATCTTCGTCATACGTCGCACGGTGAGCGCCAAGCCAAGTCGGGCACCCGCGTAGGCGACCAGCAGGCCGCCGGCGAAGCTGATGAGCAGATAACATACGGGACCGGCAATATGGCCCGCATGCAATCTGGTGAGTTCCTCGATAGCCAGCGCGGAGAGCGTGGAGAAGCCTCCGCACATGCCCATGCCGATGCCGCGCGAAGTGAGCTGCCGGATGCGTTTGCGAATCCAGGATGCCTGAGACAGATAGGACGTCAGGCATGCAAAGATAAAGCAGGCGATCATGTTCGCCGTGAATGTGGGCACATGGAATGAATGCCAGAACCCGTGCGGGGCGGCGGTGGCGGGCATCACCAGATTCAAGCCGTAGCGCATGGCCGTGCCCAGCATGCCACCGAAAAACACGACGAGGTACATCATGCCGTCGGCCAGCGGATTGAAGCGGGCCTGGACTCTTTTTATGGGAGCAAGCGGAATCTGCGGCGGCCGTGCGGCAGCAGCCGCGCCTTGCGGAGAAGGCGTGGACTGGGCGCGTACTTGGGCCGCCGAGATTTCTTGGGTGCTGGGCGTCGGTTCCTGCATACGAATCGGCTATCTATCCGGCTGTATCGACTGTGGATTGCGGTCGAACGATTGTTGACGCAGCCGATCAGTCGATCAGCGAATGCACGGAAATAATGTGATCGCGCTGCGGACCGGTGCCGATCGCGGAGATACGGCAGCCGCTCAGCTCTTCCAAACGCTTGACGTAGGCCTGGCAGGTGGCAGGCAGCTCATCGAAGGAGTGGCAGTTGGAGATGTCTTCATCCCAGCCGGGCATGGTCTCGTAAATCGGCTTGGCGGCGGCGAAAGCGGCCTGATCGGTCGGCATGTCGTCGTGACGTTCGCCGTCCACGTCGTAAGCCACGCAGATCGGAATCTCCTTCAGGCCGGTGAGCACGTCGAGCTTGGTGAGCACGATGTCGGTCAGGCCGTTGACCTGGGAGGCGTACCGGTTGACGACTGCATCGAACCAGCCACAGCGACGCGGGCGGCCGGTGGTCACGCCGAATTCGTGGCCCTGCTGACGCAGCCATTCGCCGGACTCGTCCAGCAGTTCGGTGGGGAATGGGCCTTCGCCCACGCGGGTGACGTAGGCCTTGGAGACGCCGATTACGCGGGTGATCTTGGTGGGGCCCACGCCGGTGCCGGTGCAGGCGCCGCCGGCGGTCGGGTTGGAAGAGGTGACGAACGGGTAGGTGCCGTGGTCCACGTCAAGCATGGTGGCCTGAGCGCCTTCGAACAGTACGGTCTTGCCTTCGTCAAGCGCCTTGTTGAGAATCAGGCCGGTGTTGGCCACGTACGGCTTGAGGCGTTCGCCGAGCTTCAGCAGCTCCTCGGTGGTCTGGTCCACGTCGATCGGACGACGGTTGTAGAGCTTGACCAGCATCTGGTTCTTCTGATGCAGGCTGGCCTCCACCTTGTCGTGCAGATGGTCGGCGTTGAACAGGTCATGCACGCGGATGCCGACACGGTTGATTTTGTCCGCGTAGGCCGGGCCGATGCCACGGCCGGTGGTGCCGATCTTGTGCTTGCCAAGGAAGCGTTCGGTCACCTTGTCGAGTGTGCGGTGGTAGGGCGCGATGATGTGTGCAGCCTCGCTCACCTTGAGGTGGGAGCAGTCGATGCCGCGGGATTCCAGGCCGTCAATCTCCTCGAAGAGCACTTCCGGGTCCACGACCACGCCGTTGCCGATCACCGGGGTCAGGTTCGGGTTGATAATACCGGAGGGCAGCAGGTGCAGGGCGTACGACTCATCGCCGACCACCACGCTATGGCCCGCGTTGTTGCCGCCGTTGAAGCGCGCGACGTAATCGACCTTGGTGCCGATCAGATCGGTAGCCTTGCCTTTACCCTCGTCGCCCCACTGAGCACCGATAAGAACAATTCCGGGCATGATACACCTCCGCAACATCGCCTTTTCCGCCGAACACAGACTACCGTACAGCCTCTACCGCTGCCGCGCCATATGCAGCCGCCGGCCTGTCCAAGCCACCCGCGCGCCCTCACGCGTCCGGCGCCGGCACGGCAGCCTCCGGCAGTCCGCGCAGAGCCGCGATCTCGTCTTCCAGCATCTGCACCAGCATGGGAGCAAACGACGGAGGGCGGCCGTCACTCTCCAAGGAACGCAGTATGTCCTCGCAGAATTCCTCCGTTTCCTCATCGGAGAGACCCTCAAGCATGTTGTACAGCATCTGCTGCACACCGGCACGCCTTGCCCGCAGCCGCTCGACGTTCAGTTTCAGCACCTTGTCGACATCGCTCTGGATGCAGACGTCACTGGACCGCACGCGCCCCGCTTGACCCGAGGAATAGCCACCGACCGTGTACGAAATGGTCCGGATATCGGACGGATCCCGAGGATCCACCCGAAGCCTCTGGTTGCCACGGGACTTGTCGCAAGTGCCGCCCTGGCCATTACATACCGCAAACAGATTGCGATAGTCCAGCGACAGCGCGTCGGCGGATGTCCTGCCCTTGCCGGTATACCAAGGTCCGGGGTGCCGAGGGACATAGTGCTCCACATGGGCGTCAACCGGCCGGTCCATGTCGTCGGGACCTAGAATCCGGGACAGTGGGAGCCGCTCCGTCATGTGCCCGGCGATCCTGCGTGTGCAATACACGCACAATCCCCGCTGCTCGTCCACCAATCCATCGATCAGCGACGACAGAACCGGCTTTGCCGCCGGATACCTGCCAGCCGCGTCATAGTTGATCTGCTGGTGCCCGCTCTGCAGGCAAGCCCTGATTCGGCTAAGGTCGCCGAGCAGCGGACTCTCTCCGGCCTTATCCACGTACAGCATGAGAGCCCCTGCCACGGCTATGGAAATAATACGCGGCCCACGCGTTGCTCAGATCCGGGTTGTCTTCCCCTACCTCGTTCTGCAACGCTCGTAGCGTCGCTTGAGCCTTGCCGTATTCTTTGTCGTTCAGATACTGGCCGAATTCATCCAGTTTGTCCTGAACCGCCGCCGGCTTATCCGGGGTCCCCATGACTTCGCGCAGTATCACCCCGGCGTTGACACCGTACGTTTCGTCGTCCGGAGAGACGGCGACGTACTTGCCGTCACCGCCATCGACCGGCTCGATCACCCGTAGATTCTTGGATTGTACCGAGGAGATCACCATCGGGGCATGCGTGGTGACGATGAATTGCACCAAGGGGAACAATTCATGCAAAACGCCCAGGATCTTCCCCTGCCATTTGGGGTGCAGATGCAGATCCACCTCGTCGATAAGCACCACTCCGGGAGTTCGCGCAACAGCCTGTTCGGCGAGGAAGGGGTTGAGCTGTGCCATACGCCGCGCTATGTCGGCCACCAACCCGATGACTACGCGATAGCCGTCGCTCAGAGTTTCGAACGGTTGATCCTCCATGTATGTTCCGTCGGATGCCGTGTAACTGACCACGAAACCGCCGTCGTAGGCGATGCTGGCGTCGTCGAAGCCGGTCAACAGGCGAAGGCAATCCGTGACCACGCGCCGCACCGCCCGGAATTCCGGTATCACGGTTCCCTTGCGGTACTCCCGCGCGGTCATTTTTTCGAACCAGACCGACATCTTCTTGATGCTGACCTCGGAACTCAAGCAGTCATCATATCCATCGAAACGATTGCCTCCCTGCAAATAAGCAGTGGAATGCGTGGCCCACTTGGACCGGTCGCGCGGCCACAGGCGATCGGTGCCGTAAGAGGCGATCAGGGGAAGATGGATCATCTTTCCCTCACGCACCTGCCGCTGGTAGAAATCCGATATCCGGACCATCTCGGGAGCGTCGCCGATCGTCGTACGCCCATTCGCGCTTTTCAGCGAACGAGCCCAAGACGGCGAATTCCCCATGACATCGCCGTGCGCGCTCACCGAAACCGGGAATTGCTGCTGGTAATCCACCGTCGACGTATTGTGCATTTCGATACGGGCCAGCCGTGCATCCGTACGGTTGAATGTCGGTTTGTCGATGTCGGGGATCTTCACCAGATACGTGCCCAAGGCAATGACGGCGGCATCGAGAATCGACGTTTTGCCCGAGCCGTTTTCACCGACGATCACCGTCACCCAATTGCCACGGCCATCGGCGCCTCGATCGCCTTCTGCCTCGACGGCGCCATCGCAATCGCCATCGGCGCGATCGTCAGACATATCCGGGAAGGTGATCGACAGGTCGGAGAACATGCGGTAATTATGCAGGGATAACTGCCGCAGGCACATTACATCCGGCCTCATGATACGATCTTCCTCCGCCGGTGCGCTCATTGCAGTCCCCATCCGTCTGGCGAACAATCCATCAATGTCCTGATCTTATCACATGACCGTAGCCCGTCAGCGGTGCCGCCCGCCGCTTCGCTACTTCAGTGCCTTGCCGGCCGAGCCGAGCTGCCGGCACGCCTCGACCACGCGGGCGGCCATGGCCGATTCGGCCTCGCGGCCCCAGGAGCGCGGGTCGTACAGCTTCTTGTTGCCGACCTCGCCGTCGATCTTGAGCACGGCGTCGTAATGCGCGAACATGTGGCCGGCGACCGCGCGCGTGAAGGCGTACTGCGTGTCCGTGTCGATGTTCATCTTGACCACGCCGTAGCTCACCGCGCGGGCGATCTCGTCGGGCGTGGAGCCGGAACCGCCGTGGAACACCAGCGCGAAGGGCTTGCGCTCGGGCATGTCCGGCAGCGCGCATGTGGACACCGCCGACGCGCCCAGCGACCCAAGACGGCCGTCGAGGGCCGCGTCCCACACTTCGGACTGGATGTCGCGCAGCAGTTCCGGGCGGAGCTTGACCACACCCGGCTTGTATGCGCCATGCACGTTGCCGAAGGTGAAGGCGGCCATATAGCGGCCGTGCTCGCCGAGGCCGAGCCGCTCCGCCACGCGCACGCCGTCGGTCGGCGTGGAATACAGCTTTTCGTTGATCTCCGCGGAATGGCCGTCCTCCTCGCCGCCGACCGCGCCGATCTCGATCTCCAGCACCGTATGCGCGCGGACGGATTTCTCGAGCAGCTCCGCGGCGATGTCCAGGTTCTCCTCCAGCGGCACAGTCGAGCCGTCCCACATATGCGACTGGAACGTCGGCTCTTCGCCGCGCTTGACCTGTTCGGCCTCGTGCGCGAGCAGCGGGCGGACCCAGCCGTCCAGGTACTGCTTGGCGCAATGGTCGGTGTGCAGCGCGACCGTGATGTTCGGGTAGCGCTTCGCCACCTCGTGCGCGAATGCGGCGAACGCGAGCGACCCGACCACGCGGTCGTTCACGCTTTGGCCGGAGAAGTAGGAGGAGCCGCCGACCGACACCTGGATGATGCCGTCGGACTCGGCCTCGGCGAATCCCTGCAGCGCGGCGTTGAGCGTCTGCGTGCTGGTCACGTTGATCGCGGGATAGGCGTATCCGCCGTGGCGGGCGGCATCCAACATTTCGGCATAGCGTTCGGCAGTTGCGATAGTCATGGCTTCCATTATCCCGCCGCCGAGTGACGAATCGCATTGTCGGGGAGGCCTCGGCGGCGAATGTGCGCAAGATCACCTTGCCCGCGAGGCGCGGAGCTCACCGAATGGCGGTATGCCGGCGGAACGGGGCGCGAAAGGCCTCGAGGCGCGGCAACCCATGGGGTCATTCCTGCGTTCGATCAGCTGATGCAGATGGCGTGAGGGGGCTTTGGCACGGTACAGTCGAGTTGTCGGTGCACGCTCTCGGACACTCCCCCACATATAACGTTTGGCATGCGTCATTTGACCCGGGACAACCGGTTTCACTACTGTCCGGCGTACCGGCAACTCGAGCCTGCGCCGCAAACCGCCGTAAGCGGGGCACGACTACCATGGAACCCGTGAGCGATATTCGACATTCTCCGCTGGAAGGCCGGCGGCCGAAGCGCACCGAGCTCGCCGGTTTCGTCGACGGCACGGTCGACGACATCCGCTGCCCGCACCCTAAACTGCTTATCGTGGGCATCAACCCCGGGTTATGGACGGCCGCGGTCAACGCACCCTTCGCCTATCCCGGCAACCGATTCTGGCCGTCGCTTTTCGCCTCGGGGCTCACGCCGTGGCAGGTGGACGCCAGTTACGGCCTGCGCCTTCGCGATGAGCGCATGATGATCGACCGCGGCATCGGGCTTACCAATCTCGTCAATCGCGCCACCGCGAAAGCGAGCGAGCTGAACACCGCCGAGCTGCGTCAGGGCGCCGATCGGCTGCGGGAGCTGTGCGCGAGGGTCCATCCCCGGGCCATTGCGATACTGGGCATCACGGCGTACCGACAGGCGTTCGCCGATAAGTCCGCCGCGCTGGGGCTGCAGGACCTCACCGCGGAAGAGACCGGCCGGTTCGGAGGCGCGCAGCTGTGGGTGATTCCCCAGCCCAGCGGGTTGAACGCGCACGCCACCATGCCGGTGCTGGTCGACTGGTGGCGCAGAGTCGCCGACGCGGCCGGTCTGGATCTCGCCGCCGGAGCGCATTCCGCTCGGCCGCGCCATGCCATAGAAGCGCCGCCAGCACCCCGAAAAAAACAAAGAAACCGTTGGAATTCCAATGGTTTCTGATGGAGCGGACGACGGGAGTCGAACCCGCCTCTAAAGCTTGGGAAGCTTTCATTCTACCGATGAACTACGTCCGCACGTGCGCTGCCAACACTCTTGGCGTATTGCACGAAGAGTCACTTTAGCATGACTTCTCTACCTGGAAAAGGCGTGTGCCAGAACTTGAACAATGCTCCACCACACGCCTTTGGCGTTATTCACATCTAGACAATGCCCGAATTGCCTTTCCGGGCCTATCTACGCCGAACGACTTTCAGCGTCAGCGCCGCACCAACAAGTACCAGTGTTACGGCCAACAATCCAGCCGTGTTCACACCTGTTGCGCTCAAACGGTCAGCAGCATTGGCTCCCTGACTGGCGGAGGACTTGTCCGCACCGGAATCGGAATCGTGCGAACCGCCTGGCTGATTAGCATCCTGGCCACCAGCGTCTGATCCACCGTCCCCGCCATTGCCGCCATTCCCGTCATCTCCGCTATTCGTTTCCTGCAATGCCTGCTGTGCTGAACGCAGGGCGACCGCAGCGGCATTGAGGTCGGCCGGGGCGGCACGGAAGTCTTCGACCCGCACCAGCGCAGTGGTATAGGCATCGGCGAACGCAGACCACGTTGCATCGCTATAGTTTCCCTGGCCAGCTTCAACCACACGCTTAGCCGTAGTCAAGGCCTGGCGCACCGTTTGCTTGGCGGCCGGGCCGTCGCCCATCGCGTTGGTATATGATGCGGCAACTTCATCGTCAGAGAACACTTGGTTGGAGATGCGCGCAAGAGCAACGTACCCTTCCTTCATCTGGTATTCTGGAGCGCCAGAGTCGCTGGTATCCGCACCGATGAAGAAGTATTTTGCGCCGTTGGACGGAATCACCAAGCCGCTCTTAGCCGACGCCGAATCAACCTTCTCGCCGTTCAAATACAGCGTTACGGTGTTGCCATCGTATACGGCACTGGCGTGATACCAAGTATCGGGCCGAATAGCCACTGCTGGCTTGGCTCGGCCACTCCCGGCATTCAGCCAGAATTCCAGTTTGCCGTTCTCGACTTCAAAGCCGAATCCCGCATTTTGCTGATTGGAAAAGACACACTGGTCCTTCTGCACATCCGCAATCGAGAATACGACATCCGTGGTGAATCCGTTGGCGATGGCGTTGTAATCCTCGTCTTCCATCGTGTACCGGTATCCACCATCTCCACCACGCACATGCAGCACTTGCTGGCCGAGCTCGGCGTTATCCTCGATTGCGGAAACGCCACCCTGCTTAACGGACTGGTGAGCGTAGTAGTCATCGGCCGAGCCACTACCAAAATCAACATCGAACATCGGGCTGGGAGCAGGGGCCTCATTGGTGGTCACACTTGTCTGGCCGCTGGCGATCACGGCACCGGCAGCCCCGTTCTCCTCTTCAAACGAGGTCAGCGCCTCGACCGTGGCTGTGTATTCCGTCTGCGGCGTCAGGCCTTTAACGGTAACGGACCACCTGCTTTTCTGGGTCGGCACGGCTCCAGCAGCCCCGACCCCAGCCTTGGCATAGTAATAATCGTTGAACACGGATTTGGATACCGTCTCGCCGCCGTTCTTAGGCGTCATCGTGATGCGATATGAGTGAATCATATTGTTGTTCGCGCCGTCAGCGGGCTTGGCTGCCGGGAAGGTGACAGCAGCACTGTTCCCGGTGGTTTTCGCAGTGTCAAAACCTACCGACGCGCCGTCCGGGAACACGGCCGGGGTACTTGGACGATTCTTGCCATACACGTTAGCCTTGGCTCCATCGGCGGTAATGGTCCATGGTTCGTCAGGATATATCCACGTGCCGGTTGCGAAATTCATCCTATGCACTTTCACCGTGCCGTCCCGATACACATCGACCAACAACCCCTGCGAGGCCAGCTCGGAATCGGCCGGCCGAGTGGCAGCAGTACCGGTAATAGGATCCACCTTGCCGCTTTCATTCTCGAAATAGGCACCAATCGTACCGTCTTGGATGCTGGTGTATCCCAAGCTCTGATCAATTGAGCGCGCGTCTTCCAACGTGGCATGGGAGTGTCCGGAAACCTGAATGATCTGAGGATACTGTTGCATGAGTTTCACCAGGTCGTGGTCGGTACCGGCACCGTACTCGCCGTACCATTCGTTGGTCACATAGGCGGTATTCTGCACGCCATGATGGGTCAGCACGAAAATCGGGCGGTTCGGATCGTAGTTCGCCCGAGAGGTGATGCGGTCAAGCGTAGTCTTCAGGAAATCGTAATCCGCCCGATAATCGTCATCCTCGTTCTGCGGTCCCATCGTGATGACATCGACGCCGTTGACTTCGACCAGTTTGTTCATCTCTTGCCCGGTGTACTTCTTGAAACGTTGCGGCGAATCTGACACACCCGCATCAAGTGTTTCATGATTGCCCATAGCCAGAATGACCTGCTCGGAATCATCCGTGCCGGTGTTCAACGTATCCATCAAGGTCTGGTACTGGCCGACTTGACCGGAATCAGTAAGATCGCCGGAAAAACCGACCGCATCTACGCCCGCTTGGCGGTAAGCGCTCAACGCATTCTTGAGCTTGTCTACAGCAGAACCATATTTGCCGCTGTTGCGCCCCACGTGAATATCACTGCCGAAACCGAATCGCGCCACGACATCCTTATCTCGCGGCAAATCCCATGTTGCAGACTGCTCGGCATGCGCGGACGGAGCTGCCAGAACGCTAGCTAGCACCATAACCACAGCTGACACCACAGGTACAGCGTAACGTCTTTTCATTGTTTTCTCCTTGTGTTCAGACTCATGCGCTCACGTGTTTCCACGGTTCAGCGACATCAGCGAGTACACGCTAGAAAACAGCGATTACAGTTGCCCGACAAAGACGTGGCTCACCCATGAACAACGAAAAAACAATGATGGAGACCTACGTAGGAGGCACTTAGCGAATAGTTCGTGTGGAGTAGGTGGGCGGAGCGATCGGCGTGCCGTTCATTTCGTTGGCCATCTGCATGAGACGCGCGATGCGATCCTCGGTCGGCGGATGGGTGGAGAACAGCTTCGAGAAACCGGCCGCGGAGAACGGATTGGCGATCATCATCGCGGAGACGGACTGGGTGCCCGCGGTCTTGCGCATCGGCTCGGACTGCGCGCCATAGGAGATCTTGTTCAGCGCCGAGGCAAGGGCTTCGGGGTCTCCGGTCAGCAGGCTGCCGTCCTCGTCGGCGTCGTATTCGCGCGTGCGGGAGATGGCCATCTGAATCAGGGAGGCGGCGATCGGCGCGAGAATCATGCTCAACAACGCGCCGATCAGGCCGAGTCCGCCGGAATCGTTGCGATCATCGCTCCGGTCGTCGCCGAAGTACATCAGGGAGTAGCCCAGATAGGAGATGACGGTGGCCATGGCGGAGGCGATGGCGGAGGTCAGGATGTCACGGTTGTACACGTGCATAAGTTCGTGGCCCAGCACACCACGCAGTTCACGGGCGTTGAGAATCTGCAGGATGCCTTGGGTGCAGCAGACGGCCGCGTGCCGTTCGTTGCGTCCGGTGGCGAAGGCGTTCGGGCTCATGGTGGGGGCGATGTAGATGCGCGGCATCGGCTTGCCGGCCTTGGCGCTCAGTTCGCGCACGATCTGGTAGATTTCCGGGGCTTCCTGTTCGCTGACTTCCCGCGCACCCATGGAGGCGATGGCGAGTTTGTCGGAGAACCAATAGGTGCCGAACGTGGTAATCAGGCCGATGACGATATAGATGCTCAGGGTTTGCCGACTGCCGCCCGTGGCCCACCAAATCAGCATGATGATGGCCCACATCAGGGCAAACAGCAGCGTTGTTTTCAGGCCGTTGAAATGGCCGTGCACCCGTACTTTGGCATCCATAATGCACACACTAAAATCGCAGGCTGAATGATTGCTGGATATGCGCCACGCGCAATGTCCCATATTCGCCAGGCCCGTCCGGCCCCGAGCCCGGCCGCGTCCGCACGGGGCGCGGCCGGGTGGACGAATGCCGGACGGGCGTGGGCGGGCCGTCAGGCGTGGGCGAGCTCGCGCATCTGGTCGGGCTCGATGACCTTCTTGTGCTCGCGGCCTTCCTTGGCGCCCTCGGCGCGCTCGAAGGCGTCGACCTTCTTCCAGCCGGCGAAGTCGATCGGGCGAATGCCGCGCTCGGCCAGCAGTCGATCGATGGATTCGGGGTCGCGGTCGGCTGCCACGCGGCCACCTTCAGCGGCCTTGGACAGATCCTCAAGCATGTTGGTCACGATGGCGAGCGCATCGGACTTGGTGGAGCCGATCAGGCCCACCGGTCCGCGCTTGGCCCAACCGGTGGCGTACAGGCGGTCGCGCACTTCGCCGCCGTGGGCCTCGGTGGTGATGCGGCCGTCGCCGTTGGCGTTGGCCAGGTGGGCGCCGTGCTCGTCGTAGGTGATGCCGGGGGCTTCGGCGGGCTTGTAGCCGATGGCGTGGTAGACGGCCTCGACCGGGTAGTCGGCGAACTCACCGGTGCGGCGCATCTTGCCGTCGGCACCGGTTTCGGTGCGCTCCACGCGGATGGCCTTGACCTTGCCGTCCTCGCCGAGGATCTCGGTGGGGGCGGAGTTGAAGTGCACGTAGTACTTGCGGTCGGCCGGGTTGCCTTCGAAGTCGACGTCGCCGTCATCTTCCATGTCTTCGGCCATCTCGCGGATGGCGAACAGCTCCTCGACCATCTGACGAGTGAGCTTGTCCTTGCCGGCCACCTCGATGGTCTCGTCGTCCAGGTCGAAGTCGTCCTCGTTGATGATGAGCTGCACGCCGGGCAGCTTCTCCATCTCGCGCAGTTCCTGCACGCTGAACTTGGCCTGGGCCACGCCACGGCGGATGAACAGGTGGAGCACCTTGGCCTTGTTCTGGCCGATGCCCTCGTACACGTTGTCCGGAATGTCGGTCTTGGCCTTGAGGTCGTCGGCGTCGCGCATGAGTTCGCGGGCCACGTCCATGGCCACGTTGCCGCCGCCGATCACGGCGACGTTCTCGGCCGTAAGCGGCCATTCGCGGGCACCGGTGGGGTAACCGTCATACCATTCGACGAACTTGGCGGCACCGTACACACCTTCAAGGTCGGCACCGGGCAGGTTCAGCGGCTTGTCCTTGACCGCGCCGGTGGCGAACAGCACGGCGTCGTAACGGGCCAGCAGGTCGTCAAGAGTCACGTCCTTGCCGAATTCCACGTCGCAATAGAGGTGGATGTTCGGGTTGTCGAGCGTCTTCTCAAGCGCGGAGGCGATGAACTTGATGGACGGGTGGTCCGGGGCCACACCGTAACGCACCAGGCCGAACGGCACCGGCAGCTTCTCGAACAGGTCGATGCGCGCTTCGGTGCCGAGGCCGAGCTCTTCGCCCAGCTTCTTGAGCTGGCGCAGGAAGATATCGGATGAGTAGACGCCGGCCGGACCAGCGCCGATTACAGCAATACGAAGTTCAGTGTTCTCAGATTCAGTCACGCGTTACAGGTTATCGCAAAGCCTTCCGTTGCAACAGGGGCGAGTGGTGGGAATCCTGTGCCTAATACCCTCTGCCAGCCTCACGCCAGCGGGGCAAAACCACGAGTCGATCAAGAAATTGCCCCACTCACAGACCGCCAGCGGAGCAAAATCGCGAGTAACCCGAGAAATCGCTCCGCTTACAGCCCATCAGCGAAGCAAAACCGCGACTAACCAGCCAAAGCACCCCACTGCCCCCCCACCAGCGAAGCAAAACCACGAGTAGACCGCAAAATTACCTCACTTACAGCCTGTCAGTGGGGCAAACCCCTATTAACCCACAGAATCGCTCCGCTCACAAACTGTTAGCGGAGCAAGACCACGATTAACTTGTCAGAACACCTCACTGAACCCTGTCAGCGAAGCAAAACCACGAGAAGCTTGCAATTTTGCATCACTTACCAGGTTTCAGTGGAGTGAAATCTCGAGCCAATAAGGAAATTGCTCCGCTTACAGCTCGCCAGCGGAGCGAAACTGCGACTAACCCGCCAAGGCATCCCGCTGAACACCCACCAGCGCAGCAAAACCACTATTAGACCGTAAAATTGCCCCGTTCACAGACCGTCAGCGGGGCAAAACCGCGACTCAGTCGAGGAGATACCCCGCCTAGTCGCGGTCGATGAGGGCAGTGAGGGCCCAGAGGATGCTGACCACGTCGATGGCCTCTTGGAGGAAAGCGCCGACGACCACTGGAATGAGGTTGAAGGCGGCGGCAATCATGCCGATGGTGGCGAGTACGAGACCAGCGATCACGGCCTGCAGCATCACGCGCTTGGTACGGCGTGCAATGGCGATAGCGCGCGGCACAGCGGCAATATCGTCATTCATAATGACCACTTGGGCGCTTTCGGAAGCAGCAGTGGAAGTGCCGTCGGTCATGGCCACGCCGATATCGGCGACGGCAAGTACCGGGGCATCGTTCACGCCGTCGCCGACCATCATCGTGACCGGCTTGCGGATTGCGGCGGCGCGGCTGCATCGAGAACGCGACGGTTGAGAACCATCGAACCGGATGCCATCTACGGCATCGGACACAGGGCTGGCGGCGTGATTCGCGCGCCCGGCCGGCGCGGCGCTTGCTTCCGTGGCAGCCTTGACGGCGGCAACCTTGTCTTCGGGGAACAGCTCGGCGTGGACCTCGTCGATGCCGACTTCGTCCGCGATGATTTCAGCCGAGGCGTGCTTATCGCCGGTAAGCATGGCGAGCTTGGTAACACCCAGTTCGTGCAGCTTGGCGAGCGCGGTTTTGGTGTTGGCGCGAGGTACATCTCGCAGCACGATGCGGGCGATCAGTTGCCCGTCAACGGACACGTAGGAGGCCATTTCGTCCGGCTGTAGCATACCGAATCGCGTACGCAGCGTTTCCTTTTCCTCAGTGTTCCCGGCAATCGCGCGGCCAGATCCGGCCTCAGTATCCCCGCCCAGAGGGGACTGTCCGTGAAGCGGGCTGAGGAGGTCGGCCGCCTCCTGCCGTGGGCCATCCGCCCGGCTTACACCCGCTACCCCGGCAGTCAAGAAGCCGTCATCGCCGGCCGCAGCGAACGACAGTCGCCCGACGCGGACGGCATGGCCGTTCACCTTGCCGGACACGCCCTTGCCGGAGTCCTCATTAATGTCCTTGACAACCGGATATTCACGGCCATGGCCGGGCCAACTCGCCTCAGGCTCGGGACAGCGACGCTGGCCGTCCGCGAACCGCTGACGTAGACGGGCCATCGCGTCGGCACCGGCCTTGGCGATGCCCTTCGACAGGATGTGCACGGAATAGCTTTCCACAACGCCGGCCATCATCAGCACATGATCCTCATTAAGACGGGTTTTAACCCCAGGCAGCATCTCAACGCGCACCACTTGCGGCTGCTTGACGGTGAGCGTGCCGGTTTTGTCGAAGAATACCTGAGTGACGCGGCCGAGGTCTTCGAGCACATCCTGTGCCTTGATAAGCACACCGGCGGCGGCAAGTCGACCAGTACCGGCGATGTACGCCACAGGCGCAGCGATAAGCAGCGGGCAGGGCGTGGCCAATACCAACACCTGGGCGAATCGCGTCGGCACGCCGGAGACAGCCCACGCAATGCCAGCGATCGCCAAAGACAACACGGTGAACGGCACAGCCAGGCGATCAGCGGTTTTCACCACGGCCGGACGGGACTCCTGTGCGGAAGCGACGAGTTCGAGGATGCGCTGGTACTGGGAATCGGCGGCCACCTGGGTGGCGCGCATGGTCAAGGCAGTGGAACCGTTCACTGCGCCAGACATCACTCGGGCACCGGCGAACACCTCGCGCGGCACCGGCTCGCCGTTGATGTTGCTCAGGTCGAGCGTGGCCGAGCCGGAGAGCAGTTTGCCATCAACCGGCACGGTTTCGCCCGGCAACACCATAAGCACATCGCCCAGCTTCACCTGCTCGACCGGCACAGTGTCGAAGCGGTGCGTGGCGGCCTCAGCCGACCAGCTCCCCTCAGTCTCGCTCCGCGAGCCAGCTCCCCTCGACGGCGGTACTTGGTTCCCCTCTCCGAGGGGAGCTGCCGGCGAAGTCGACTGAGGGGAGGACGTCGCCGGAACCGAGCCTACACGCCGGAAGCCATCGGACGAATCGTCCTTATCGGCAGCAGCCCCACGCCCCACGCCAGGCAGGTTGACGACGTGCGCGGTTTGAGGCGCGGCCTGCATCAGAGCGGTTAAGCTGTGCTCGGCCTTGGCCTGCGCGTATTCCTCAATGGCCTCACCGGACGTGATCATCAGCATGACCGCCCAGCTTGCCCAGTACTCGCGGACGGCAACGGTGGAAAGAATCGCCACTACGGCCAGCAAATCGACGCCGACTTGTCCGTGGCGCAGATCGTCAATCATGCCACGCACTGTGTCAATCACAATGATTGCTACCAGCGCGATTATCAGCCATTGGCCTACACCAGGATTACCCAGCACCGGCATCGCAATTGCGTTGCCCCATGGGCACCAATCGCCCAGCAGGGCTAGCGGGATCGCGGCGATAACAACAACGGGAAGCATCGGCACAAGTCGGCAGATGTCGAGGATTTTGGTGAAGAATCTGATGAGTCCGCTCATCATTGCTCCTTACGCTCGTATACGGAGTCGATTGCGGCAAGCGTGGCCCGCGCAATCGGCGCTGCGGTCACGCCTTGTTAACCCACCGGCGGCTTTGCTTAGGGCCTTTCGACTCCGCGCGACCATCCGATACACGGCGTAAAGAAATCGTTTTTTAGTTATGTGTTGAATTATTGTGCGCATCGTTCGAGACATTGCCCGAATCAGCGCTTGGCCTACCCTATCAGCGGCCTGAACGCGACATGCCGGGCTGCGAAACTACGTTGGCGGATCAGTCGGAAGGCATCAGCAGCACTTGCGTGCGATTCTGCCAAACGATTCCTGCACATACGAAAGGCCCGTGGCAGGAGTTTGCTCACTGCCACGGGCCTTTGCTTGTCTGACACGGTGTTCAGCGGTTACCGCTCAACACCGTGTGATGTTGTCGGGTCGGCTTTACCACAGGCCGAATGGGTCGGAGAAGCCGCCGCCGTCACCGGTGCCGCCATCGCTGTTGCCATTGCCATTGCCGTTACCGTAACCGTTCCGGCCATTGCCGTTCTGGTTGTTCTGCTTATTCTGGCTGTTGCCGTTGGAATCGGAGCTGGACGAACCGTTCACCGACGACTCCTCCTGATCGAGCGTCACGTCCACATCCATGGTCTTGCCGTCGCGCACGATGGTCAGCGTCACCTTGTCTCCCAAAGCCGCGGCACGAACGTAACCAAGCAGCGAGTAGTTGTTGTTCACCGCGTTGCCGTTGAAGGCCACGATGGTGTCGCCCTCCTTGAGGCCGGCCTTGTCGGCCGGGCCGCCGGAGACGACCGCGCTGCCAGTGGAGCTGGACTTGGTGATGGTCGCGCCGCCGCGGGTCACGCCGTCGGCTTCAACCGTGTCGGACTTGATGACCACGCCGAGGGCAACGTGCTTGACCTTGCCGTCCTTGATGATTTCGTCGGCCACACGCTTGACGAGGTTGGACGGGATCGCGAAGCCGATGCCGATCGAACCCGCGGAGTCGGATGAGGTGGCGGTCGAGGCGATGGACGAGTTGATGCCGATCACCTGGCCGGCCGCGTTGAAGGTCGGGCCGCCGGAGTTGCCGGGGTTGATGGCCGCGTCGATCTGGACGGCGTTGGTGACGATCTCGTTGTTGTTGTCGTCGGTCACGGTCACCGGGCGGTTCAGGGCGGAGACGATACCGGTGGTGGCGGTGTCGTCGTAGCCGAGCGGGTTGCCGATGGCCATCACGTTCTCGCCGACGGCGAGCTTGTCGGAATCGGCGAATTTCACGGCCTTGAGGTCGCTCGGCGGGTTGTCGAGCTTGATGACCGCAAGATCGGTGGTGGTGTCGGTGCCGACGAGCGTGGCGGAATACATGTTGCCGTTGGCAAGCGTCACCTGAATCTGCTGGGCACCGGAGATCACGTGGTTGTTGGTGATGATGTGGCCTTCGGTGTCGATGATGGCGCCGGAGCCCTTGGCGGTGCCGTTGCTCAACGCGGTCTGGATGGAGACCACGGAGCCGGAGACATCACTGGCGACAGTCTGCCAGTCGGGGGCTTCGCCGCTCTTGGCGGTGGCGGACCCGGAGCCGGACTTATTCGAGCTGACGTTGGTGAGCAAGTTGCCGGTCGGCAAGGTGATCAGGCCGCTGGTGAGGGCACCGTAGCCGAGGCCCAGGCAGAGGGCCGCAGCCAGAACGGCGGCGACCACGGCGATGAGGATGTTGCTCGCCGTCTTGGACATGCCCTGCTTGGCGGGGCCGGGCTGACCGGGCTGTCCCGGCTGGGCAGGGACTTGACCGTTCGGCGTACCGGTACCGGGAGTGCCGAAACCGAACAGACCGCCCTGCTGGGGCTGCTGGCCGTTCTGGCCATTCTGACCGGACTGGCTGGCAAACGGGTTGCCGTTGTTCTGCTGCGGCTGCGTGGGCGGATTGAACGGATTGCCGTTGCCCTGCGGCTGCGGGTTATTGGTGTAGTAGGGATTGCGGTTGCCCTGCTGGCCCTGTGGGGTTTGCTGTGCAGGCTGGCCGAACGGGAATTGCTGCGTGGGCTGGGCATTGTTGCCGGCCTGGCCGCCCTGCTGGCCCTGTGCCTGAGTCGGGGTCGGTCCATAAGCGCCGTATTCCGGGGCCGGGCGGTACAGCGGAGTTGTGGCCGAGGTCTGGTCTGCGGCCGGCGCTGCCGGAGAAGCCGGCGAGGAGGAGACCACCGTGCTCTCGCCCTTGGCGGAGGCGTAGTCCGGGATGGGCTCGGTGGCGGCGGTGTCGGTAGCGGCTTGCGTAGGCTGCTGATCGGCAGCGGGGGCGGCCGGGGAAACCGGGGCTTGTTGCTCGCTGGAATCGCTGGCGTCGCCGGCATCGACCGAGTCGCCGCCTACAAACGGGTTCTTCGGCTCGGCGTTGCCGGTATCGGCAGTACTATTGGGGTTTTCGTTATTCCGCGGGGTCTGGTCGACGCCCTGCAGGTTGAATTCGTCAGCCATTGCTGCTCCTTTTCCTAAATTCCTATCACGTCTGTTCGGCGGCTATTCGGGCGCTTGCCCATTGCCGCTTCTCGTGTGCTACCTCAGTAGTAAAGGCAGTCAATCTGGAGGTTTTCTGAACGTTGATTGAAAGTCTATGCGTAATCATCGCAGAGTCTTATGGGCATCTCGGCTTCGAGGGGCTGATTTCCTGTTTCGGGAACATCTACTTGCACTTCAAGGGACTGTTCGCGCGGTCAATTCCGAGTATCAAGAGCCCTCATTTAACGCCATTCCGCCATTTTTGCAGCCGGCCTACTTGGCCAGGAGCCCCTTGAAGCGGAAGTTGACGTCCGGGAGCGGCGAAATCCGCCCCTCGAAACCGAGTTCTTCACAATTTCCGGCCCTTTTCTGGCCCTTCTGCCTAAAGTGAACATATGACGATCAGCCTTCTTGAACATCCGTTGGGCGCGCAGCCCGGACAGCCCGGCGACCGCAGCGCCTTCCACTTCGAGACAATCACCCGCCTGCCATCCACGGCCAGCGGACTTGGACGCGACGGTGCTCGATACGGCCGCACCGGCATCATTCACACACCCCACGGCGATATTCGCACGCCTGCCTTCGTGCCGGTGGGCACGCAAGCCGCGATGAAGGCCGTGTTGCCCGAGCAGATGAAGGATCTAGGCGCACAGTGCCTGCTGGCCAACGCCTTCCACCTGTTCGAGCGTCCCGGCGAGGACGTGCTGGACGCGACCGGCGGCCTGGCGCGTTTCATGAACTGGGATGGGCCCACGTTCACCGATTCCGGCGGTTTCCAGGTCATGTCGCTGGGCGTCGGCTTCAAGAAGACGCTGGCGATGGACGTGACCGGTATGAAGTCGGACGACATCATCGCCAAAGGCAAGGAGCGCATGGCCTGGGTGGACGAGGACGGCGTGACGTTCAAGTCGCCTCTGAACGGTGACGCACATCGTTTCTCCGCCGAGATTTCGATGGGCATCCAGCACAAAATCGGCGCGGACATCATGTTCGCGTTCGATGAACTCACCACGCTGATGAACACCCGCTCCTACCAGGAGGATTCGGTGGAACGCACCTTCCGCTGGGCCCGCCGATGCGTGGACGAGCACCAGCGGCTGACGGCTGAGCGGCTGGGCAAGCCCTATCAGGCGCTGTATGGCGTGGTGCAGGGCGCGAATTACGAGGATCTGCGCCGGCGCGCGGCCTCGCAGATCGCCTCGCTGGACTTCGACGGCGTGGGCATCGGCGGCGCGATCGAGAAGCGCATCATTGGAGACACCTGCGCGTGGATCTGCGACGCGATGCCGGAAAACCGCCCACGCCACGTGCTGGGTATCGCCTCCGTGGACGACATTTTCGCTTGCGTGGAGAACGGCGGCGACACCTTCGACTGCGTGGCCCCCGCACGCTGCGCCCGAAACGGCGCGATTTACACGCGCGCCGGCCGGTACAACATCAAGCGTGCCCAGCATAAGTTCGATTTCGGACCGCTGGAGGAGGGATGCGACTGCTACACATGCCAGCATTATTCGCGCGCGTACGTCGACCACCTGCTGCGCGCCAGCGAGTTCAACGGGTTTACGTTGGCCACGATCCACAACGAGCATTTCTTCGTGAAGCTGCTGGACGACATCCGCGTCTCGATCGACGGCGGATACTTTGATGAGTTCCGCGACGAAGCGCTGGCCCACTTCTACGGCAACGGCGAGCGCCGGCCAGGGTTGTGAGTTTTTCTCCTTCGTTGCGGCTGGTGCTGCCACGAAGTGACTGAGGGGAGTGTCGCCACCCTCAAAGATCACGGTACCCGCAGGAGACCCACGAGCGATATATCCCCGCCGCCCACGCGACACGCCGAAGATTGCATGATTACCCAGCCGGGTGTAAGTTAGTCGATTGTCTGCGAGTGTGGCGGAATGGTAGACGCGCTGTCTTCAGGTGGCAGTGAGTGTATGCTCGTGGGGGTTCAACTCCCCCCACTCGCACGCAGGGAGAAACCCCGGAAAACGTTGAAATACCAACGTTCCGGGGTTTTCTCATATCCAACGGCCTAGCTGAAATCCAACGGAAAATCCAGCAATCTAAAAACAACACCGCTGAACTCCACTGAGCTTCAGAGACTTATCACGCGATTTTTGACATGGTTTCGTCCATCCTTGCGGCCAGTTCGTCCAGATCGTCGTCGAACAGGTCGGCGTAGGTGTCCAACGTCATAGCCGCCGAAGAATGGCCCAGCATCCTTTGCACGGCCTTCACGTTCGCACCGCTGTGAACGGCTATGGAGGCCGCTGTGTGACGTAGGTCATGGCACGTCAGCTTGGGCACGCCGCTGGTCTCGACCGCCGTTTTGTACCAGCAGCGGTGATTCTTGCCAAGCGACTGGGGAGCGACATAGCCACCATGCTCTCCCTCAAAAAGCAGATCGGTTGGCTTCTTGCCCTTGACCTGTTCGCGCAGCGCGTCACGGACGAGTTGCGGCATGGGTACGTCCCTCGCCTTGTTGCTTTTCGGCGTGCCCTGCTCGAAGGTCGTGCCCACTTTGGTGACGCCCTTGGAGACATGCAGCCGGTTACGCTTGAAATCCACGTCCCGCACCGTCAACGCGGTTGCCTCGCCCCAACGCAGTCCGCATAGGCCCAATACGAGTATCAACGGCCTGTATGCGCCGCTAGCATCCGCAAGGGCCAATAGTTGCCCCGGCGTGAGGTATTGGCGCGGCTTGCGGCTTTTCTTCGGGAGTTGTATGTCAGTCACCGGCGCACGGACTATGCGCCCGTCCTTCACCGCCGTGTCATAGATGCCCTTGAGTATGCCGAACGCACGGATAACCACCGTGGCAGATCGCGCCTTCGCCAGTTCGTTCACCCAGTCCTGTACTTCGGAGTGGGTTATCTTGGATAGCTGCCGTTCTCCCCATTTCGGCTTCACATGGACGCGCCATGCGGTTTCGATGCTGTGATGGTGCGACGGCTTCCACACGCTCTCATGCGCGGCCACCCATTCGTCGCCGAGCTTGGATATGAGGGCGCGCCCGCCTTGCGGGTCTACATAGCTGCCGTCGTTCATGGCTATGGTGACGTTGCGCGCCGCCCAGTCCTGAGCGTCTATCTTGCGACGGAACCCGCTCTTTTCCTTGGTCACGTGGTTGGGGTCACGGTAGTGGACACGCCAGCGGGTTTCACCGGACTTCAGCGAATACTTCTCATAGGAAACCATGCGTTAGTCCTCATCGGCGTTCAAGGCATCGGTCATGGCCTGCAATTGTTCCGGCGTGAGATTTGCGAACACTCGCGCCGCATACTGCATCGGGGTTTCGGTCACGTTTTCGTCGCTCGGCTTGATGTCGTCTATTGTCGGCTTGGCCCGTTCGCGGAATTGCGCGCGCCTAGACATCATGGCGTCCATCGTTTCCGGTCTGGCGGACGGCAGGGGATGTTCTCCCAGCGCCCAGCGCCATATTCGATTGCAGGTGATCTCACCGGCATGTCCCGTAACGTGTGCCTTCACGTCACATGATCCGCTATTAGGCAGGAGCAGTGTGAGCGGACTCACGCCGAACACAATCGCAAAGGCCATGAGGTCGTCAACATCCACGCGCCGTTTGCCATTCTCTGCATCGCGAATCGCTACTGGAGTCATAGATCTACCAACAGTAGCTAGCCGCTCTGAAAGTTCTTTGTACTGCATGGAACCGCGCAGTCTTTTGATATTTGCGGCCACTTGCTCTCCAGTGGCCTCTATTGGGTTAGTAATCCTAGGCATGAGTCAATCATATTGACATTAAACAGCAATGGAAATTCTTTAATCACATCGGCGTGTCTTTATTGACAACCACTAATAGATGACGCCATAATGCAATCACTGCAATTAAATATCAATGAATGCAATATGGAGGTAATCATGACGGCAACCCATCTCCCCGCCATCACGGACGGCGACGTGTGGCTTACACGCAAGGAGGCCGCAGCGTATGCGAAGACCACCACCGGCACGCTCGCCACGCTCGGATACGCGCATAAGGGGCCGCGCTTCTTCAAGCCCAGCCCTCGCAAGGTGCTGTACAAGAAAAGCGATCTTGACGCTTGGCTCATGGGAACGGCGGTGAACGCATGAGCGGCATTGTTTTCACCGAAGAGCAGTTGGAGCAGGCGCGTTCGATTCCGCGCAAGAGCATGGATACGGTGGTGGCTTCGGCCACGGACACCCCGTCTCCTACTGGCGCGAACTGCGTTTGAACGGCATGGGCCCCGAATACGAAACCAATGTCAGCGGCAAGGTGTTCTACCACCGTGATTCCGTATTGCACTACATCCACCAGCACATGAAACGGGAGGCATAGCCATGTTGAGAATCATCGCCGTGGCGCTCGCCATAGCCGCCTGGCAGCTGACCGGGCTTGAGGAATGGGCTTGGGCCTACACATGCGGCCTGCTGGCCCTGCTGCTCATGGTCTTGGAATACAGGGAAGCGCCCGCCTCGCAAGGAAGGGAGGACGCCCATAGAAAGGAGGTCGGAAGGAATGGAACCGAATCAATCCGACGTGTCCAATCTAACCCAATCCCCGCGCGACTTCCAAGCCGAATCCAAGTATCTTCAGGCCGTGGCCGACTACCGGCGTTACCTGAACCTCCTGCGTTGGATGCAGGACAACGATATGGAGCCCACCGGCTTCTACAGGGGCGACGGCGTGCCGCGCGACTTCGCCGGGCATCCGTTCGAGCCCTTGGACTGGAAAGGAGTTAGCAGGTTATGAGCGTCATGACGAAGCGAAGGCCCATGCCGAGCATGGAGAGCATGAGAGCCGACCGGGACGCCGACGAACTCGTGCGGCATATCTCGGAACTGGAGGGGTGGGGCGTGAAACTGGAGAAAGGCCGGAACGACTACCACGGGTTGCGTTCGATAGCGGACTTCCACACCAAGCGGCTCCAGCAGGTCGATTACCTGTACGCGGGACTGGGCGCGATCCTGTTCAGCGGCCCCAACGACGTGGGCAAGTCGTCGGTGGTGGAACAGCTCGCCGCCCGCGTGCTGCTCGGCACCACCCAAGGCGTATGGGCAGGCCAGCCGTACGGTGTGCTGTTCATCATGAGCGAGGAAGACCCCGGCATGGTCAAGCAGGCCATGCAGGCGCACGGCGTGAGCCTGAACGTCATGCGGCAGCGGTTGTTCACCTATGTGACCAACGACAACGAGAACGTGAGCTCGAGCGACTACGACACCGTGAACCTTCCCGCCGACGTGCCCATGCTCCAACGCCTGTGCGAACAGAACGACATTCGCATGGTGGTGTTCGACGCGCTCGCCGACTGTATGCCAGGCGTGAACCTGTACGCACTCGATGACGTGAACAAGGTGTTCAAGCCGCTCAACAAGTGGGGGGCCGAAGCCGACATACTGATCGTGGGAGTCCACCACAACAACAAGAGCCTTGACGGCAGCGCCAAGCAGGCCGTGGGCGGTTCCGCCGCGTTCACGAACAAGCCGCGTATCGTCGTGAGCCTCGATCAGGCCAAGGACGGCACCCGCATCATGCAGTTGGTGAAAGTCAAAGGCCGTTCGGATAAGCCCAGTTACACGTATGAGTTCGAGACCCGCTACGTGGACACCGACGACGGCGACCACAAGCCGGTCGGCATCGTAACGAGGATAACCCCGACCGACAAGACCGTGGACGACGTGCGCAGCGAAAAAAATGCCGCGCAAGCCGAGGCCATGAAACCTGAACACGCCAGCAGCAACGAGGTAATTGATTGGGTCGTCGAATACCTCTCAGAGCATGAGTCGGCATCGTTCAAACAACTTGCCGAAGCCGCCAAGTCGGAAGGCTATACCACTAAGCAGCTCAGCAATGCCCGCCAACGCGCGAAGAGCCCGTGGATCGTCAGCGTCCCCGACGATAAGCACAAGGGACGTGGACAGCAGCGCGTATGGCGCTTATCCGAGTCGAACCCGTCAAAGTGAATAGTTCTCACTTCGTCTATTACCCAAGTGAGAAGTAATCGGAGAAGTATTCAAACACCAATGATTCCAATGTCTACGAATACTTCTCACATTACTTCTCACCTAGGCAATGAGGCACGTGAGAAGTAATCGAAGCCAAGGGAGCAACCATGAATGACATTCACGCCAAGAGATCAGTCCAGCCGTTCACGCTCACCGTGCATGAGGTGCGCCGCCAGCTCACCCCGACCTCCGCCGTCACCCTGTGCGGCAGGACGGTGGAGTTCGGGCCCACGCAGATAGCCGTATGCGACATGGCGCGGCAGGCGGGAGCCTACACGGAAGTCTCATGCCCGCTATGCGAGGCCGCACGATTCATCGACTCGCTGCACATCGAAGGCACATGGATACAGCCCGCGTTCATCGGAGGCGACGCATGGTGAACATCGGCCCCCAATGGAAAGGCGACCTGACCGCGCATTTCATCGCGGACGTGAGCCAGCCCCGCCATGAGGCCAAGGCGCTCGCCGCCCGGCTGATACGCGCCACCGCATACGCCATGAAGGGCGGTGCCAAGGATGTGAGCTTCAGGGTTCCCGCAGACCCGCTCATAGCGTCCGTCCAATCGGCAAGCCTGTTGCGGCTCGCGCAGGAGCTCCAGCCCGAGACCCTGCATATAGACCCGAAGTGGGAGAAGCCCGACAACAGGCCACGACCACGCGGAAGGGGGAGGCCATGACCTAGCCATAGTCGAACCCGCTTCGCCTGTATCCCATCTGTCACACGCTCCGATTGTTGCGGCAGCCGGAACGCGGGGATACATGCGGGAGAATCAAACGCCCGATTGCCTTCATGGCGTCAAACCGCAGGCAGTGAAGCAACCAGCCAGTTCAAGAAATGAAAAAACAGGCGTCCCGGCGCTACCAACACCGGGACACCCCTAAACGAATGGTTCCGGGCGTCGGTACCGCCCGGAACCGAGAAAGGAATCAACATGAACGATAATCCCGACACCAACACTAGCAGCGATACGAACGAGCCACCGAAGCCCAAACTCATGCTCGACCATACGCCCGGTTTCGTGCATGAGGAGCATACAGACCAAGGCGATATCGTGCTGTTCAGATCGACCCAGCCCGACTTCAGGCTGGACTTCCAAGCCGACATCTCATGGTTCACGGAAGGCGACCCACAGACCGCGCTCAGCTTCTACATGGAACCGTCAGGCAACAACTACTGGCAGTTCACCGACCCCGACCAGCCAAGCGATCTGGCGAACCATTGCGGGGAACTCGAACGCTGGCTGGACGACATCGGCGCGGTATGCGAATACCTGCAACGCCGCTACCCGGAATTGCCGGTGTTGGAATGCTGACCCGCATACCCGCCGCATACCGGCATCGCATCAGAAGAATGGAGGAACACATGACAGGCAGAAGGAAACGCGGCAAACCCTACAGGGGCACGTCGCCGTTCATCGAAGCCTACGAGAAAGCAAAGGAGAACCAATGCCGAGAAACAAACACGGCAAGCCCGCAAGCCTCGAAGACCGGTACCTATCGGAACTCGGGCAAGGCGGGGAGCGTGACGACATGCTCCAGGCATTGTGCCGGATAGCCGACCAACTGAAACGATCGAACGACATAAGGGAGCCCAAGCATGAACCCAAGTGACCCCGAGCCGGAACCCTACCGGAATCTGAGCCGCCGCCAGCTCATCGACCGGATACAGTCACTCACCATCGAATCGGCCAAGCACCGGCGCGGCAAACGCTACTGGAAGAACTACGCGCAACAACTGGAGAACAAACTCGACAACGTGTAGAATAACCGGTAGCACACAGTATGCAGAAAGCAGCCGGAAGGCGCAACACAAGCGTTCCTTCCGGCTGCTTTTCCTTTTGGCCGCAGGAACACGAGACCGAAAGGAAAAATCATGACAGTGACCGCATTGCCCGGCTTCGGCAGCGTCAGCAGCGCACCGGCCAAACAGATCATCCCCGACGCGGGGGTCTTCGCCCAGACCACCATCGCGGGCAGCGTGCAGGGCGACAGCCCCAGCCTCTACGTGCCCTACATCGGCACCCGCGCCGCCGCGAGCATCGTCGCCGAGGGCGCGGACATCAACGAGTCGGACACCAAGCCCCTCGAACTCGCCATCCGCACGCAGAAGGTGGCCGTGCTCAACGTGTTCTCCAACGAATCCGGCGCGCAGAGCGCCGCCTCCAACGGCAACGTCGGCGGCTCCGGCATCGACGTGGTGGGAATGCTCACGGACGGCATGAAGAAGACCATCATCGACAAGGCCAACGCGATCCTGTGGCAGAACCCCGCGCCAGCGGAAGGCAAGCCCGAGACCGCGCCCACCGGCCTGTTCAACTACCCCGGCATCATCCAGGGCGGCAACATCACCGACACGCTCGACCCCATCGTGGACGCCATCGCCGCGATCAGCACCAACGGCGGCGCACCCACCGGCCTCGTCATGAACTACGGCGTATGGGCCTACCTGCTCAAACTCCGCGACGCCGAAGGACGGCTCATCATCAGCCCCGACGTGGCCAACACGCCCACCCCCGCATTGTTCGGCCTGCCCGTCCACCTCGACGGCATGGCCCCGGACGGCAAAATCCTCGTCAACAGCATAGGCGACGTGTACAGCGCCACCGGGGACATCAACATCGCCCGCACCGACGACCGGTACTTCGAGCGTGACAGCTTCGGCGTGCGCCTCACCTTCCGCTTCGGCTGGGGCGTCCCATACCCAGACCACCTCGCCGTCATCACCGTCAACAAGAAGTAAGGAACCCCGCCATGACCAACAACGACTTCGACACGATCATGCACACGCCCGACGACTGCAAGGGCGACACCATGACCGCCAAACTCAACCGAGCCAAACTATTCAACTCACTCGCCAGCCAAAGCGAACTCATCCGACTCGAAGCGCTCTGCCACATCGCCGACAGCCTCGACCTCATCGCCGCCGAACACCGGGAACAGGAATGACGCCAAGACTCGAAGCCATCCAACAACACACCACCAAGCCAACCGGCAAACCATCGGGAAGACCAAAAACACCGATACGGAAAGCCCAACCATACCGCAACAGCACAAGCCGCGCCGAATGGCCCAGCTAAACCAGCCGCGATGGGTGGGGGACTCCCCTCCCCCTCCCATGCAGGCTCCCCCAGAACATCAAGCGCCTGTATCCCCCCGCAAACCCGGTAACGGACTTTCCGCGTGCATCGTCCCGGGCCGCTATCGGCCCTGAAACCGGCTTTCCGACATGCCCATAACAAAATGCCGGGCCATCGGAAACAGCCCGATACAGGCGATTCGCCCATGTCACGAAATTCACCGAGAACCGGCCCGCCCTCGTCCGGTCGTATGATCGAACCGGTGGCGGAATGGTTCCGCCGCTGAATTGGATGAGACGAAGCACCCCGATTGACACCCCTCATGGTGACATTCGAGGCGCTTTCGTCATATACGGGCCTTACCGGGGCCCGACAAACTTCATAATCCAACGAAAATCCAACATCTTGCACCTGAAACCGTTGAAAATCATTGATTTGTAATGACCTAGAATCGTTGGAGTTTCAACGAAAACGGCTTGATTGCAACATGTCCCCAAGGGTTCAACTCCCCCACTCGCACGCAGGGAGAAGCCCCGGAAAACGTTGGAATACCAACGCTCCGGGGTTTTCTCATATGTGCCAAGTACTGGAAAAGGGGTTAAGTAAAGAACCTCATCATCGCCGGCGCCGTATGCTTTGCGCTACGCAAGCCGAATCCCGTCCCCGGCTGGTTCGAGTTTCACGAGGTGTTTCACTTGGGCACGGTCATCGGGTATGCCTGCCACGTTGTGGCGATTTATCTGATTGTCTGTGCGCTGTAGGTTCGCTCGCCCAGCACCGAGGCGGGCCTTCATACGTTACGAGATAGGTCCTTGACCAGCCAGCCGTGACGGCCGCCTTCATAGACTTCGTCGGTGAGCCGGTAGCCGCGCTGTTCGTAGAACTTGTAGTGGTCGTTTTCCGAGTGCACGGCGGCCATGGTTCCGCCGGCTTGCGCGATGCGGCGCTCGGCGTCGGCCAGCAGCCGCGAGCCGATGCGCTTGCCTTGCGCCTCGGGCAGCACCGCAAGCCGCGCGATGACGTATCGCCCGGGTTGGTCGGGATGGTCGGGGTCCGCATAGAACCGGCAAGTCGCCACGGGGCGATTCTGGTCGGGCTGGCCGGACTGGCCGGACTGAATAGGCGAGGCCGATTTTGCGCGGACGGGCCGGGGCGATCGGACGAATCGACCGAATCGAACGCCAGCAGATGCACGGACGCGGCATCCCATTCATCGAATTCCGGCCGCCAGTCGCGTTCGCGGATGAACGCCTGCTCGCGGATGGCGCGGGCCGCGTCGGGCAGCCGGTCGTATGCTTCGATTCGTATGGTCATGAGCGCCAGTGTAATGCGTCACGATAACCGACAGAGTGCGGCTCGATGGACGAGTTCGGGTCCAAGTTTTGGCCTGTGCTCGATGGACTCAGGCCGTACGCGCGATCTGCACGGCGGTGCCGGACGCGGTGACCATCAGCATGCCGTTGTCGGCGCCGAGCACCTCGTAGTCGATGTCCACGCCGACCACGGCGTGCGCGCCCATCGCCTCCGCACGCTGCTGCATCTCGGCGATGGCCTCGTTGCGGGCACGCATCAGCTCCTCCTCATAGCCCTGGCTGCGGCCGCCGAACATGTTGCGCAGGCCCGCGCCAAGATCCTTGAACATGTTCACACCGGACACCACTTCGCCGAAGACGATGCCCTGGTAGTTGGTGATGGTGTATCCGTCGACGGACGGGGTGGTGGTGACGAGAATCATGGCGAGGCTCCTTTGGCAGCACTTACTTGGATATCGTCATTCTATCGTCAGCTGCATATGCATCACTGTATGATTGGGGGCAACGAGCAACGATGCACCAGCAACAGGGGGATACTATGAGCAGTTCAGAGCCGGAGTTCAACAATGCACGAGAATACTCGAGCCTTGAAGAAGTGATGAACACACTGCTGACGGCAAATGGCAAGTCATTCCGCGAACTGGATAAGACAGGCAGAGCTCTAACGGGAGGAAACAAAGGTTCTCTCGGACAAATTATTGAAGAATCGGTCTTAAAGTATGCCATCAACTCCGACGCCGAGCCCGATATACGTATTGGCGGCACTAGTTATGAGCTGAAGGTCACTCCACTCAAGCACATCAAAAAAGGCAAGCAGACTTCAGCCAAGGAGCGCTTGGTCATCGATATCATCAACTACTTGGCCCTTGCAGATGAGACAGACTTCGAATCCTCAAAAATGTGGGATAAGGCAAGGAACATCATTCTTGTTTATTATTACGATGACCGAACCGACAAAAAGAAAGAACTGCGCATCGATTGCAGGGTACTCGCCTCATACCTCATGGCATATGAAGCGGACGACCTAGTCACAATCAAAAACGATTGGCACATCATCCGCGATAAAGTCGTATCCGGTCACGCCGATTCACTCAGCGAATCAGACACCGACTATCTGGCCGCATGTACAAAGGGCGCTAACGCCAAGCAGCTTCGCAAGGCACCTGCACCTGCAGATTCAAGTTCGCCAACTATATTTGCCAAACAGCGAGCTTTCAGCCTGAAAGCCTCATACATGACGGCTATCGCGCGGAAGCTGCTGAATCAAAAGGACGAAGCTGCTCGTTTACCGATACCTCGGGAACAGACCATTAATCAATATGTTGCTGCCAAGATTGCTCCTTATGTCGGTAGATCAAACAAAGACATTGCCACCGAGTTGCAAGTAACAGCACTTCCAACGGCCAAAAGCTACAACTCAAGTCTCACGCTTGCAATGTTAGGAACTTCAAGGTCTTCAATCAGCGCGATTGAGCAATTCTCAAAAGCCAACATCAATCAATTCAAATCGGTAACCATATATCCCAACGGACTGCCTAAAGAACACATGTCGTTCCCCGCTATCACAGATGAGCAATGGGAGGAATGGGCCAACCCCGATACCGTATGGGAACAGTCATTCGTGCATGACTTCTTCGAGACCAGCAAATTCCTTATTATGGTTTCCAGATCACCAGTACCGTATAAATCTGGCCACGATAAAACAAAAGACATCTTCACCGACGCTTTCCTCTGGAACATGCCCGAAGACGACATTGAGCAATATGTAAAACCAATTTGGGAAACAATGCACACCCTGCTCATTGAACACACCCCATTGAATTATGGAATTCGCGGCAAGAATCTCATTCCAGGCCCCTCTGTTAACAAGGTATTTCATCTCCGCCCTCATGCCAATAAGGGAAAAGACAACGGAAACGAAAATGACAGAACCGTCATGCCAAACGGGGAAATCATCACAAAACAAGGATTCTGGCTGGACAGACGCTATATCGCCAAAATTGCGGCCACCCGCACTTTACTGCATTAATACAATTCACGATTGGTTGCGGAGTGCATCAGCAGGGAAACATATAAGTCCTTAACCATTAACACAAGTTGATCCCAAGGCCGTTTCCATGTATACTCTGTAACGAATATAGAACGATCGTTCGGATCGAAAGGAAAGTCGTGGCTGCCGAAATCAGAATCGCTGAGCTATTTGCCGGAGTCGGAGGATTCCGTTTGGGACTAGACGGCTACGGCAAAAAAGGCGACGACTTCTACATGGAACCCGCTGGTCCTTTCCATACGGTTTGGGCCAACCAGTGGGAACCCATGGGGCAGGAAAGCAAGCAGTTTGCTTGGCGATGCTACGAAAAACGCTTCGGCGAAGGCTCCTGCGTAAATGAGGATATTGCCAAAGTTCTGGATGAAGTTGATGCCGGGACGAGGACTATTCCCGAGTTCGACATGCTTGTCGGCGGGTTCCCGTGCCAGGACTACAGCGTCGCAAAGCCACTGGCTCTTGCGGCAGGCATTGAAGGACGCAAAGGCGTGCTGTGGTGGAGTATCAACCGGCTGCTGGAAAAACGCCATCCGAAGTATGTGCTGCTAGAAAATGTAGACAGACTACTGAAATCTCCTGCGAGCCAGCGTGGCCGCGACTTTGCAATTATCTTGTGCTGCTTAAATCGCCTTGGATATAACGTAGAATGGCACGTGGTGAACGCCGCCGAATATGGCATGCCACAACGACGTCGGCGCGTTTACATCTATGCCGAGCACGAAGGCGAATGGGGTAACCTCGAAGACCGCTTGCGCTCAACTGGAGTCATGGCAAGAGCCTTCCCCATTCAGCCGAACGAGAAGGACCGTGGTATTTATTACCCGTCACTTGACGATGATCCCTATGAAGTCACACAGAACTTCGGCAGGGGCGACAAAGTCAGCATTTTCCGCAATGCAGGCGTCATGATTAATGGGCAAATAGCTACCATGAAAGTCGACGCAGCATATAGCGGCCCGCACAAAACCCTCGGCGACGTGCTAGTTCCTGCTTCTGAAGTGCCTTCTCAATTTTGGATTGATGAGACAAAGCTGGAATCCTGGCGCTACCTCAAAGGCGGCAAGAAAGAACAGCGAAAAGCCTCCAGCGGATATACATACACTTATTCCGAAGGTCCAGTCGCGTTTCCTGACTCCCCCGATGCGCCCAGTCGAACCATTCTCACAGGAGAAGGCGGAGCAGGTGCGAGCCGCACCAAGCACGTTGTAGAGCAAGACGGTCGTCTACGCCGTCTTGTCCCAGACGAACTCGATCAATTGCAGATGTTCCCCAAAGGATGGACCGCAGACGGTATGACCGACGGTCACCGCGCTTTCTGCATGGGCAACGCCCTCGTCACCGATATTCCGCATCGCATCGGCGAAGTGATTGCGCAAGATATAAATACTACAATGTTGCATAATATTCTATGAGAGCAGCATCATACAGGGCAGAGAAATATGGGAATGAAAGTCGTTGATTTGTTTTCAGGTTGCGGAGGAATGTCACTTGGTTTCTCCGAGGCCGGCTATGAAATTGCCGCAGCATTTGAATTCTGGGATGCTGCCATTAAGTGCTATAATTGTAATTTCCCAAGTCATATGTGTCAAAAACAAGACTTGTCAGAAGTATCCGAAGCAGTGGCGAAAATTAAACAACTGAAACCAGATATCATTGTCGGAGGCCCCCCATGCCAGGATTTTTCCAGCGCTGGGAAAAGAGTTGAAGGCAAAAGAGCCGCATTAACTTTGTCATTTGCTGAAATTGTTTCAGAAGTTCACCCACAGTTTTTTCTTATGGAGAATGTCTCCACAGCAAAAAAAAGCAATACATACAAAGCAGCAAGAGAAAAACTGAAAGAATCAGGATACGGACTAACAGAAATAGTACTAGATGCCAGCCTTTACGGAGTACCACAAAAAAGGAAAAGATTTTTCTGCATCGGTCATGATAAAGATAATGATAATTTTTTGTTCGATGAACTAAAATCAAGAGAGCAACTATTTCCTCTTACTGTTAGAGAAAAATATCCGGACTTCCCGACGCAATATTATTATCGGCACCCTCGATCTTATACACGTCGAGCGATTTTTTCAATCGACGAGCCCGCTCCTACCGTTCGCGGAGTTAATAGACCAATGCCTGCGTCCTATCATTTTCATCCCGGAGATGCAATACAATCAAATCCAGAAAATATCTCATCATTGACATATAAAGAACGCGCACAGTTACAGACATTTCCCCCGACCTTCAGATGGCCATCTAACGCCTCAGAAGCAGACATAATGGTCGGGAATGCAATACCTGTTGAATTGAGCAAGCAAATTGCTCTGTCAATAACGGCATTCCATAACGGAGAAGACTGTCCACTTTCATTTCAAAGTTGGCTTGAAATAAGAAAGAATCTGACAGTAGAATCTGCAAAAGATATAGTTTCTCATCTTAGAAAGGTGAACTCCATACTAAAGATGAAAAGTACCGATGATATCGATGCATATCAAGAAAATTTGATTCAAATTAAAGAATTTGAAAATCAAGAAAAAACTGTCATCAATAAAGAAACAAGAGCCCTAACCTATCTTCAGCAATATAACGAATTCAACTCATCCAACTAACTCCAAGGAGACGTCAAATGAAAAAAGAATTCAATTTTACCTGGGCTGCATTAAATCTATTGGGTAAAAGCTTATATTCAAACGCCTGGGCAGCAATCTCCGAACTCGTAGCCAATGGATTGGACGCAAAGGCAACACGTGTATCTGTTTTCATAGACGCACGTACCAAAAACGATGCGTCAATTCAGATCATGGACAATGGAACCGGCATGCGTGATAAGGCGATAGATACATATGTAAATGTCGGATACGACAGAAGAGATTATTACTATCACTCGAACTCTCCCACAGAAGCCCAAAATAATATAATGGGACGAAAAGGAATCGGTAAACTTGCCGCCCTTTATCTCTCAAAAGATTATTATATACAAACAAAAACTTCTGATTCAGCACCAACTACATGGCATCTTGCATCAGATACACGCTTAGCAGTAAAACCATATCTAACACTCGAAACAGGAATAGTTACCGATGCCATCGACCCCGAATGGGAGCAATCCCCTTCCGGTACATTACTTATCTTGAATCATGTCGACCTAACCGGTCTTGGCAATGTAGCATTCAATGCTTTATCTCATAATTTAGCAAATCATTTTTTATCATCATCCATGCAGTCACAAGCTATTTATCTCGGGCTTGCGCGAAATGAAAAAGAATACAATAAGCATGAATTCCACAAAGTGGAAAAAATGATTGCTTTTCATAATTATGCGATGATTTTAGAAAATCTATCTCCTGAAAACGAGCCCAAAGAAATTCGCGAAATTAAGGAACATGGCTCTACCGTTCTCATTCCTTACCCGAATTCTGATGAATCAAAGCAAACAAAGGTTCAGGTTAGTTCTTTTTCCTCAGTAAAAGTAAAAGATAGGCCCTCATATCAAGGAATATACGAAATTTCATCAGAATTCCTCGATGCAAAAATTTTACGCCTGCGTCAGGATGTAAAGATAGTTGATGGAATTGCTAAGATACCATATCAATTAACTGGATGGATTGGATTTCATTCAACGTTAAATAATTCACAAGCTCAACAGAACGATTCAAACTTCAGGAAAAATAAGAACTACAATCCTGCACAAATTCGATTGTATGTAAGAAACAAACTCGCCGTCTCGAACGTACTCGACACCTTAGGAATTACACAAGCATTCACAAATTACATAGAGGGAGAAATTAGTTTCGACCTGCTTGACGACGATCTTTTGCCCGATATCGCAACCTCCAGTAGACAAGGGTACAACCAGTTAGACGGCCGTTGGCGCTTACTCGTAAGTATTCTACGTCCATTGGTGAGAAGCCTAATAACTCGGAGAAATGAGATATCAAAATCACTGCGTCAAGATATTACAGAAACGGTAAAACGCGCAAAAGATATAGCCGTGAGAGACTACGGCGAATACATAGATGAAATCCCTGACATTCCAAGCAAGACAAAGATTGAAGTAAAAGGAATGATGGCAATGCAGCTGAAAGGGGAAGTCGAAGCAAAGCAAAATTATAAAATTTTTCTTTCCCATAAAAGCGATGATGTCCGTTTCACAAATTTCATTTATAAATTGCTAGAGCAAAGAGGAGCAAGGAAGACTGACTTCTTTTACACTTCTGCCGATGATAACACAGAGAAATATAACGATATTACAAGCCTATCAACACAAATTAAGAATAATATAGTTGATGATAAAAGTTTAATTGTCTATCTTGCAACTCCGTTATTTAAGAAAAGTGAATTCTGCCTTTTTGAGGCGGGAGCCGGATGGGCTACACGCGGAATTGAAGATTACAAAATCATTGGTCTCAGATATGAGGACATACCGCAATACTTAACTAATGGGAAAAGTGAGTTTTCATTCCTTACGAATTCCGAGAAAAGCATTGAACTAAACAAGAGGACGTACTTATATCTTATCGATTTATTCAATCACCTTATTGACCATATAAATAAATCACGTGAAATCAAAGGGGAAGAATTGGTCGAACGATTCGATCAGCCGCAATTTGAGGATGCTGTGCAGATGAGAAAGAAGGGAAAAACAGAAAAAGACTATATGGACCCAATGGTGATAGACTACTGGGATACATATGTTGCACCAGGCCTTGCAGAATACCTCGCTTCTATAACAACAAAGGAGTCGGTCCGACCGTAAGCCGAATCTAACTCCTCAACCGTACGGCGGCGGCCATTCCGCCGTCGCCGTAGGTGGGGTGGGTCATGAAGGCTTGACTGGCGGTGGTGTCGCCGCGCATCGACTCGTCGTAGCCGCCGCAGCGCTCTCACGCGGCACGGGTTTGGTGCGGACTTTGGTGGTGAAGTAGTCGGACTCAATCTTCCACACCGTGACGCTGCGGACCTGCGCATCAGTGAATTCCACATTCGGCATATGCGCCTGCTGCGCCATCAGCGTCTGCAGGCCGTGGCGGCATTCATCCAGATCCTCGACCGGTGACGCCGTGCCATTGCCGACGATCGACTTGAACGCCTCGCCCCAATTGCACGTGGTGCGGCCCGCCACCACCTCGCAGTCGGTCTGCATGGTGAAAGCCACGGGCAGTCGGCCACCGGCGGCGGCGCGAATCGCGTCGAGCTTGCGGCCGCGCGGCGCGGAGTGGAACCAAAGCGTCAGCTTGCCAGTCGTATCGTCGTAATCAAAGCCGAAATTCAGCGGCACGATAGTCAGGCCCTCGGCATCCGCATAGGCCACTTCGACGATGTCGCAAGCGGCGACAATCGCGGCGATCTGCTCGGGATTGGTCACCTCGCGGTCCGCACGGCGCATCATGCGATGCTCGCCGGCGACCGTGTGCTCATCCTCACGCTTGGCGGGCTTGCGAGCGCCCGCGATATTCTCCATGCTCATGCCTGATCATCCCCATCCACAACCGAAATCCAGTCGCCGTATCCTTCCTCGGCCATGCGCGAGCGCGGCACGAAGCGCAGGGCGGCGGAATTCATGCAGTAGCGCAGGCCGCCGCGGTCGGCCGGGCCGTCGGTGAACACGTGGCCCAAGTGAATCTGCGTGTCCGACGTGCGCACTTCGATGCGGTCGCGGCCCGGAATGCGGTGGTCCTCATGCTCGGTCAGCAAGTCACCGGCAATCGGGCGGGAGAACGCGGGCCAGCCGCAGCCGGAATCGAACTTGTCTCGCGACGAGAACAGCGGCTCGCCGCTGACGATGTCCACGTAGATGCCGGGCTCAAACTCCTCGTCATACTCGTTGACGAACGGGCGCTCGGTAGCGGCGTTCTGCGTGACCGCGAACTGCTCAAGCGTCAGATCCCAGATGCGTTCCACGTACTTCTGACGGCGTTTTACGTTCGCGATTGCGGCGATCGGTACATGGCAGTAGCCGCCGGGGTTGTTCACCAGATAGTCCTGATGACGTGCCTCGGCCGGGTAGAAGTTGCGCAGCGGTTCGACCAGTACGGCCGGGCGCTGCGGCTGGCGGTCGACCAGCTGCTCCAAGGCCGCCACATACACGGCGCGCTGCGTCTCGTCCGTGTAGAACATGCCAGTGCGGTACTGCCGGCCGCGGTCTTCGCCCTGCTGGTCCACGGAGAACGGGTCGATGATCTCCAGGAACAGCAATGTCAGCGTCCGCAGGCTGACCTGTGCCGGGTCAAACTCGACTTTCACGGTTTCGGCCGCATCAGTGCCGCCCGCGCATACCTGCTCGTAGGTCGGCGATTCGACGGTGGATTGCGCGTAGCCGACCGTGGTGTCCGTGACGCCGTCGACGTTCTGGAAGTAGCGCTCCAGCCCCCAGAAGCAGCCGCCGGCGAAGTATGCGGTTTGCGTATTTCCGTCATTGTGTTCGTTACGTTCGCTCATGCGCCCCACGTTACTACGTCGAGGCGGCTCGCGATGCAGTCAACGACACCTCTGCACCGGCAAACCCGCTTTCGAGGGGCTGATTTGGCCCCCGCCGGAGGTCTACTCCCGTTTCAAGGGGCTGGTCATCCGTGAAAACGCATGTAAAATCGGCTTCAAGCCAACGCCATTCCGCCATTTTGGCGTCGCGTCTACTTGTCCATCAGCCCCTCGAAGCGGGGATAGACCCCACAAAGGCCGAATCAGCCCCTCGAAGTGGAGATAGCCACTTCTTCGCGGGGTTTTCCATGCGCGCGGCAAAATCTCACTCGCGCCCCTGACCAACAGCGCCTTCCCCACGGTATTTCTCCACATGCACGGCGAAATCTCCTACGGATCCGGTAGATAGCCCCTCCTTGTTGGGCTTTCTCCGTTCAAAGAGGTACCGAATACGGGAAATCCCGAGTGCAAACGCCGTCATTGCAACGCTCATACTCGGGATTTCAGAGTTCAGGTACCTCTTTGAAGGCAGTTAGTTGTCCGCAAGAGGCCAAATGTACCTCTCTGAAAGCGGATACCCCGTCTCAGGCTCGAATCGGCTAGCCTGCGTACCCGTGTGCACACCTTCACGACCGCAGCGTACTGAGCATGCCGGCTACTTCGGCGGGCGTCACGCTGGGCACGTAGGCGCGCACCACCGCGAGCCCGATCTGTGGCAACGCCGCCGGGTCCGGGTAGCACACGTAGACCGGCACCTCGGTGGGCTGGAACTTGTGCTTGAAGTTGAACAGCGAGTGGAAGCCGTAGGCGGGTTCCATCCAGTCGGCCACAATCTGCAGCGCGTGTTGGAGCACCTGCGTGCCTTCGCCGGCCGGCACCCCGCCTTCCTGGGCATTGTCTCGCTCGGGGTTCATGCCGGCCAACGGCGCCGCGGACAAGCTCATGAATTCCACGGCGTGATCCGAATCCGCAAGTCCCTCGTCACGCAGCCGCTCGGCCATGCGCGCGATCAGGAACTCCATGATGCCGTTGGGGCTGTCGGTGCGATGGCGCATGAAATCCAACGTCCAGCCGACGATACGCCCGTCGCGCCAGGTGGGCAGCCAGCTGGTGACGCCCAGCACGCGCCCGTCCGCGTCGATGGCGTACAGCAGCCGCACGCGCGGGTCGCGCAGTTCCTCGACGCCGCCGAGCGTGAACTTCATTTCCGGCAGCGCCTTGAGCCGCGCCCATTCCTCGGAGATGTCCTCGATCTGCTCGCGCACATCGAGCGACGCTTCCAGGAACGTGGACTGCACGTCGGTCACGCCGTCGCGCTTGGCCTTGTTGATGGCGGTGCGCACGTCCTGCCATTTCTTGCCGGTCGTCTTCCAGCCGCGCGGGTCCACAACCATTTCGCTGCCGACCTCGATGGAGTTCCAGCCGGCTTCCAGCAACGCGTCGCGCTGTTCCCGATGCACGCTGTAGAACACCGGCGACAGCAAACGTTCCGCACAGTGCTGGGCGAAACCGTTCAGATCGTCCATCCATTCCGCCGGATCGCCGAACGGTCCGGTGCAGGTCAGGGCGATGCCGTTGAGCACGCGATACGCCACGGCCGATCTGCCCGTGGGGGACAGCCAGTAGCTGTTGCCTTCCCACGTGGTCATGAAGCTCATCGATTCGCCGCCGGTTTCGACCAGACGTTCGGCGCGCGCCCGGGCCCGCTCGTTCGATTCGCTCACGTCGCCCATCCAGTGGATCACCACGGCCAGCACCACGATCCAGAACACCAGGCCGGCGCCCTGATACACGATCGAGGCCATCGGGGTGCGCGGCACGAACGACAGTTTCATATGGCTCAGGAAGCCGATGGGTAGGAACCGCCCCGGCAGTTCGGCCAGCAGCGACGAGGCGGTGGCGCGTGGCGAGAAGGTGGCGGGTTGGGCGATGCCGTATATCAGGTATATGGCGGCGCACGCCAGCCAGGCCAGCACGATGGCGCCGATGCCGCCGACCAGCCTGCGCCGGCCGATGCGGATCGGGAAGTGTTTCATCGCCGCCAGCAGGGCGATGGCGAACAGCAGCGGGGGCAGGACGTTCGCCACGCAGGCCACGATCGCGCCGTGCTGCAGCAGGGAGGCCATGCCGTCCGGCGCGAAGCTCAGCGGCACGACCAGATAGTAGGCGACGGCGATGGCCACCGTGAACAGGTTGATGGCCACGGTGCAGATGGCCGCGAACCGACGTCCGCGATACAGGCCCCACGCCAGCACCAAGGTCACGGCGATGGGCAGCAGCGAGCGCAGCACCGCGCCGCGCATCGAGGCCCGCAGCAGATCGAACTGCAGGAAGCATCCGCTGTGCGTGTCACCAGCCAGGCATTTGGCCAGCATGCCGTTGTCGACAGAAACCGGGCTCATGAGCAGGCCGATCGTGCTGAGCAGGCCCGCATGGTTATGGGAGGTGATGGCGATGACCGGCCCCAGGGCCAGTACCACGGCGATGGCCGCGAACATGCGCCGCGCCTCGAAGGAGGTGCTGCGCAGCCAGTGCCATTCGGCTTCGACGTGCGCGGGCGGCCCGGCCATCACACGGCCGGCGGCATGGCCGATCAGCGCGGCGGCGAGGATGCAGTAGCCGCTGGGGTTGCCGCTGTAGAGCAACGTGACCAGGATCGCCACATAGCCGACGAGTCGGATGCGCCTGCGCCATAGGTGGCTGCAGAACGCGCTGGCCGCCATGAGCGCGCCGACCGGCAACACCAGTGGGCTCAATGCGAACCGCATGCGGGAGACGAACAGGGAGTCCTGGAACATCCATCCGGCCGCCGCGCACAGGGTCAGGCCCGCCAGCACGCCGCCGGCCGCGCAGGCGAGCGCGGTGATGACGGTGCGCACACGGCCGAGCCATGGTTCGGCTATCGACAGCATGACGAGCCACAGGACGGCATCAAGAATGAGCTGGATGACGCCGCGCGCCAGGAACAGCGAGCAGATGAGTTTGCCGGCGTTGAATGCGGCCATGCTGGTGCTGAGCCGCAGCGGAAACGCGAATCCGGCCATCGCGGCCACCAGCCACGTCGCCAAATTCAGCGTCACCAGCGCCGCCGTGGCGGTGACGGCCAACCGGTGGTCGTCCGCCCACTGTCGCGCGTCGCCGGCCAGTTCACGCCAGCTTTCCGCCGCATGGCTGGACCTTGCCGTATGCGGTTTGGTGGCTCGGGAGGTCGTGGTGGGCTTCGTCCGCGAGGGTTCCGCGTCCCGCAGGGGCCGCCGAGTCTGCGGCATGGCCGCCGGCCGCGCGTTCCCATGCTGTTGTTCTTCGCTCATTGCAACACCTCCACTTGTGGGTATTCCTCCAACGATTTCGTCATTTCGCCCAGCCCGGTTCGCGCGCCGAACCAGTCGAGACCGGGGTTCCAGACCGCCTGCACCGCATGCCAGTCATGGTCGGCGCCGGGCACGACCAGTTCGGTGGTCTCCATGCCGGCCGCGCGGGCGGCCGCGGCGATGGTGCGCATGTTGGCGACCGACTTCCGATCCCCTTTGCCGGCGCCGGCGAACAGCGCCTGGTCGGCCGTGCCGGTGGCGGCGATGGCGTTGACCGGCACCTGCCCGTCGTAGGCCTTGCGGTCGCCGGCGAAATATCGCCGGACCATCGTCTCGACGCTGCCATCGGCCGGCTCAAGCTCGCCATCCACCGGCAGCATCGCGCCGTAGATGTCGGGGTGACGCGGCACCAGCTGCGTGGTGCAGGTGCCGCCTTGCGAGAACCCGCCCATCGCCCACATACGGGCCGACTTGGCCGCCGGCAGCGTCGTTGTGGCCCAGTTCACCACGTCCTTGGTGAGGTAGGTTTCGGCGTTGCCTCGGGTGGTGTCGGCACACAGGCTGTTGTGCGTGGCCGAACCGTTCTGGTCGGGTGCGAGCACGATCGGCGCCAGCCCGTCATGTTCGGCGGCGTAAGCGTTCATCGTGGCGGCGATGTTGCCGGCGTCGATGAGGCGACCGGGACTGCCCGGCTGACCGGCGAGCAGCTCCATCACCGGCAGGGCCGGCGGGCGGTCGGACAGCGCGGCGGGCGGCAGGTAGACCATCGCCTTGCGCGCCTTGAACTTGGATTCGGTGTTCGGGATGCTGACGGCGAATACCCTGCCCGAGTCGGGCATGGATGGCAGAGCGTCCTTGCGCGCCTTGTCGCGCCACTCGCCGACGCTCATCGAGGCTTTGCGCACGGTGACCGAACCGAGCGGGGGGTATGGCATATAACCGACGAGATCGCCGATGGTCTGGTATTCGCCGTAGATCGAGTCCACGCCGAGCGCGGTGGACGCCAGCACCAGCGGCACCAGCACGACGGCCAGCGCACGACGAGCCCTCCGCAACGTCACGGCGGCGGCCAGCCCGAAGCCGAGGCCCGCGAAGCCTCCCGCGACGGTGAGGATCACCGGCCAGCCCAGCGATACACCGAACACCATGAACACGTCGGACATCAGCCATGTGGCCAGTAGTCCGCCCGCGCCGGCGAGCGCGGCGGCAACCAGTGAGGCGACCAGCGGATGCAAGTGACGACGTTGCGGCGCACGCAGGCCATGGGAAATAAACGTCTCTTCCGTCGAAGCTGTGGATGACGCCGTAGCAGCCGCGTTCGTAGGCTGGTTGGCCGGCTGGTCATCTGGGTCGACGGGCGATTGGGCCGACGATTCGCCGTCCGGTGTCAGGCCGCCCAGTGCCAGGCCGTCTGCTGCCGGGCCGCGCTTCTTGCTCAATGCCAGCCCAATAATCAGTATGATTGCCGCGATCGCGGTCAGTCCGAACACGGTCCACGGCACGATTCCGCGGACCAGCGACAATTCCATGAACGTTTTCCAAACGGAGTTCTTCATCCTTCACCCCCCGCGCTCCAGGCTCCTCGCCTTGTAAGCTCACGCAACACTAGCGCGCGATTCATAGAGCGTCACCCAATTTCACAAAAATTGTCGCAAGTTCTCATGGTTTCCCCAGACTCCGTTCAGCGCCTGTTCACATCCGGCCTGGACGTCCGCAGCTCAAGGCCAGTGTCGGCGCTGGATTAGCGGTGCGCAGGCTTGTCCCAGCTTCAGCCGGAAGCAGGGAATATGTTGGTGGATATGACTCACGCAAACGAACAACGTCCAGCAGCGACCGGCAATGCCGCCGATAACGTGTCTGACGCCCCTACTGACCCCGCGACGAGCGCGGCGGCAAGGGAACCGGCGTACCGACCGTGATACCATCCAACACTGACCCCGCGACGAGCGCGGCGGCAAGGCCCACGACCGGCACGGCTGATGGCACAACAGCCACAAACGCCGCGGCCAGTTCAACAGCAAACCCGCAGCCAGCACCTCTTGGGCCAGGGAAACCAACCCACGTCGAGCACTGTTGACGATTATCGTCACGGTGGTGGTTGTGGTGGCCATCGTACTGGGGCTCGGATTCTTCGTGAACTGGGGGTTGGCGGCCCTTTTGGTGATCATTATGATTCCGGGGGCGATTTCGCTGGCCGTTCTCGCCAAGCACCCTGAATCCACCGGCGGGCGCAGCATGTTCGGCATCTCCGATCCGAATACGCTGCTTGACCCGATTCGCCGCCCGTCCGAGCGCCGCGGCGAGTAAGTTGCTGCTGCCCATCGGGCGGTATTTTATCCATGGGGCGGTAAAAGGCCCATGGGGCGGTTTGAAGAAATTGTGAAACGGCAGAATAAAGCCATTTTGGGATACCGCCCCATGAAGGTTTTACCGCCCCATGGGGATTTCACCGCCCCATGAGCAAAGCCACCCCGCTATTTGCGCGCACTGACCAAGTAATTGAGCACCGATCCGGCGGCCACCAGCAGCGCGCCACACCAAAACGACAGCGACAGCGCCAAACCCGGCAGCACCGCACTGGCCCCGGTGGACAGCACCGGCGTGGCATAGGACGCAATAGCCAGCCGCTCCATAGACCCATGCAGAATGCCATAGCCCCAGCAGGCATAACCACCGCCAATCGCCGCCGCGGCAATCAACACAAACAGCCATGCGACCAGACTCGGCGGCTCGGCCGGCCACCCCTGCCCGGACGCGAAGTGGATAATCCACAACGCCACGGCCGCGCAGGGGAAGAACAATGAAGTGCCGTCCACCCCATGACTCATGGCTGGCGTGAACACCGCGTACACCGACCAAGCGAGCGCGCCCACGAACGCTAGCGCATAGGACAAAGGGTTGGCGGCGATATGCTGCACGGCCGCATGCCAGTCGAGCCCGGAATTACCGCCGACCGCCAGCACCACGCCGGCAGTGGCCACGATCGCGCCCGGCAGCACCTTGACGACCGCGTGCTTGCGATGGGATACGCCCGCCGACAGCAGCACCATCATCGTGGGCCACAGATAGTTGACCAGGCTCACTTCCACCGAGGATGCGTCGGTAGAGGCCAGACCCAGCGAGAGGGATATCGATGATTCGTAAAATACGAACAACAGGCCGCCGATAATCAGGTATTTCTTGGGGAACTCGCGAATCGGGGCCGGGCGCCGGAACATCAGCAGCAGGATGCCGCCGACCGTGTAAATCAGGGCCGAGCCAAGCGCGGCGCCGAAGTTTTCGGAGACGATGCGCACGGTGCCGGCCATGAAGCTCCACAGCAGGATTGCCATCAGGCCGATGGTCGTGGCGCGCGCGGATACGACGTGGCCGCCGGAATGGCTTGCCGCCGGTGCCGGTGTGCCGCTTGCGTTCTGTGCGCCGTTCGCCATATGTCCGCCTCTCTCGCCTCGTTTCGAAGTCACTCTACTCATCGGATGTGTACAGCGGCAGAACGGCACGCGACCGGCGCGCGAACAGGGCGGGGTTTGGTGGGTGAAACAGCAAAATGCCGGGTAGGGTAAATCCCTACTCGGCATTTGCATTGGCTATGTTTCCCGCCGTCTGTCAGGTTAGTCGGCGTTGAAAGCATAGGATTATGCCCATAATTCCATGGTTCTCCCGCCATCTAAAGCGGGCCGGGCCACAAGGTGACCGCACGGTGAGCAATGGGTGAAGAGCTACATCAGTACGCGGCGCTGGCAATCATGGGGTCGTCGTAGAAGCCAAGGATCTTTTCGAGGTAGGGCTTGTAGGTGCTGTTGGGCATGGAGAAGATTTCGTGGCGCGATTCGGGGAAGTGCACGATGTTCGCCTCGCCGCCGCCGTCCCTGACCAGTTGGACGAAGTGATTCTGCGGCTTATTGAGTACCCAGATGTCGCGTCCGGACTGGAAGAGCAGCACCGGCGTCTCCACTTCGGCGCAGGCGGACGGGTTCAGTATGGCCCGGTTGAGCTTCAACGCTTGGCGCACCCATTCGAACGCCGCGCAGTAGGTCTGGTATTCGTGGTTCTCGCAACGCAGCTTGAAGTACCAGCGTTCACGCGCTTCGGAAGCGCCCTCGTTGCCTTCCATCGAGAATTCCGGCGTGAAGCCCGACTGCCCGAACACGCGCTTCTTGCCGAAGCCGAGTCCGCACAGCGCGCCGACCAGCACACGGGCCACGCCCAGCGGCATGCCGGTGGCGGGGGCGATCATCGGGGCGGAGAGCACCGCTTTGTCGAACAGGGTGGGGTATCGCTCCAACATGGCCGCGCCGATGCCGCCGCCCATCGAATGGCAGAACAGGTTCAGCGGCATACCGGCTGCGTACTGCTGACCGATGGTTTCGGCAAAGCCGGCCAGATCGGCCACGTAGCGCTGCCAGTCATCAATCCACACCATGCAGCGATCGTCCACATCGCGCGCGGACTTGCCGTGGCCGCGATGCTCGAGCACACACACCGAGTAGCCGGCGAGCAGAAAATACCAGACGAGCTCGTCGTATTTCTCGGCGAACTCGGTGAAGCCGTGGCTGATGACGACGGCCCCGCGGAAGGTGGCGGTGGCACCTTGCTCGCGAATCGCGTCGAATTTGGCGGAGTCGTAGCACAGGTAGTGCAGCTGGCCCGAGCGGCCGCCGGTGTCCATAATGCCGGACAGCGGCTCGATCCCGGCCGAACGTTCGGCGGCGGACGAATCGAACCAGCCCTCCTCGCGGCATTGTTCGAGCGCGGGCAGCACCACGTCGGTCATCGTTTCGGCGTACTTGTTTTCGTCGATCATCGTCACCTGCATGGCTCTCATCTTAGGACAAGCCTCACGCCCACACCTCGCACCCACACCCACGACACAATCCCGGGAATGCGTCGCAAGCCTGCGCGCCACTGACCGCACAGGCGCGTAGGTTGTGAGGTATGAGCGAAACCAATGATGTCAATGACGCAATCAAGCATTTTCCGCGCCTCAGGGCGCGCACGCTGCGGTTCGGCTACGGCGCGCCGCGCTCCGCACAGACCTTGGGCGACGGCTCGCGGGCCCTGTTCCTGCGCTCCGACGGCCCCGAGGATCTGGTGACCGCACTGTGGCTGAGCTGGTTCGACGAGTCCGGCGAACACCATGAGACCAAGCTGGCCGGCCCGCGCGAACTGCTGGGCGCAACCGCCGACAGCGAGGACGTGCCGGCCGAGGAGAAGGCCCGGCGCGAGCGTGCGCGCGAAGGCGGCACCGGCATCGTCGGATACTCCGCAGATGACGACGGCAATCGCATCGTGTTCACCATCAACGGCCGCCTGTTCCTGACCGACATCGATTGGAATGGCGAGACCGGCGCACCCGAGCCGCACACCCGTGAACTGGCCGGCGAATGGCTCGATGAGGACCCGGCGATGTACACGCCGGTGCTGAACCCGCGCATCGCCCCGGATGGCGAACATGTGCTGTACACCACGGGCAGCTACCTGATGCTGGTCGATATCGGCGGCGAGCTAGGTGACCGCATCACCGCCGTCTACGGCGTGAGCGTGGAGGATGAGGACGGCAATCCGGCCGAAAACACGTGGAAAATCGGTCTGGCCGAGTTCGTGGCCGGCGAGGAGATGGACCGGTACGACGGCTTCTGGTGGGCCCCGGATTCGCAGCACGTGCTGTTCGAGTCCTTCGACACCGCCGACGAGCCGACCTGGCACATCAGCGATCCGGCCGACCCCGAGAAGCCGGCCGCCGGCCGCCGTTACCCGCGCGCGCTGACCCGCAATGCCGACGTGTACCTGACCGTGATCACGCTGGCGTTCGATGAGAACGACCGGTACGCAGGCATCACCGGCAACGCCGATGTGGATTGGGATCGTGAGGCGTACGAGTATGTGACCGCCGTGAACTGGCGTCGCGGCCACGATCCGCTGGTGCTGGTGCAGAACCGCCGTCAGACCCGCGATCAGGTGCTTGAGGTGGCGGTCGCGGCGGATGGGGCCGCGCTGGGTGCCACGCGTGTGCTTGAGGAGCACGCGAACGAGCAGTGGATCGACTTGGTTCACGGCACGCCCGCCTACACGCCGGATGGTCGTCTGGTGTGCTCGCTCAACGATATGGCCACGGACACCAACCGTCTGACGGTAGACGGCCGCCCGTTCACGCCGGCTGGCTGGAACGTGCGCACGGTGCTCGCCGTGACCGACGAGGATGTGCTGGCCGTGGTGCAGCGCGCGCCCGAAATCGCGCCTGAGGTGCCGGACGCCTGGGTCGATGCGGCCGCCACCGAGTCCGTATTCGGTGACCACGACGCCCGCAGTTTCGACGTGGTGAGTATCGATTACAACGGCACGATCACGCCGGTCACGACCGATCCCGGCCAGTGGACCGCCTCGCGCGGCGAGCGCGGCATCGTGGTCTCCGGCCGCGATATGCGTTCCGCCCGCGCCCAGATGCGGCATATTCTGGGAGAACAGAGCGCCACTATCGCGTCCACGGCGGCCGAACCCGGCTTTACACCGAACGTCACATTTACGCGACTGGGCGAGCACCAGCTGTACACGGCGATCATCGCGCCGAGCCCGGAAAGCCCGTACGCGCACGCCGAGAAGCTGCCGGTGCTGATGAAGCCGTACGGCGGGCCCGGCTTCCAGCAGGTCATCGCCTCGCAGTCCTTCTACTGGGAGGGCCAGTGGTGGGCCGACCAAGGCTTCCTGGTGGTCACGGCAGACGGCCGTGGCACCACCGGCCGCGGCCCGGCATGGGACCGCGAGATCTTCGAGGATATGAAGGACGTAACGCTGGCCGACCAGATTGAAGCCGTCAACGCCCTGCTCGAGGCCGTCGCCCGGCTCAACGCCGATGCGGAATCACGTGCGGCACAGCTGGCTGCGGGCGATCAGGCAGACGCCGAGAACCACCCACCGGCGCTTCGCGCCACCTCCCGCCAGCGGGAGGCGATTCCCATGCCGGACCTCGACAAGGTGTGCATGATCGGCTGGTCGTACGGCGGCTTCTTGTCCGCACTGGCCGTGCTGGACGCGCCGAACGTGTTCAAGGCCGCATGCGCCGGCGCCCCGCCCACCGACTGGACGCTGTACGACACGCACTACACCGAGCGCTATCTGGGCCTCGACCCGGATGTCTACTACCGCAACGGCATCGTGCAGGACGCACCGAAACTCGAGCGCCCGCTTATGCTGATCCACGGTTTCGCCGACGACAACGTCACCATCGCCCACAGCCTGCGCCTCTCGCAAGCCCTGATGGCGGCGGGTCGCCCGCACACCTTCCTACCGTTGACGGGCATCACCCATATGACCAACGACGAGACCGTGGCCGAAAACCTGCTCACTCTCCAGCGCGATTTCCTGCGCGACGCGCTGGCCTGACAGATCGATAACACGCGCATCCCACCCGAGGTGCTCCACCGGTAAAGCACCTCGGGTGGGATGCCGCACCCATTTCCGCCCTGAATTTTTGGATATTTTGCACCCATCGTCATGTGAAAGACCGGTTTTTTGCCTCATATTCCCATCACCGCGTAGGATGGGTGAAGATTAGAAAGGGAGGACTATGAGCGTTCTCGACCGTTTTGAAAAAAGCGTGGAGGGTGCAGTCAACGGAGTATTCGCCAAGTTTGGCTCCAAAGATCTGCAGCCTGTCGATCTTTCCAGCGCCTTGGAGCGCGAGATTGACGCCGAGGCCATGCCCGTGGGCCGTGACCGCACGGTGGCCCCGAATGAATACCGTTTCAAGCTCAGTACTCCTGACTTCGACCGTATCGAGGCATGGGGTAGCGAGACCCTGGCCAACGAACTGGCCGATAACCTCACCGAGTACGCGAAGAGCCAGCATTACGCCTTCGTGGGCCCGGTGATCGTGATCTTCGAGGAAGACCTTGACCTGTCCAAGGGCAACTTCAACCTCACCTCCGAATCCGTGCAGGGCAATGCCGTGCCGGTCACCACCGATGCGCAGACCGAGGATAGCCCGGTGCTCGAGGTGAACGGCAACCAGTACCTGCTCACCAAAGACAAGACGGTAATCGGCCGCGGTTCCGGTTGCGATATCGTCATCGACGATCCGGGCATCTCCCGCAAGCACCTGGAAATCGACATCACGGATAACGGCGTGATCGCCCGCGACCTGGGTTCGACCAACGGCACGTACGTGGAGGGCCACCAAGTGCCCGCCGCCACGCTGCTCGACGGCAACACCATCACCATCGGCCGTACCCGCATCCTGTACTGGGCCTCCGCCCAAGCCCAGGAGTAGTCGAGCACACGCCCGAAAGTCGTCCACTTATGACCGAACTGACATTCGCCCTGCTCAAGTATGGATTCCTGATCCTGCTGTGGATATTCATCTGGCTGGCCGTACGTTCGCTGCGCAAGGACATCGAGACGTTCAGTCCGCGACCTTCGCGCGCGCGTCGTCGCCGCCGTGAGCGTGAAGCGCATAAGGCCAAGGCCGAAACGCCGCAGGCAGCTGCGCCGCGCCCGCATCGCCAGCCCAGCGCTTCCGCGTCGTCCGCCGCCTCGGCGCAGCCTACCCTGTTGGTCATCATCGATGGTCCGCTTGCCGGCAGCTCCGTGCCGCTGGCCGAAGCCGACATCACGCTTGGCCGCGCCGCCTCGAATACCGTGGTGCTCGATGACGAATTCGTGTCTTCCCACCATGCCCGTGTCTACCGTGACACGCGCTCCGGGCAGTGGGCCATTGAAGACCTAAACTCCACCAATGGCACCGTGGTCAACCAGCAGCGCATCAACCGCCCCACCATTCTGCCCGCTCGTATTCCTGTGCGCATCGGCGCCACCACCTTCGAACTGAGGTAGCCGCATGCCAAAATCCGCCGCTTCACAACCGCTGTTCCTGTATTCCACCACGGTGTCCGATGTGGGCACCGTGCGCGCGAACAATCAGGATTCCTCCTTCGCCGGCGAGCATCTCATCGCCATGTGCGACGGCATGGGCGGTCACGCCGGCGGCGATACGGCATCCTCCATCGCCATCCGGTCACTGGCCCACATCGAGCAGGACGACACCGGTGGCAACGTCGAGACGATCTCCCGCATGATGGAAACCTCCGTTATGGCCGCGCATGACGCCATCGTCGGCAAGGCCAAGCGCGAACGCAAGCTTGCCGGCATGGGCACCACCGTTACCGCAGTGGCATTGGTGGCCGGCTACTGGGTCATCGCCCATATCGGCGATTCGCGCGCCTACCTGCTGCGCGACGGACGCCTGAGCCGCATCACGTGCGACCACAGCTACGTGCAGCACCTCATCAACACCGGTCGTATCACCCCGTCCGAAGCCAAGAACCACCCGCAGCGCAACGTCGTGATGCGCGTGCTTGGCGATTTTGACATTGACCCGCGCCCGGATATTTCGGTTCGCCGAGCCCACCCCGCCGACCGTTGGCTGCTGTGCTCGGACGGCCTGTGCGGTGTGCTGGAAGATTCCACCATCGAAGAGACGATGACCACGCTGTCCGATCAGGGCGAATGCGCGCAGCGTCTGGTGCAGATGGCACTGCGGGCGGGCAGCACCGATAATGTCACGGCCGTTATTGCGGATGCCACGTTGGCGTTGGATGCCGATGCGTTCGATCTGCCGCACCAAACGCCGTTGGTCGGCGGTGCCGCCAGCCGTAATCTTGAGCCGATTGCCGACATCGTCAACGAGCCGGTGGCTACCGCGCCCGCGCTGCGTGAGGATGATTCCCCCGCCCAGCGCGCCGCAGCATTGATTCAGCCTGCCAGCGCGCACGAGGCGGAGACCGCGCAAACCACGGTCGAACCGTCGTCCACACGCGTGGTGCAGCCGTCCACCGTCCGCGAGGAGACCGGTGAGCGAGCCAATCCCGATACCGGTGAGATTCCGGTGGTGCAAAAGCCGGATGGGCGCCTGTCCGCCGACCCCAACGACCCGGATGTGGCCAAAGCCATCCGCGATGAGCAGGTCGAGCAGAAGAAGGCCACGCGCACCAAGAAGCGCCGCAATAAGCTTGCGGTGATTATTACCTGCATTCTTGCCGTGCTGGCATTGGCCGGCGCTGGCTGGGGCACGTACACGTGGAGCCAGACGCACTACTACGTGGGAGATAGCAACGGCACCGTGGCCATTTATCGTGGCGTGCCGACCAATCTCTTTGGACTTGAGCTTTCTCACGAGGTACAGACCACCAATATCGCCACCGCGGACCTGCCTCAGACATGGCGTGACCAGCTGAGCCAAGGCATCACAGTCGGTTCGTTGGACGAAGCGCAGTCGCATGTGGGTATTATCCGCACCGAAATGCGCAAACTGGCCAAGCAGCAGGAAGCCGACGCCGCCAAGAAGGCCGAGGCGTCCAATTCCCCGGACAGTTCCAAAGACAGTTCCCAGAGCGATTCCAAGGACAGCGCCAAGGATTCGTCCAGCCAGTCCGGCTCCTCGTCAGACAAGTCCGGTTCGTCAAGCTCATCCGATTCCTCGGATAAATCCGGTATCGGAGCGGCCGACAACGCGGCCACGGGAGATTCTCAATGATCGCTACCCGTCTACGTCAGATTTCTTTGTTGCTGATTGCCATGGCAATCAGTGCGTTGGCGTTCATCCAGATGTTCCAGCGTACCGCCGGCGAATTCCCTATGCAGTACGCCGGCATGCTGGCATTGGTCGTAGTGCTGTTTCTGGTGCTGTGGGGGCTGATTGTGCGCTTCCAGCCGTACGCCAGCCTGTCGATTCTGCCTTGCGTGCTACTGCTGACCGCCACCGGCGTGACCATGATCGCCCGCATCGACCAGAGCGAAGGTTGGGCGGTTGCCCAACGTCAGCTGATCTGGCTGTGCATCGCCATCGTGCTTTCCGCGCTGCTCATCATCTTCCTGAAGGACTACCGCGTGCTGCGGCGCTTCTCCTACGTGTCGATGGTGGTGGGCCTAGTGCTGCTGCTCGCCCCGATGCTGCCGTTTGTCGGTCAAGAAGTGAACGGCGCGCGCATTTGGATCAAGATTCCGGGACTGGGCCAGTTCCAGCCGAGCGAGTTCGCCAAGCTGTTCCTTGCGTTCTTCTTCGCCGCCTACCTGTTCGACCATCGCGACCAGCTGGCCGTGGGCGGTAAGAAGATGCTCGGTCTGCAGCTGCCACGTATCAAGGATCTCGGCCCGATCATCGTGGTGTGGATCGCCTCGATGGGCGTGCTCATCATGCAGCATGATCTGGGCACCTCGCTTATGTTCTTCGCCATGTTCGTGGCCATGCTGTACACGGCCACCGGCCGTAAAAGCTGGATCATCATCGGTCTGATCGCGTTCGCTGCGGGTGCCGTGCTGGCCGCAGGCATGTTCAGCCACGTGGGTCAGCGAGTCGATGCCTGGCTGCACCCGTTCAGCAATGAGCAATACAACAAGACCCCCGGCGGCTCCTGGCAGCTGGTCACCGGCATTTTCGGCCTGGCATCAGGCGGCGTGCTCGGCACCGGTCTCGGCCAAGGCCATCCTTCGCTCGTTACGTTTGCGAACTCCGATTTCATCTACGCCTCTCTGGGCGAGGAACTCGGTCTGATGGGCGTTCTGGCCATTTTGATGCTCTACCTGCTCATCATTGCCTCCGGCTTTATCACCGCCATGAAAATCAAGGATGGCTTCGGCAAGCTGCTCGCTTCCGGACTGGTGTTCACCATGGCCTTCCAGGTGTTCACCGTGGTCGGTGGCATCACGCTGGTGATTCCTCTGACCGGTCTGACCCTGCCCTATATGGCGGCCGGCGGCTCCAGTCTGATCGCCAACTATATTCTCGCGACCCTGCTCATCATCATCTCGAACTCGGCCAATGCGCCCGAGCCGGAGCTGACCTCGGATACGTTCCAGTACGAGGCTTTGGCCGTGCTGCGCAACAAGGAACTTGAGGCCCGGTCCCGCGCCACTGAGCCGATCGTTCAGCCTCGCAGCGCGTCGGCTACGGCGTCGCAGTCCGAGTCGGAATCGTTTGACGACCCCATTGTGGACACCACCACTCCGTCGTATGCCGATGCCGATGAACCGTACACGCCTACCGGCACGATTCCCCCGCTTCCTCCCGTTAACGGAGGCACTCGCGTATGAACAAATATCTTCGTCAGCTTTTCACCGCCGTGGTCGCGCTGTTCGTGATTCTCGGCCTGTCGTCCACCATCATCATGGCGGTACGGGCCAACGCGCTGAACAACGATCCGCGCAATGCCCGTTCGCTGTACCACCAGCTCGGTATCTACCGAGGTGCCATCCTGGCCTCGGACGGCACAGTCATGGCCAAATCCGAGCCGGTCAACGACGCATTCAAATACCTGCGTACCTATTCCAACGGTCCGCTGTATGCTCCGGTCACCGGCTTCTTCTCCATCAACCAGACCGCCGATCGCGGCCTGGAAGCCTCCCGCAGCATGCTGCTCAACGGTGAGGCCGATTCATTGATCTGGCAGCGGGCCAAGGCCATGCTCACCGGCACTACGGATCAGGGCGCGTCCATCGAAACCTCCATCGACCCCAAGCTGCAGCAGGTTGCCTACGATCAGCTCGGTATGCGCGATGGTGCGGCGGTGGCCATCGAAGTCAGCACCGGTCGTATCCTCGCCATGGTGAGCACGCCCAGTTATGATCCGAACAAACTGGCGACCCATGACACCAAAGCCGCGTCTCAGGCCTACAACGAACTTTCTGCGGGCCAAAATAGCCCACTAATCAACCGCGCCACCTCGCAGCTGTACCCACCAGGGTCCACGTTCAAGACCATCGTCGCCTCGGCTGCGCTGGAAACCGGCGATTATCAGACGGACACGAAGATTCCTGCGGGCTCCAGCTATACCTTGCCGGGAACCGCCACACAGTTGCCGAACGCCGAGGCACAGGCCGATGGCGTCAACGGGCAGATCTCCCTGCAAGAGGCCGTCGCATGGTCGTCCAATACCGCGTTCGCCCAGCTTGGCGTGAAACTCGGCGCGAGCAAGGTTTCGGACATAGCCACCAAGCTCGGGTTCGGCAGCACCATCACCATTGACGGCACCGAATCCACGGGCACCCCGATGACAGCCACCGCGTCCACATTCCCCTCTGATCCGGCCGACGACAAGCTTGCACTGGCGTCCATCGGCCAAGGCGACACCACGGCCACGCCGTTGCAGATGGCGATGGTCGCGCAGGCAATCGCCAACAATGGCAAACTGATGCAGCCCACGCTGGTCGATCGTGTGCGCGCCGCCGATCTCACCGTACTTTCGCAGACCAAACCGCAAACCATGGCCAATGCGTTCAGCAAGGATTCCGCAGACAAGCTCACCACGATGATGGAAAGCGTGGTGACCGAGGCCAATCCGCAGCTGGCCATCGACGGCATCAAGGTGGCGGCCAAAACCGGTACCGCACAAATCGGTACCGACAACTCTGCCATCGACGGCTGGGTGATCGGTTTCGCGCCGGCGGACGATCCGCAAATCGCCGTCGCGGTGTTGGTGCATAACACAGATGTATACGGTTCGCTCGCCGCTGGCCCGATCATGCGCGCGATGATGCAGGAGGCTTTGCAGCAGTGAAACTTATCGAAGGACAGCTTATTCACCGCCGATATCGTCTTGATTCGCGTCTTGCGCAAGGCGGTATGGGCGAGGTATGGAAAGGCTACGATATTCAGCTCGGCCGTGAAGTGGCCATCAAGGCGCTGCGCTCGGACGTGACCAACGCCGAGGCCAAGCTGCGCCGCCTGCGTGCCGAAGCCCATAATTCCGCCAATCTGGCGCACCCGAATATCGCTGCGTTGTTCGAATACTACGAGCATGACGGCATCGGCTTTCTGATTATGGAATACGTCCCCTCGAAATCGTTGGCGGATCTGTTCCACAGCAAAGGCGCGATGGATCCCATCGAACTGCTGCCCATTCTGATTCAGACCGCGCGAGGCCTATTCGTGGCCCACTCGCACGGCGTGATTCATCGTGACGTCAAGCCGGCCAACATCATGGTCTCCGACACCGGCGAAGTGAAAATCACCGATTTCGGCGTGAGCTACTCCACCGGCCAAGGCCAGATCACTCAGGACGGCATGGTGGTGGGCACCGCGCAATACATCTCCCCCGAGCAGGCGCAGGGCCAGCAGGCCACGCCGCAATCGGACATCTATTCACTGGGCGTAGTGGCGTACGAGGGCCTTGCCGGGCATCGTCCGTTCACCGGCACCACTCCGGTCGATATCGCCGCAGCGCACGTGAACAATCCCGTGCCTCCGCTGCCGGACTCGGTGGACGTCCAGTTACGCGAATTTGTCATGTCAATGCTGGCCAAGGACCCGTTGGATCGCCCGAAAGACGCGCTGGTGGTGTCCCGTACGCTGGCACGCATCGAACGCCGTCTGCTGGATCAGCAGACCGAAATGGCCGACACCACCATGGCCACGTCCGGCAATCGACTGCCGCGCCGAGTGACCAGCACACCACGCATTGTCTTGGAGGCCCCGGCCTCAAGATTGGGAGGGAATAAGCAATGAGCACCAGTATGCCCACCGCATTGGCCGGCGGACGCTACCAGCTTGGCCAGCTCATCGGTCGTGGCGGCATGGCCGAGGTCCACGTGGCTCTTGACACCCGTCTGGGCCGTACCGTGGCCGTGAAAATCATGCGCGCCGATCTGGCCAACGACGACATCTTCCTGGCCCGTTTCCGCCGCGAAGCACACGCCGTGGCCCAGATGAACAACCCGAACATCGTGAACATCTACGATTCGGGCGAAGAACTGGTTTCTTCCGAAAGCGGTGATACCGAGCGTCTGCCGTACATCGTCATGGAATACGTCAAGGGCCAAACCCTGCGCGACATCATCAAGTTCAACGGCGCACTCAGCCAGCGCGACTGCGAACAGGTGATGTTGGGCGTGCTTAACGCGCTCGACTATTCGCATCGCATGGGCATTATCCACCGCGATATCAAGCCCGGCAACATCATGATTTCCGAGCAGGGCGTGGTCAAGGTCATGGACTTCGGCATCGCCCGCGCTCTGGACGATTCCGCAGCCACCATGACCCAGTCGCAGGGCGTGGTGGGCACCGCACAGTACCTTTCTCCCGAGCAGGCGCGCGGCGAGACCGTCGACATGCGTTCCGACCTGTATTCCGCCGGCTGCGTGCTCTACGAGATGCTCACCGGCCGCCCGCCGTTTACCGGCGATTCCGCCGTGGCCATCGCCTACCAGCATGTTTCCGAAGTCGCCACGCCGCCATCTGCCGTGGTGCCGGGGCTGCCGAAGATGTGGGATTCGATCTGCGCCAAGGCCATGGCCAAGGACCGCCAGAATCGCTATGCCACGGCCTCCGAATTCAAGACCGACATCCTGACCTACATGAACGGCGGCGTGCCGGTGGCGGCCGCGTTCAACCCGTTGACGGACCTGTCGAATATGAAGGCCCGCAAGGAAGCCGAACGTGATTTGCCCACCACGCCGGTGGAACCGCATCAGCAACCCACCCAGGCATTCAACCCGGTGACCGGTCAGTTCGAGCAGATTCCACCGGCCAATGGTGCCAATGCAGCGGCGTTGCAGTCCCGTGCGCAGCAGCGTGCGGCGGCGGCCAAGGCCAAGAAGCGCAAGAAGATCATCATCGGTTCGGTAATCGCGGCGATTGTTGCAGTGCTTGTCATTGTGGGCATCGTGTTCGCCATGAATGGCTCCGGCAACAAGTCCTCGGAAGACACCGTCACTATCCCTGAGGTGTGCAACGCTTCCACATCCAAGGACAACATCAAGCTCAAGCTTGAGAGATTGGGCTTGAAGATGACCGAAAAGCAAGACACCGACTCCACCGAGCCGGAAGGCACCTGCACCAAGATGAGCCCGGACGCCGGCTCCAAGGTGGCCAAGGGATCCGCCGTGAAGGTGTGGTTCTCCGCAGGCCCGCAGTCCACTCAGGTTCCGGATGTCAAGGAGCGCAGCCAGGAAGAGGCGCGCAGCATTCTGGAAAGCGCCGGGTTCAAGGTGAACGCCACCGTCAAAACCGAAGACAGCGCCGACATCGCCAAGGATATGGTGACGAGAACCGATCCTGCCGCCGGCCAGTCGGTCCCCAAGGGCACCACCATCACCATATATGTTTCTTCCGGCATGACCACCGTACCGAGCAATTTGGTCGGTCAGTCGAAGGACAGCGTGCTACAGCAGTATGAGGGCAAGTTCAGCTTCACTGTGGAGCAGGAGAGCTCCGATACGGTGGAGGCCGGTCTGATTACCCGTGTAAGCCCTGATTCGGGCTCTTCCATCGCACAGGGCGGGTCCATCACCATTTGGGTGTCCACGGGCAAGGAGAAGGTCGCTGTACCGAATATCACCGCTGGCACTGGCTACGTCACCGCCGAACTCATGCTCAAGGCCGTGGGCCTCAAGGCTCAGGCCAGTGGTCCAACCGACAGCACCGCTGTGGTAGTCAGCATCAATCCTGGCGCTGGCAGCCAGGTAGATGCGGGATCGACCGTCACCATTACCACGAAGGCCGGCAGCACCGGAGGCAACACCGGTACCGGAGACGGTGGCAACGGCAACGGTGCCAACAACGGCAACGGCACTGGCAACGGGGGCGGAACCCGTGAGTGAGTCAGCGCCGGGCGTGTGTGTTGCGCATACGCAACGCACATAGCGCAACACATGCGCAATGTAAACACGCAACGCAATCACACAACACAAAGGGGAGGGGCTTCTGCACCCCTCCCCTTTGCTGTATAAAGAGCTATCCCAGCGCAACAATCCAGGGAAAGCGTCGCCGCGCGCGGAAAAGCTACTTCGTGACTTTGGGCTGAAGGCCGGCGGACTTGGCCACGGCGTTGTCTTGGCCGCAGACCTTGAGCCAGTTGGCCAGCAGACGGTAGCCGTCCTGGGTCATCACGGATTCGGGATGGAATTGCACGGCGTACATCGACTTGCCCTTGACACGCACGCCCTGAATAATGTGGTCGCCCTGCGTCCACGCGGTAACCACCAGCGTATCCGGCACCGAATCGGGCTCGACGGCCAACGAATGGTAGCGGGTGGCGGTCATGGGGTTGGCCACGCCCTCGAAAATCTCGTCATCGATATGTTCCACCAAGCTGGTCTTGCCATGCATGATGGTGGGCGCATGGTCCACAGTGCAGCCATACACCTCGGCGAGCGCCTGCAAGCCCAAGCACACACCAAACATCGGCACGCCGCTGGCCGCGCACAGGCGAATCATATCCTCACTGGCACCGGATTCGGCCGGAGCGCCAGGGCCGGGAGAAATCAGCACGCCATCGTAACCGTCCAGTACACCCGGCGCGGCCGGGTCGATAGCGTCGTTACGCACCACATCAACAGTGGCGCCAAGGGTTTGCAGATAGCCTACGATCGTGTAGACGAAGGAATCGTAGTTATCCACCACCAAAATATGCGCGGAATCGGTCATAGGGCTCTCCTTGAGGGACATGTACTGCAAGCCATAGTACTAGGCTGCCGTCAGCTCACTGCCACGAAGTTCGACATCTGCTGTAGGAATGGGATATTGGCGGCGGCCCAAGGGAATCCCCACTGGAACAGCGCCGCGGCGGCTGCGAACAACAGCAGAGCCAGCAGCAGCCATCGAATCGGTGCCACGCCGGGCTGCAGACGCAACAGTCCGCCATAGATGCTGGCATCCGGACGGCGACGCTCACCCGCGCGAATCTCGCGCAGCACCGGCCAGCGCCATGCCACCGCAGCGGCGATAAACAGAACCAGCCACACTACCAGCGCGCCGAATACCACCTTGTCCAGCGAGCCAATGCGGGAAGCGATCGAGGGGGTTTCGTTGGTGGAGAACTTCACTGCACCGGACGAATCAGTAGTAGCCAGCTCTTTGGGCACGCCATCAGACACTTTGGCCCAGTACGTCAACTCACCATAGCTGATCCATCGATGGGTGGGGGTGGAGTATTTCGGCTCACAGGTAGTCAGTGTGATCATGCGTTTGGTGGGATTGGCAGTGGAGTCTTCCGGATTGGGGGCGGTCACATACACGTCTGTGGGCAGCACAATCTCGTACCGGGTGTAGTGGTAGACGTACCAGTAATCCTTAGTACGAACGATGATGGGATCGCCTTCCTGCAACTTGTCCACATCGCCCAACGGCTGCCCGTAGCCGTTGCGGTGGCCGGCGACGGCGAAGTTGCCGACCTGCCCCGGCATCTGGGTGGTGTCGTAATGGCCCAGACCGTGGCGATTGAGCTGCTCGAGCGTGGTGCCTTCCACGATGTTGCGGTGCCATTGGGAGCCGAAGCGCGGAATGTAGATCTGCGCAATCAAGTCGCCATATTTCGCGTCTTTCGGCTGTACCGGCGCATCGCCCTCCTGGGCTTTGGCGATGGTGACCGTTTCCCCGTTGTTGCTGGGGTCGCTCCAGTCGACGGACTGGGTGGTTTCGTTCTGGGCTCGCTCCGCCTCGACACCGGTCCACCACATCTGCCAGACGATGTACAGGGCGCAAATCACGGCAGCGGTAATCAGCAGTTCGGCGCAGATGCCGAGTGCTTGCCAGACCGGGCTCCGCTTGGGCGAAGACGCGCCGCGTACTGCGGCACGACGGGACCTTGCCCTACTGGCATTGGCCGGGTCTGCCACCATTCGTGCGGCATCGTCCTCGGGGAAGGGCTGCACGTCCGACACGGACGCAAGATCAATGGGCGCCGGTGCGCCGCTGTTGTGCCTGCCGTGTCTCATTGCTGAGTCTGCTCCTCATCTGTGGTCTTTGAAGTATCGACCGTGGCATATTTCAACTGCTGCAGCAAGGCGGCGGTAGCGGGGAACTGAAGGTCCTCGGCATTCTCCACCTTGTAGCCAATGCCAAACGCGGTCACATATTGCTTAAGAATGGTAATGGCTTCGGAGTCGTTCAACGCTGCGCGAAGTCTTTGCGGGTCACCAATCGCGGAAATGGTGAACGGCGGCGAGTATTTCTTACCGTGCAACGACAGCACGTTGCCGGAACAGATGACCGCCGAATTGAACAGCACCCGCTGATCCATAATCGTCAGCGCATCGGCACCGCCGGCCCACAAGGCATTCACCACCGATTCGACGTCCTGCTGGTGGATCACGTAATCGTTGATATTGGCGGTCGTGCCATTGTTGTTGACGGCGTTCTCCCATAACGGAGAATCATCCAGCGTTACCGTTACGCCGCTGCCGCTGAGCGCGGGCAGCATCAGGCTGGAATCCACATTGCTGGAGTCCTTGCCTTGGTTCTGCGTGCTGTCAGTACCGTCGGTGCCATCGGCCTTGAGCGCGTCTGTAAGATTGGCGACCTGTTCGGTCAGATCGCTGACGTCCTGCTGCAGCTGGTTGGCCTCGCCCACGCCTTGCTCCACCAGATCGGCCGTATCGTTGGTGACGGCAACCGTACGATTGACCCTCACGTTGGTGCTCAGCAGAAAACCGGTCAAGGCAATGACGACGAATACCGCGACACCACCCCATAGGGAGTGCCGTGCACCGTGCTTACCTACATGTCTGGCCATGAATTTCCTGTCTTTTTGCCGACTCTGGTCGCCGCTTTCGAGTGTAGCCACTATTATGACTTTTAGCCTATTGAATGGAGACTATGCTGATGGCTGACGAAGAGCTGCACGAAACCGACTCGAACAACCAGAAGGACTGGCAGAACGAGACCTTATCCAGCACCGCTGCTGACGAGACCGCCAACAAAGACACCGAGCAGAACGCAGAGAACGCTTCTGCCGAGGAAGACGCGGCTTACGGTGTGAATATGGAGCAGGTGCAGGCCGTGCTCAACGCCACTGCCGATAAGGCCACGCTGACCCCGCAGATGCAGCGCATGATGAACCGTCAGGCGGAGAACACCAAGCGTGTTGAAGAAACCATTAAGGGCACCAAGTCGAACCCACGTTGGTTCGTGCCGCTGTTCTGCGCGTTTATGATCATCGGCCTGATTTGGTGCGTGGTGTACTACCTCTCCCCGTCCGGCTCCTGGCCGATTCCGAACATCGGTGCGTGGAACCTCGGCATCGGCTTCGCCCTGATCATGATCGGATTCCTGATGACGATGGGATGGCGCTGAGTTCCGGCTCGTTGCGCTTATCTATCGGTAGATTGTTTTTCTATCGTTAGGTTGTCCTTAATTCTTATGAGAAAGGCCGACCTCCCGTATGCGGAGGCCGGCCTTTTTCGTGCCTTGGCCTGTTCATCCACAGCTATCCACCACTTATCCACGACTTATCCACTACGTTATCCACAGCCTGTGGATGAATTACACCCATGTAGTTTTCCACCGAATGTGGAAAACCATGTGGATAAGTGGTGGATAAGCGGCGTTTCTCGGTGTATATCTCGTGCATAACTTTGGATTGTCGCACATCGCCACAACGAGGGAACAGTTATACACCCGAGTTATCCACTGCAACAAACCCAGTAATACCGCGGCATTCCTAACTTATCCACATAAGTTATCCACAATCTTATGCACTTTTCTACACACTTGTGCACAAGTCACCATTGTGGATAACTCGTTATCGTGGATAACGCGTCATCGTGGATAACTCATCATTGCGCGCATCTCATTACTGTGGATATCTTCATACGGCACACACCCACTCGCCGAACGACGATATCCACATCGCTAATATCCACATCGCCGCTTTCCGCACATACACTGATGCCGGGCACTGCATGTTCCGCAATGCCCGGCATCAATCGTGTTTTTTACAGCCATATCAAGCCATATCAGTGCAGGGAGCCGAAACTCATCCCCCGTAAGGATTGGCCATATTGCACAACAGAATCAACGCAATGACCAGCACCACCATGGCCCAGCCGTACACCTGCATGCGCCATTTCAGGCTTTTACCGCGCCACGCCGGCACACCACCCACCAGCAGCCATGTGAGTATTCCACCCACTACAAAGCCGCCGACATGCGCCTGCCACGCCACGCCACCGACCACGAACGGCAAGGCGAAGTTCACCGCCATCCAGATCAACATGGAGCGGATATCGGCGCCGATACGGCGATATACCACCAGCAATGATGCAAACAGGCCAAATAAGGCTCCAGAAGCCCCGTATGCTGCCATTTGCCAGCCGATGCCTCCCGGAGCCACCGCAGCCCACACCATAAGTCCCAGAGAGCCGCCAAGGCCGGAAATCACATACAGTCCCAAGAACCGCCAGTGGCCGATCATTCGTTCCAGCACTGGGCCCACGGAATACAGGGCAATCATGTTGAACAGGATATGCAATAGCGAGTTCGGCGCATGCAGGAACATCGAGGTGATGAGCGTCCACGGCTCAGCCACCAGTCTGACCGGAGCCGCCATGCCGAGGTGCATCAACCAAGCCCTCAGGCCCGGGGCAATAAATCCCAGCAATACCTCCAGTAGCCACACTGCCACGCACGCAACAATCAGCGCCCAGGTCATCACCGGACCACCGCGCTCCCACTGGTATCGAATCTCCCGTTGTGTAGGAATATGCATGCAGTCCACTGTATCGAAGGTCTCGGATGCGTTCCACGCGCCGCGAAGATGCTGAGCCGGTCGAGGACAGACGGGCGCGGATGAATCGCCCACGAATGTCATTCCACCCAATCGTCACAAACAGCGGCCTAGAATAGGGAGCAGAGTCGGTCTGAATGGGCATACCGACCAGACGATCCCTAGGGAAAGGAGCCGTCATGGAGAACAAGTCTTCTAACGGTTGGAAGTTCTTCGCGCTGCTGTTCGGCGGATTGCTCGCCGCGCTTGTTGGCCTGTACATCTACAAGCAGCAGAACCCGGATTACGATCCGTGGGAGGAGCCGTGGGAGAACAGCTCCTCGCCGGTCGACCTGGGTCTGAATAAGGCCGAGGATGAAGCCGATGACGAGGCGGAAGCCGCCCCGGCCGAAGCCTGATAGGGCAGTCTTTCAACGCAAAAGGGCCCTGTATCCAACCCGCGTGGTTGGGTACAGGGCCCTTTACGTCTCTCAACAGGAACCTGACTCCCCCTCTCTGAGGGGAGCCAGAATGTTCGTGGACTCAGTCGGCCAGAGGAGCAGTGTGCCAGATACGTTCCAAATAGTCCTCCATGGAGCGGTCGGAGCTGAAGTAGCCGGAGTTGGCCACGTTGAGCAAGGCCTTGCGGTTCCATTCGAGCTCGTCGGCGTAGAGGGCCTCGATCTCGGACTGGATGTCCATGTAGGCGGAGAAGTCGGCCAGGGTCATGAACCAGTCCTTGGTCAGCCAGTCGGCCGCGAGTGGGGAGTAGGCGTTGCGGTCGCCGTTGGAGAAGGTGCCGTCGGCCACCATATCGATGGCGTGCTTCAGGCGCGGGTCGGCCTCGTAGTAGGAGGCGGGATCGTAGCCCTCGGCGTACTTCTTCTCGACCTCGTCGACGGTCATGCCGAACAGGAAGAAGTTATCGGCGCCGACGCGCTCACGGATCTCGACGTTCGCGCCATCGAGCGTACCGACGGTCATCGCGCCGTTGAGGGCGAACTTCATGTTGCCGGTACCCGAGGCCTCCTTGCCGGCCTGCGAAATCTGCTCGTCAAGCTCGGTGGCCGGGATGAGGTTCTGAGCCATCTCGACGTTGTAGTTCGGCAGCATGTGGACGGCGAGCTTGCCCTTGACGGCCGGATCGCTGCTGATCACGCGGGAAACGTTGTTGATCAGCTCGATGGTCATCTTGGCCAGGTAGTAGCCCGGAGCGGCCTTGGCACCGAAGAACACGGTGCGCGGAGTGATGTCCTCGGCCTTGACCTTGCCGGACTTGATGTCGGCGTAGGTGGAGATCACGGCGAGAATCTTCAGAGACTGGCGCTTGTACTCGTGCAGACGCTTGACCATGGTGTTGAACAGGGTGTTCTCGTCGATATCGATGCCGTAGTGGTCCTTGGCGAAGCCCACGAATGCGTGCTTGTTGGCCTTCTTGACGGCGGCGAACTTCTTGACGAATTCATCGTCCTTGGCCAGCGGCTCGAGGCCCTTGAGCATCTCCAGGTCGGAGAGCCACTTGTCGGTGCCGAGGCCCTCGGTGATGAGGTCGGACAGGCGCGGGTTGGCGAGCTTGACGAAGCGACGCGGGGTCACGCCGTTGGTCACGTTGGTGAACTTGTCCGGGTAGACATCGGAGAAGTTCTTGAGGGTGACGTCCTTCAGGAGCTGGGAGTGCAGCTCGGCCACGCCGTTGACGTGGGAGCCGCCGTAGGTGGCCAGGTAGGCCATGCGCACGGCGTCGCCAGTGTAGATGGCCATGTCCTTGATGGTGTTCTTGTCGACGCCCTTGGACTTGAGCTCGTCCTCGAACTGCGCGTTGATCTTCTCGATGATCTCAAGGTGACGCGGCAGCAGCTCGCCGATCAGGCTGGCCGGCCAGACCTCAAGGGCCTCCGGCAGCAGGGTGTGGCAGGTGTAGTTGAAGGTCTTGGTGGTGATGGACCACGCGGTATCCCAGTCGTAGCCGTACTCATCGGTGAGGATGCGCATGAGCTCGGGGATGCCGATCACCGGGTGGGTGTCGTTGAGCTGGAAGACGATCTTGTTCGGGAAGGTCGTCAGGTCCGGCTTGTCCTGACCCGGGTAGAAGACGCGGATGGCGTCGTGCAGGGATGCGGAGACGAAGAAGTACTGCTGCTCGAGGCGCAGTTCCTTACCGACCTTGGTGGAGTCTTCCGGGTAGAGGATCTTGGAGATGTTCTCGGCCTTGACCTGCGGGGCCACGGCGTCCATGTACTCGGAACGGTTGAAGGCGAGCAGATCGAACTCGTCGTAGCTCTTGGCGGTCCACAGGCGCAGAGTGTTCACACGCTGGGACTTGTAGCCGGGAACCATGTAGTCCACCGGCACGGCGCGCACGGACCAGGCCGGTTCCCAGGTCTTGGTGCCGTCGGCGTTTTCGACGACCTTGCCACCGAAGGAGACCTTCTGATCACGGTTGTAGTCGGTGTGGCCCCACGGCTCTTCGTTGGCCAGCCAGTAGTCCGGGGTTTCGACCTGCTTGCCGTTCTCGTCGAACTTCTGTTTGAAGATGCCGTACTTGTACTGGATGCCGTAGCCGAAGGCCGGCACACCGAGGGAGGCGAGGGAGTCGATGAAGCAGGCGGCCAGACGGCCGAGGCCGCCGTTGCCGAGGCCCGGCTCGTATTCGGCGTCCACGACGTCCTTCGGCTTGAAGCCGAGGGCTTCCACAGCCTTGTCGAACTGGTCGGTCAGGCCAGCGTGCAGCAGTGCGTTCTCCAGCTGCTTGCCCATCAAGAACTCGGCGGACAGGTAGCCGACGGCCTTGGTGTTGCCGTTCACGGTGTCGGCCTGGGTCTCGAACCAGGAGTCGGCAAGGTGGTTGCGCACGGCCTTGGATGCGGCGACATACACGTCAGCAGGGGTGGCCTGCTCGGCGGTGACGTTCTGAGTGTATTTCAGTTGTTCACGAATCTCGTCGGCGAATTGTTCCGCCGTGACAGGAGACTTCGGTGCGGTGATTTCGGTCATTCTGACTTTCCTTCCGGGATAAGTGCCCGTGTTTATTATGCCGCGCGATAGGTATCGTCGCACAAACGTAAGCATGAACTCTCTGTAACGACGATGGCGGAGCGTTCTTGCATACGTTCTCATTGAGAGCGTAGCACATGTCCCGATGTTCCACATCACACCGTATGCCACCGTTTGCATTATGGAAGATCTTCCGGCTCCGGTGCCATGATGGGATACATGGCAGTAATTCTTGAAAAAGACCTGAAACGCGGGCATGACGCGCTGGTGCAATGGCGTGCCGCGGCCCGGGAGCTGGCAGACAACACACCACATCGTCTGACCGTCTCCCCTGTCTTGCCACGCCCGGTGTGGGCGATGGCCGTGCGCTACTCGCTGTTTCTGCTGGAGCGGCGCGCACCCGGCCCTGGCGTGGAGGTGCGCGTTGCGCCGTGGGGTGCGGTCAAGATCCTGGACGGCCCGGAATCGGACCCGCACAACCTCACTCCACCGGACGTCATCGAACTGGAGCCCGAGGTCTGGCTACGACTGGCCTGCGGCATCACCACCTGGGCGGAGGAAAAGGACGCCGGTCACATCAGCGCGGTCGGCGAGCGCGACGACCTGAGCGACCTGCTGCCGCTGTGAGGCGCGGAGCGTAAGCGTAAGCCACCAGCGGCGGCACCATCAGCCATAATCACAAATCCCCTTGTGCTCAACCAAGCACAAGGGGATTATTACGAGAAGACCGGCGTTCAGCTCTTCTTGGGCTTGAGCGCGGAAGGCATGGGCATCGGAATCGGCTTGCGCGGGGCCGGCTTCGGCGCGGCAGGCGCGGAGGCCGGGAACTCGCCGCTGGTCGCCTTTGCGGCGGCTTCGGCAGCCCACTTGGCGTACTCGTCGAGGTCATCCTCCTGCGTAGCGGGAGTTGTCTCGACGGCACCGGAAGCGTGGTCATCAACAGCGGAATCCACATCCTTGTCCGCATACTGGTCATCGATGTCGGCGAACGGGTCAGGAGAGCCCATTCCCGGCTCCTGCTCGCTCAGCTCTTTTGCCAGCTCATCGTAGTCGGTATCGGTGGTCAGGTACTTGAGCTTTCGGGCAATTTTCTGCTGTTTTGCTTTTTGACGTCCGCGGCCCATCTGACCCCCTGCGATTACTGTGCTGTTCGATTCATCAACAATAGAGAGTACCACTAATAGTGGCTTGTTCGTTGTCGGCTCACACTTTTACCATAAAAAGCGTTTATTTGAGGCATATTCAAAGGAATTTCGCATGACCGACGAGCAGCAACTGACAGCGGCAGGCAATGAGATGAGCGCGAGCTTCCTCGCGGCCAAAAAGCGTTCGGACGAAACGCTCGCCAAGCTGGAGGCCAAGCCGTCGTCCTTCACCATGTTGACCGGCGACCGTCCGACCGGCCGGCTGCACCTCGGCCACTACTTCGGCTCGATCCGTGAGCGTGTCGCCATGCAGGAGCGCGGCATCAACACGAACATCATCATCGCCGACTACCAGGTGATCACCGACCGCGACACCACCGAGCACATCCAAGACAACGTGCTGAACCTGGTGCTCGACTACATGGCCGCCGGCATCGATCCGAACAAGACCATGATGTTCACCCACTCCGCCGTGCCGGCCGAGAACCAGCTGCTGCTGCCGTTCCTGTCCCTGGTCACCGAGGCCGAGCTGCACCGCAACCCGACCGTGAAGTCCGAGATGGAGGCGTCCGGCCACGCGCTGACCGGTCTGCTGCTCACCTACCCGGTGCATCAGGCGTGCGACATCCTCTTCTGCAAGGCCAATGTCGTGCCGATCGGTAAGGACAACCTGCCGCACGTGGAAATCACGCGCACCATCGCCCGCCGTTTCAACGAGCGTTACGCCAAGAAGAACCCGGTGTTCCCGGAGCCGGCCGCCATTCTGTCTGAGGCACCGGAGATTCCGGGTCTCGACGGCCGCAAGATGAGCAAGTCGTACGGCAACTCCATCATGCTGGGCGCCACCGCCGAGGAAACCGCCAAGCTCATCAAGAAGAGCCCGACCGATTCCGAGCGCCGCATCACCTTCGACCCGGTTGCCCGCCCGCAGGTCTCCGCCCTGCTGACCACCGCCGGCCTGGTGACCGGCCGCGACCCGAAGGACATCGCCGAGGAGATCGGTGATTCCGGTGCCGGCGCGCTCAAGGCATACGTCATCGAATCAGTCAACGAGTTCCTGGCCCCGCACCGCGAGCGCCGCGCCGAGCTGGCCAAGGACATGGATTCCATTCGTGACATCCTGCACGACGGCAACAAGCGCGCCAACGCCATCGCCGAGGAGACCCTCGACCAGGTGCGCGAGGCCATGGGCATGAAGTACTGATTTCCCCGCTGCTCGTAGCAAGACGCCGTGTCAGCCCCAACTGGGCAACTGACACGGCGTTTTTTGTATTGCGGCGTCTGCTGTGTCCTATCTTCACTTCGAGGGGCGGATTTCTTGTTCTCCGGACATCTATCTCCGCTTCGAGGGGCTGTTGCTCAAGTAGGCGAGGCACAAAAACGGCGGAATGACGTTGGCGTGAATGGGATTTTATCTGAGATTGAGCGCATGACCAGCCCCTTGAAACGGAGATAGACCTCCGGAAAGGCTCAAATCCGCCCCCTGAAACGGAGAATCAAGCGTTAGTAGCTCTCAATTCAAAAAACACAACATGTTTTCCGTGCAACGCGGCTATCAAGACGGACCTCTGGTCACTTCATGCCGATGGCTTGCATCAATACGTACGCTCCCCGCACAGCAATGTCATTACGACGTGTTGCGGCATAGCGCGCATGACTTCCGGAGTATCGGCGGCGTATGGGTCGGCGTCCAGCAACACCACATCGGCCGGGTCGCCGGATGCAAGGCGGTCACGGCCAGTGGCGGTCGAGGCTGCCAGCGAGGTATGCACATCGAGGCACTGCTCGGGCTGGAACGGCTCGCGGTCAGAGCTTTCGGTGCCGAACACGCCGGCGGAAATGGCCAGCCACGGGTCCAGCGGGGCCACGGGCGCATCCGAGCCCATGCGCAGCGTGGTACCGGCGTCGTGGAGGGCCCTGAACGGATAAGGGATGCCGGCCGGGTTGGCCCAGAAACGGGTGATGACGTCGCGGTCATCCATGGCGTGCTGCGGTTGGATGCTGGCCGTGAGCCCCAGCTCGGTGAAACGCGGGATATCGACGGGTTTGAGCATCTGCGCGTGCTCGATCGATCCATGTGCGTGCGTGGCGGCGACTGCGTTGAGCGCAATGGTGTTCGCTTCGTCGCCAATGGCGTGGCAGGCAATGTCGAAGCCATGCTCGGTGGCTAGGCGCATATAGTCTTCGATTTGCTGCGGCGTGTAGCTCAGCGTGCCATACGTCAGCGGCTCGATGCCCGAATACGGCGTGGAGCAGTAGGCGGAGCGGGTGTTGAGCGATCCGTCCGAGATGAGCTTCATGACGCCCACATGGCCGAGCCCGGCGCTGCCCGGCAATTCCTTGCCGGTATGCCAACCCGCGTCAATGGCGGCTCGCAACCGCTCGGGGTATACACCGGCATCCACGCGCAAACCGTTAATGCCGGCCGCGAAACGATTGGTCCACGTATCGATGTTTTCGGCCATTTCATAATCGCGGATGCCCACCACGCCCTTATTCGCGGCGTTCTGTTCGGCCTCGCGCAGCAGACGGTCAGTCTCTTCAGCAGCGCCCGGCGCCTTGTCGAAGGCGATGTAGGCGTTGAACCATTCGAGTTCACCGACCAGACCGGATTCGTCCACATGTACGCCAAGCCTGCGGGCCGCGGCGGAGTTCACCCATCCGCAGTGCATGTCCGCGCTGGAGAGGGCCACCGGCTGTTCGCCGGTCACGGCGTCAATTGCGGTCAGTGTGGGCTGCTCGTCATCAGCCCACAGCGAGTGACGGAATCGCATGCCCACCACGAAGGCATCTGGGTCAAGCGTGCCGACGGCGCGGCGTTCATCCAGATGACGGCGCAACATGTCCATCGCTTCGGCGGCGGAACGGGCATTGATGAGGTCCAGTCGGCCCAGCGTCTTGGCCCATTGCGTGAAGTGCGTGTGGCAGTCCCACAGGCCGGGAATAACCCACAGGCCGTCGGCGTCGATGGTGGTTTCGTCGGCGGGTGCGGCGGCCGACGTTGGGATTGAGACGCTGCCAGAAGCAATGGCATTCGTCGCGTATGCCAACGATGTCGTATGCGCCTTAGTCTGCATCGTGCTGTCCGAAGCCGAGACCGTTCCAGCAGGGCCGACAGACGCAACAACCCCATCGCGAAGCACCACATCCACGCGGTCCTGAGACCCCGGAACACCGGCATTGACAATACGCACCAAGCTACTCATACCCGCCATCATGCCACCTTTGCATGAACGCCATGGAGATTCGTTCAAGCTGAATCGCGCCGTCGGCGGCGATTCCCGTTGGCTGCCTGCAAACCCCTACGTTCCATGTAATTGCGGGATGGCCTGCAACTGCGATGAACACCCATAGTTTATCCACCGACTTATCCACATTTATCCACCGAAAAATTGGGGCGGTAGACAGGGCCGGCAGCCGGACTCTACACTGCGAGGACAAAGCGAACATCACGAAGGGGTGATCATCATGGGTAGCTCAACGGCATTGACCGAGCTGACAATGCAGAAGTACCAACGAATGCAGACGTGCGCAGATGTTCAACGACGAAGCGCATGGCGCCCACCCTATGCCCTGACAACAGCGTTGGAGCTTTTGTCAATTGAAGTACCCCGCATATCAAGCAAACACAGAGGCCTTGCAACTACAACCATTGTTGCGGTTCCACACGCCAATGACAAACGGCACATTGTGGGGGTCAAAGTGGTTGTATGGCCTTTTCCACTAGACACGGTCATAATCGAGGGACAATACAAACGGCTGAAATTCGAGCCTCTGCTGCCAATTATTCCGACGACGCAGGAATAATGAGCCCGATAGAGTCAGTCCGCACCGTCCGCACCGCGCTACGGTATTCAAAACCCATTTCAAGGGGCTGATCTGGCCTCAATGGTTCCTGCCGAACCACAAAAAAGCCACTCCTCTGTCATACGAGCCGACCGCACAGCAGGCACGTGTCATTTGACGCTGCAGGCCTCGGACTCCATGGCTTCCATGGGCTCGTCAACGAGCACGGTGCCGGACGGCAGGGTGCCGGGCAGCGGATCGTCCATGTAGTGGTCGAATTCGTAGAGCATGCGCTCGTTCGGCTTGGCGGTCAGCAACGAAACCACCACGATGAACAGCAGCGAAATGATGAACGCCGGCAGCAGCTCATAGACGGCGAATACGCCGCCCAAGGGCTTGACGAGGTTGTGCCAGATCAGCACGGCCGCCGTGCCGGACAGCATGCCGGCCACGGCTCCGGCCTTGTTGGCACGACGCCAGTATAGCGAGCACAGCATCAACGGGCCGAATGAGGCGCCAAGCCCGGCCCACGCGTAAGACACCACCTGGAAGATCGACGAGTTCTGGTCGTATGCCACCAGAATGCCGAACAGGAACATGACCACCAGCGTGACCCTGGCCACAATCATGACCTGTTTGTCGGTGGCCTTGCGGTGCAGCAGCCCACGGAAGATGTTCTCGCCCATGGCCGAAGCGCCGATGATCAGATACGAGGAGCTGGAGCTCATCGAGGCCGCGAAAATGCCGGAGACCACCACGCCGCACATGAAGCTCGGCAGCAGGGTCTGCGCCAGCACGATGAAGATGGTTTCCGCATCGGTGGAGGTCAGCAGTTCGGTGGGCATCATCGCACGCCCCACCAAACCGATGCACACTGCGCAACCCAGCGAAATCACGCACCAAGAGGTGGCGATGATTCGGGACTTGCGCACTTCTTCCACGCTGCGGATGGACAGGAAGCGCACCAGCACCTGCGGCATACCGAAGTAACCCAGGCCCCACGCCAGCATGGAGATGATGGTGATGATGCCGTAGTCGGAGGGCGCGCCGAACACGGCCTTGCCCGCCTCGACGAGCTGCTGGCCGGTGGCCGGGTCCAGCTTGGGCGCGGCCACCTGCGTGCCGGACAGGTAGCCGGGGATGGCACGCAGGAATTCCACGGTGTTGTCGATGCCGCCCGCGCTGGCCACGGTGCCGATGAACACCACCGCGAGCGCGAAGAATATGAGCATGCCCTGAATGAAGTCGGTCATCACCACGGACAAGTAGCCGCCCACCACGGTGTAGACGAACACGACCACCGCGCCGATGATCATCATGACGTGGTAGTCGAAACCGAACAACGTGGCGAACAGCTTGCCCACGGTCACGAAGCAGCTGCCCACGTACACGCTGAAGAACACCAGGATGATCACGGCCGCGATGGTGGAGACCACGCCCTTCTTGTCATGGAAACGCTTGGCGAAGAAGTCAGGAATGGTGATGGCATCGCCGGCCACTACCGAGTAGCGGCGCAGTCGCCGGGCCACAAGCTTCCAGTTGAGATAGGTGCCGAGCGCCAGTCCGATGGCGGTCCACATCGGGTCGGCCGCGCCGGTGAAGTAGGCCAGGCCCGGCAGGCCCATCAGCAGCCAGCCGCTCATGTCGGAGGCTTCGGCGCTCAGGGCCGTGAGCCACGGCCCCACGCCGCGCCCGCCCGCAAAGTATTCTTTGGAGGAGGAGTTGGAGCGTTTGGAGTAGATGAATCCGATGGACAGCATGGCCGCAAAATAGATGACCATGGCCAGCAGAATCCAGAAATCGTTGGCCAACTGCGACCCCTCCTCAATCATGACGTCAAGCGGCTACCGCCATGGCAGAACTATGTGCTGATATGCGTGCTGATATGCGATTGACGCCGGAGCGGCGTCATACAGACCGTCACAGCCGTGAATACGGCCGCAACGCACTTCGCCTGATGGTAATGGATACAAGGGCTCAAGCACCTTCCACCGTTTCCATACTGAGACGCTGTTTTATCCGAGCTCCCCTCACCCGAGGGGAGCCAAGATGACGGTCAGATGTCGTAGCGCCAGGACTTGTCGGTCACCACGCGGGCCATCGCCAAACCGATCGGCAGACAGATAATCACCATGAACGCACGGAACGCCCAGTCCAGCGCATTCATGGTCTGGAAGCTGCCGAGGTACCACATGGCACGGTACATATACAGACCGGGCACCATGATCACGATCGACGGCACGGTCAGGCAGATGCGTGGGTAGCCGAGGTGCGGCGGTAGCCAGCCACGTCGCACGGATGAACGCCACGCCGATGCCAGAATGCCCGCCAGGAACGCGCCGATGAAGGTAGCCATCTCGGGTGCCACGTTGAAGTCTTGCGATTCCAAGCGCAGCGTGTCCGTGATCGCACCGATCAGGGCGGCGGCCAGGCACATGCGCTGCGGCGAATTGAACAGCACAGAGAAGCCCCACACGCCGACGAACGCCGCCACGAACCGCAGCAATCCGTTGACCCACGGGTCAAGCCCCAGCGGTTCAAAGCCTTCCGGGTGCAGGTGCACCATCACGGCCACGGCCCAGCCTGCCAGCGTGGCCATCAGGATGATGCACAGCACGTACGCCACGCGCTGGATGCCCGAGGGGAAGTCGATTTTCGCCATGTCGAGTCCGCCGGTGATGAGCGGGAAACCGGGGATCACGAACAGCATGGCGCCGATGTAGGCCGTATCGTGCGAGAGCGCGACTGGGTCGAAAATGCCGATGAGTCGCAGGGTGCCGGTGCAGGCGAGCGCCGCCGCGGCCACGCACACAAAGGTGACGAAGAACTGGTTCAGATGGTATGCAAACAGCCGGCGACGCATCCACTGGCCAAGGCCCGCGCCCACGAACGCACCGATCATGTCGTATGGGCCGCCGCCGAGCAGGAACACAAAGGCCGCGCAGGCCAGGGCGGAGGCCAAACCGGAGAACCACGGCTTGTACAGCGGCTTGCGTCGCTCAATCAGATCGAGCCGCTCGTGCGCCTGCCGCACGGTGATACCGCCCTTGGCCTTCTCTTCGTCGGAGCGCTCGTTGAAGTGTTCGGCGTATTCCTTGGGCACGCGATTCTTGCGCTTCGTACTGCTTGCAGCAGGGCTTTCGGCGGTTGCGCCGTTCGCCGCGTTCGCCGCCGCGCCCTCAGCGCCCGCCTCGGCATTCGCCGCGTTCGCCGATTCAACCGACTCATTGGAGTCACCGGTAAACACTTCGGCATCGTCGTAGGCCTTCTCTTCGGCCGCTTTGTCTTCGACCGGAGTGACTTCCGCGCTGTCCGCCAAAAGTCGGTGGGCTTCTTCATTGTCATCATCCAAGGACTTGGCCACGGAGGTCACGAGTACCTTGGTTTTCGACGCAAGATCCAGCGCCTCGTCCACGCTGCCGTTGGCCGCCTCAGCCTCGGCCTTGGCACGTTCGCGCAGGCGCTTGGCCAGATCGGCCGAATACTGCGAAGCGTCACGTTCGTCCAAATGCTTGACCACGCCATCGGACAGTTGCGAATCGACGTGATACATCGACCCCTTGCCGAGATTCACGGAGAACCAGTCGGCGAAATGTTCCAGCAGCCAGATACGTTCGGTGTTCACGCCGGTGGTCGGCAAATCCACGACTTCGGTGATGCGGTTACGACCATCCGTGCAGGTGGCCTCGATATCCGTCAGGTTCACGTCGGCACGTACGTGCACGCCCAGCGGGTAGGCGATGCGGTGCATCATTTCACGCACGCGGAAGGAGCCGGTGCCGGCTCCCAGGTCCAGCATGCCGACTCGTACAATCACGCTGGCTTTGGCGGCGATACCGGCGTCCACCACCGGTTTTTCCCAATCGCGCGCAATATCTTCCATGTCCAGCGGAATGGAGTGGGTGTGGAATTTACGTACAGCCGTTGCGCCTTTCGCTTCGGGCGCACTTTTCTTCTTCTGTTCGCTCACATCCCTCATTACTACTCCCTGCCTTCCCCGCCAGCAATCGTAAGGTGCTCAAATCTTCCGCGAATCGGACAGTGTCTCATATGCTGTCCGATATTCGGTCTCTATAGGTGGACAACTTGGCGCACTATATGGACTTCGTAACGCAAATAGCGATTTCGCGGAGATACACTATTGCCCACACAACAACCACGTTGAATATGGGCTGTGGGCTCGCAACGACTGGCCTCAACAACTGCGGAGGAGCCGCAGACGACCAGTAGACCGAGCAACCTGTTATTCGGCAAAGGAGGTTATATGGCAACACCTGAAGAACAGATCACTCCCGCTGACGCCGCCATCGTCACTACCGGGACCGGCCGAAAGGGCCCGGAGGAGCATGATCTTCCCGAAAGCCTAAAGTACGACATGGATCTGTGTCTTGAGATCCTGCGTAACGTACTGGGCGAATACAACCCCGAACTGCTGTCTACGTTCGACACCGTGCGTCATTACGCGGTGGAGGCCAGCGCCGAGCATTTCGCCGAGCTGGAGGATCCGAACCCCGACCAGGATGGCCTGAAGGAGGCCGTGAACGTCATCGACAACATGACGTTGCACGACGCCCAGCTGCTGGCCCGCGCGTTCGCCACGTATTTCCATCTGGCGAACCTGTCCGAGGAGAACTACCGCGTTTCCGTGCTCCACGAGCGCGAGAACAACGTGTCCGTTGACCAGGCGGTCGACCCGATCAACGAGCTCACCGTCGCTTACCATCAGCTCATCAATGAGACTGGTCCGGCCAAGGCCAAGGAACTGCTCAACCAGCTCGAATTCCACCCCGTCTTCACGGCGCACCCCACTGAGGCCCGTCGTAAGGCCGTGGAAGGCAAGATTCGCCGCGTTTCCGAATTGCTTGAGGAGTACAAGCGCCTCGGCGGCTCGGATAAGAAGGAATGCCTGCGCCGTCTCTACAACGAGATCGACGCCCTGTTCCGCACTTCTCCAATCGCGCTGAAGAAGCCGACCCCGGTTGAGGAAGCGGACACGATTCTCGACATCTTCGACAACACGCTGTTCAACACCATCCCCAAGGTCTACCGTCGCTTCGACGACTGGGTCCTGGGCGACAAGGCCGGTCTCGTCGAGCCCGCTTGCCCCGCGTTCTTCCACCCGGGCAGCTGGATCGGCTCCGACCGCGATGGCAACCCGAACGTCACCGCCAAGGTGAGCCGCGCCGTGGCCCGCAAGTTCTCCGATCACGTGATCGCCGCCCTTGAGGAAGCCACCCGCACCGTAGGCCGCAACCTCACGATGGAAGCCGAGACCACGCCGCCAAGCGCCGAGCTCAAGAGCCTCTGGAGCCACCAGAAGGAAATGAGCGAGCGTCTGACCGACAAGGCCGCCCTGATCTCCACCAAGGAGATGCACCGCGCGGTCATGCTGGTAATGGCCGATCGTCTGCACTACACCATCGAGCGTGACGCCGACCTCATGTACCACTCCTGCGACGACTTCCTCGCCGACCTCAAGGTGGTCCAGCGTTCGCTGGCCGCCGCCGGCGCCAAGCGTTCCGCCTACGGCCCGCTGCAGGATCTGATCTGGCAGACCGAGACCTTCGGCTTCCACATGGTGGAGATGGAGTTCCGTCAGCACTCCGTGGTGCACGCCCGCGCCCTTGCGGATATCCGCGAGCACGGCCTGCACGGCGAGCGCGGCGAACTGCAGCCGATGACGCACGAGGTGCTCGACACCTTCCGCGCCCTCGGTGCCATCCAGAAGCGCAACGGCCTCAAGGCCGCCCGCCGCTACATCATCTCCTTCACCAAGAGCGCCCAGAACATCAAGGATGTCTACGAGCTCAACCGCCTGGCCTTCTCCCACCCGGAGGACGTGCCCACCATCGACGTGATCCCGCTGTTCGAGCAGCTTGAGGATCTGCAGAACTCGGTGGACGTGCTCGAGGAAATGATCAAGATCCCCGAGGTCCAGGCTCGTCTGAAGGCCACCGGCAACAAGCTCGAGGTCATGCTCGGCTACTCCGACTCCTCGAAGGACGCCGGCCCGACCTCCGCCACGCTGGCCCTGCACTCCGCTCAGGAGCGCATTGCCAAGTGGGCTGAGTCGCACGACATCGATCTGACCCTGTTCCATGGCCGCGGCGGCGCCGTCGGTCGTGGTGGCGGCCCCGCCAACCGTGCGGTGCTCGCCCAGCCGGTCGGTTCCGTCAAGTGCCGCTTCAAGCTCACCGAGCAGGGTGAGGTCATCTTCGCCCGTTACGGCAACCCGGTGCTGGCCATCCGCCACGTCGAGTCCGTGGCTGCGGCGACCTTGCTGCAGTCCGCGCCGAGCGTGGAGAAGCGCAACACCGAGATGACCGAGAAGTACGCCGATATGGCCGCTCAGCTCGACGAGGCCGCGCACAACCGCTTCCTCAACCTGTTGAACACCGACGGCTTCGCTCCGTGGTTCTCGATCGTCACGCCGCTGACCGAAATCGGCCTGCTGCCGATCGGCTCCCGCCCGGCCAAGCGTGGCCTCGGCGCCAAGTCGCTCGACGACCTGCGCACGATTCCGTGGATCTTCTCCTGGGCTCAGGCCCGCATCAACCTGGCCGCCTGGTACGGTCTCGGCACTGCCTGCGAGAAGTTCGGCGATCTGGAGACCATGCGCAAGGCCTACGAGGAGTGGCCGCTGTTCTCCACCTTCATCGACAACATCGAGATGTCCATTGCCAAGACGGACGAGCGCATCGCCAAGATGTACCTCGCCCTCGGCGACCGCGAGGACCTCAATGAGAAGGTGCTCAACGAGATGGAGCTCACCCGCAAGTGGGTTCTGGCCATCGTGGGCGACAAGTGGCCGCTGCAGCACCGTCACGTGCTCGGCCAGGCCATCCGCATCCGCTCCCCGTACGTGGACGCGCTGTCCGTCACTCAGGTGCTGGCGCTCAAGTCGCTGCGCAAGAAGGTGGACAAGGAAGAGCTCTCGCAAAGCCAGCAGGCAGGATTCATCTATCTGATCCTCTGCACCGTTTCAGGTGTCGCCGCTGGCCTGCAGAACACAGGCTGACGTTTTGGCCGGTGTTGGGCCGCACGCGCGGCCCAACACCGCTTGGGAAGCCCGGTGGGCTTCCCAAGGCCAAAACGTAACGATGGTTTTTGCGCAATAGCTTTGCGCGCACAAAAACCATCACAGCACAGCAACCCCCGCGACTCAGCGGGGGTTTCCTTTTACCCGCGCATATCGGTAAAGTCCCACTCGCCAGAGTGGGACTTCCCTGTTTCACGCCATTTCACGCCGCAGTAGACTCGCGCTCAATAAGCTTGTACCCCACGTTCACGGTCTGCGGGAAGAACTCGTCGTCCGGGTTCTCAATACGCCGCATAAGCAAAGTCAGCGCGGTATCCGCCATGCCCTTGAAATCGGTGGCCACGGTGGTCAAAGTCGGCACGCTGTACGCGCCCTGGCTCAGGCCGTCGAAGCCGATAACGCGCACATCGCCCGGCACGCTCACGCCATCGCCCGCCAGACCACGCAGAATACCGAGCGCAATACCGTCGTTCAGGCAGTACAGTCCGTCATACTTGCACTTGCCTTTCTTAGCCAAGCCGCGCCCGGCCTCGATACCGCCGTCAATCGACCACGAGGATTTGATGAAATCGCGGCGCTCGTCAAACGGCAGTCCGGCCGCGAGAATCGTCTCCTTGGCGGCCCGCATACGAATATCACGTGAGCCGGGAATGATGTTGGGATTGTTGAGATCGCGATTGTCGCCGACGATGCCGATGCGCGCACAGCCGCGCGTAATAAGATGCTGGACCGCCGCCCGTGAGCCGGCGTCGCTCGGCGCGTTCACGGTGTCGGTGGGCAGGCTGGTGTCGTAGTTTTCCAGCATGACGGCCGGGTGCCGCTTCAGGATATCGACCGCGCGTGACGCATTGATGGCGATGATGCCGTCCGAAAACGTGTACGACAGATCGTTGTCGTCGGTAAGATACCGGGACAGTTCGATGAGCATGTGCGAGCCGCGCTTGTGCACTTCCTCAGCCACGCACATGGCCAGCTGGGAGAAATAGTCGCCCTCGATGCCCGAGGTAAGGAAGGTGATGGTATCGGACCGCCCAGAACGCAGGGACCGGCCAGACAGGTTGATCTTGTAGCCGAGTTTGCGAGCGGCGTCACGCACGCGCTGCGTGGTTTCGGGCTTGACGTAATCCTTGCCTCGCAGGGCCGCGGAGGCGGTGGTGGCGGTCACTCCGGCCAGTTCGCCGACATCCTTTAAGGTCACCATCGTTATCGTCTCCGCATATCACGAACCTCATCGATAAGATACATCGTATCGCTTCGCTAACCGACCGACTGCGTTGCCACATCCGAAGGACGCATCCCCCCCACCCGTATCCACAACGAGACCGAAACCATCGGCCGTTGCGCCGCCCGATACCTGATGGATGCCATCGACGGGCATCCGCATCACGGTGTCGATTACGTGCCCTGCCGCCTGATCCAGCGCGAATCGACGCTGCCGCTGGATTGATGCTTGCGGCTCTTATCCGAGGAGCCGCACAGGTCGTCGTTTCTCGCTAGTCAGCACTATACGCTCACTAGCGAGGCGCGACCGTCAGATCATAGTTGCCAACGGGATCGCCATCCGCTTCATCCGGCACGCTCTCGGAAGAAACCACCGGAATCACATACGAATGGAATTCCGGCGTTTGTCCGGCGATCCTCCGTTCAAGCAGATCCACAATAGTGGCAGCCATCTCCTCATACGGCTGTATCACCGTAGGAAGCGGCGGATATGCGATCTTATGGACGAACGAGCCATCATAACCAAATACAAATAGGTCATCCGGAATGCGACGCCCTCGCGAAAGCGCCTCACGCTGGACCGCAAGTGCAACCAGATCGGCTGCGAAAATACCATCCACGCCCGGGTACTGATCGAGGAACATTTTGGCGGTTTGCAGGTAGGACGAGAATTCAAACTGGTTGAGTCGCAACTCATAGGTAAAGCATTCGACGCCGTGGTCACGCATCTGTTCGGCAAACACCTTATGCCGTTGCGCGGAAGGAGACAGCACCTTCGAGTAGCCTACAAACTGCACCACTTTCTTACAGCCATGCTTCAAAAACGCCTCGGCCGCGATATGTCCGCCCTGCACATGGTCTGCATGCACCACCGGAATGTCATCGGCCAAGGAACGATCCAGGGATATGATCGGCAAACCAATGCCGGAGTAATCGATGTCCACGGAATGGCTGCCCACAATAATGCCATCGACCTTGTTGGCGGTAAGCATATCCAGGTATTTGCGCTCTTTTGCCGGGGAATGCATGGTGTCGCACAGAATCATCTTGTATCCGCGACGATCCAGTTCGTCTTCAATGCGGGAAGCCATGGTGGCGAAGAACGGCTGCACCACATCGGGGATGACCAATCCGACAAAATTAGTGCGCTTGGTGGTCAGGCTTCGCGCGATCTGATTGGGTTGGTAGTGCAGCAGGTCTATGGCATCCTGAATGGCGCTCTTGGTTTTTTCCGACATATAGCCACGTTCGTTGAGATAGCGCGACACCGTGTTCTTGGATACTCCCGCTACCCGCGCAACGTCCGTTATCGTGGCCATGAGTTTTTCTCCCGTTATAGCAATTGGCGGCAAACGTTTCCCTACCAGTTTAATAGGGAAACGCCCGCCGCCTATGGACAAGCCCCTAGGGTCTGAGCGCGTACCCCCGGATATCGGCAAGCGCGGCATCGCCGCCATGCGGCTCGACCGCGATCTCATTGCAGGTCGCAGGAGCGAACACGTTCAGGGAATGCACCACACGGCCTCCGTTGATGAAGATCTCCAGCGAACTGGTGTCGCCGATCACTTCCACTTCCATTCGGGGGCTTCCGGCGACCATCAGCGGGCTATGGGTCTTCCCCTTGCTCCACCCATCGGAATCGTTGCGGTCGACGCTCATCTCGGCATGCTCCAAGTCAAATGTGCATACCGTGCGTTTGCCTTCACCGCATCGGAGCAGCAGGTCCACCTGCTTCGCTCGCGTGGCCTCAAGGTCAAGCGCAAAGGAAAGATCGAAATGCACGCCGTCTCCGGCCTGGACAACATGCCTCTGCCCGTCGCGCACGGTCACGTTTTCCTCGGCGCTCATGTCCGCACGCAGCCGATCAAGCTCCGCCACAGGACGGAACGACAGCGTCAGGTCATCGTTCAATACGACCTCGCGCGGCACCGAAAGCGATCCGCACCATCCCTGCTGGTATGTCGGGCCCCAGTCTTTCCAGAATGGCATCCAATCCCAGCCGTTGGCCCAGCCAACGGCAATCCGACGTCCCTGGGCATCCACGAACGTCTGCGGCGCATAGAAATCGAAGCCCCAGTCGGATTCACCGGTCACCGTGTAGACAAAGCGGCCCGTGGCATAGTCGATATCGCCGACGAAATACACCGTGGTACGCTCGCCGGCACCCATGGGCGAGCATAGGAACACCCATTTGTCTTTCAGCGGGAAGAAGTCCGGGCACTCCCACATGTATCCCCACTCGCCACGGGACTCGTGCATGACGTTAAGGAACTCCCAATCAAGAAGATTCTCGGATCGGTACAAGAGAGCTTGCGCCTTGCCGTCGCGCTGCGCGCCGACCACCATGTAGTACAGCCCTTCATGCTCCCACATCTTGGGGTCGCGGAAGTAATCCGTGGGAACACCGCTGGGGGCCTCGATCACGGGATTGCCCTCGTACTTGGTAAAGTGCACACCGTCTTCGCTGATGGCTATGTTCTGTGTCTGCACAAAGCCATTGCCATGGTTGGCGGTGCCGGTGTACGCCACGTACAGCTTGCCGTCCTTCTCGATGGCGCTGCCCGAGAAGCATCCGCCCTGGGGGTGGTCGTCGTATGGCTCGCTGGGCGCCAACGCCATCGGCAACTGGGTCCAGTGCAGCAGGTCGTCGCTGACCGCATGGCCCCAATGCATCTTTCCCCAGAACCCGCTATACGGGTTGAACTGGTAGAAGAAATGGTACTGGCCCCGGTAATAGATCAGACCATTGGGGTCGTTGATCCAGCCGCACGGCCCCATAAGATGATAGGTTTGGCGCATACTGGCCTGTGCTACCTCGGGGGCGTGTTCGGCGATATAGGTCGAGGCCGTATCGATGGCCTGCTGCATGGACTTTGTTGTCATGGGAACTCTCCTTGGTCCCTTAATGGTTAGGGTTATGTCGCCTTACTGCTTCGCGTCGAATTCTTCGCGAAGCTTCTTGGCGAATTGCGTGTTCAGCTCGGACTCGCGACGGGCTTTGTCTTCCTTGATGCGGAACTGTTCATCGCGCGCGGGCTTGTATTCCTTCCACCGTGCCGCATATGCCTCGCGGGCGGAACGCTGCTCATCGGTCAGCTCAGGCTGAGGCAGCACACGTTCCGGAAGCTGCGGCACTACCGGCAACCGGTCCTCGACCGGGGCAATGGTCAGCGGAGTCGCCGTGGGCAATGTCTGATACCAGTAAGCCGTGGAACTCCAATCATCGGACAGGTGATTGGCGTGCCCATGCTCGATCGTGACTTTGAGATGCTTCTCGAAACGCACCGGGTCCGTGATGTGGAATCGATACGAAACCTGGAAGCCATCCGTATCTCCCTCATGGACGATGGTGCCGAAGAACGGATAGGCATTACGCTGCATGCCCCATGCATGGTTGAAGTAATCCTCGGTGCCGGTGCCATTGAGCGAGGGATATTCCTCCCCGTCGATGAAGAACATGTCGTTGCCCTCACCCCACCAGCTGCCCTGGAAATGCTTGACGGTGAGATTGCAGCCCACGTAATGACCGGTGCCTTCAACGTCCAGCACGGTGTAGTTGTGCTCGCCCTTGAAGTTGGTGACGTTGTTGACCTCCGGGCTGTTGACCTGCAGGTCGGGACCCCAGCCGTCGCACGGGTTCTCACGATGCCATGCCGCATGGAAGTAAGCGGTGTCCTCGGGCAGCGGCTCGGCATACATTTCATAATCAATGTTGAAGTAGAGAATGAATGGCAGCTCGTTCTCGTTGATGATCTCGATTTTCGCCTTCTTGTTGAAGGGCATCGGGAAGTAGCACGAGACCGAGCAGGGAGCCCCGTAACGGCCTGCCTCTTCCGGCTTCAGCGATACGTTGAACGGCAACGATGAGAAGTTGCCCGGATAGCTGTTGCCGATGCAGAAGAAATCACCGAACGGGCATAGCACGCTTGGCGTATCCTCGTCATCCCAGGTGATTCGAATGAGTGCCTTGCGGTAATAGAACGGATCATAGTCATCCCAGATCACGCCAAGTGCGGGATGGATCTCCATTACGGGAGCGGCAGAGGCCTGCGCGACCGGATCGAGAATGGAGGGTGCAGCAACCCTGCGGCAGCTGGAAGTCATCCACATATGCGTGATACAGCCTGGACCTTCGATTTCTCCAAGCGTGATGGTTTCACCGGCGGGCACTTCCCAGTAGTCTTGGTTCTTACCCCGCTGATCCCAGCTGGCAAGTCGACCATTGCGAGCATGGTGGACGCTCGTCAGGTCTTTGAACATTCCCGAGATTGCACTCATGGCGTTCTCCTTTGTCATTGATTTTGTTGTTTTTTTTGGGGGGGGGTATCGACAGCGACGAATGTCAGCCCTTGACCGCGCCGGCGACCATGCCGCCGACGATCTTCTTCTGGAACAATCCGTAGAAGATGAGTTCAGGGATGATGATCATCACCGATGAAGCGACTATGCCGCCGTAATCCACGGTGTAAGTGCCCTTGAAGAAGCTGGCTCCCATGGACAGCGTATAGTCGGCCTGATTGCGCAGCATCACGGAAGCGTACGGGTATTCGTTCCAGATGTAGAGCACGTTGAAAATCACCACGGTAGCGATCACCGGCTTGGTCATGGGCAGGATCACCCGGAACATCAGATCCCATATCGAACAGCCGTCGATGACGGCGGCCTCGTCGATCTCCGCGGGAAGCGCTTTGAGATAACCGACGAACAGCAGCGTGTTGAAGGAAATCGATGAGGCGACATACGGCATGATCAACGCCCATTGCTCCTTGAGCCCGAAGAACATGTTGATCTTGTAGACCGGGAACAGGAGGATGAACGGAGTCACGCTCAGGCCGGCAATGAGAAAGGCGTACACCGCCTTAGTCAGGCCGGGGCGCTTGTACGTCATGCGGGCCAGAGCGAAGGAGCTGAAGAAAGTGATGGTCAGCTCGATGATCAGGGAGACCACGCACACCACGAACGTATTGAGATACAGCCTCGGATAGTTCAGCGTTTTCAAGGCATTGCGGTAATTGTCCCAATTCAACGCCTTGGGCCAGCTCAACGGGTCGGACATGATTTCGGCGTTCGACTTGAACGACATCATGAGCATCCACAGGAGCGGGAACACCATCAGGACGGTGATCACCACCATAAGAATGGTGAACCATGTTTTTGCACGTTTCGACATCATGGCCGATCAGCCCCTTTCCTTGGAGCACAGGAGGTAGATTCCGGTGATTGCCAGCGACACGAGGAAGGTCACGGTGGCGATGGACATGCCATAGCCGTACTCGCCGGACTGGAAGGCCATCGAGTAGCTGTAGGTGACCAACGTCTCTGACATATGGTTGGGTCCACCGCCGGTAGTTTGCTGCACGATCTCGAAGATCTTGAAGATTCCGGTGATGATCAGCACGACCACGGTGGAAATGGTCGAGCGCATCATCGGTATGGTCACATGAATCGTGCGCTGCCAGGCATTGGCGCCATCCACGCGCACGGCTTCCATCACTTCTTCCGGAATCATTTTGAGTCCCGCTATGAAGATGGTGGTCAGGTAGCCAAGCTGCTGCCAGAAATAGATGAACGCGATCGAATACGGAGACAGCGTCGTCCCGCCGATCCACTGCTGGGCCAGGTCTCCCGCGCCGATGGCCCGCAGGACGCCATTGACCACGCCGATCTTCGGGTCGAGAATGTACACCCAGATAATGCCTACGATAATCGGAGCGATAATGGCCGGCGAGAACACCAGCGCCTTGGACGTATCGGCAAATGCCAGTTTGTTGTTGAGCAGCAGCGCCAACAGAAACGAAAGCACCAGGAGCAGCACCGACGCCACCACGAAAATGATGGCAGTATTGGCCAAAGATTTCCAGAAGATATCATCTTTGACCAGCCGCACGTAGTTGTCGATTCCATTGAAACGGGCCTTGCCGATACCTGAGTATTTGGTGAAACTGTAGGCCACTGCAATGCCGATAGGCAAAATGATGAACACTACATACACCGCAAGCGTGGGAATCAGAAACCCTACCTTATAGCGCGTTTTGCTAAGCCAATGCATTACGGCACACTTTCTGCGAAAAAACAATGTGATGATCAGGGCAACGGTGCGGCCGGCCGGCTGTGAGACCGGCCACACCCATCGAGGAGAAGATATGCATTACTTCGAGTTGGCCAGCGCCTCATCCATCTTGGCGACGGCATCGGCCGGAGTATGGGTTCCCTGCATAACGCCGAAGAGCCCGTCATACAACGATGCCTGCACCGCGGAGGGCACCGTCAGATCAGGAGCGGCGGTAGGCGACTTCCACCCATTGCCCAAGGCCTCGACCATGGCATTCATCGCGTACTTGTCCGAAGACGGAGCAAGACCGTCATAACTGGTGGCCGGGAACATGGAGCTCTCATAAGACAGTTCAGCGGCATCCTTGCTGTAGTAGAACTTGAGGAAGGCATAGGTCGCCTCCTTGACGGCATCGTTGTCGGCAACGGTAGCCGGAACTGCGATAGGCGCGGAAGGCACCTTCATATCGATTTCCTGATCGGCCGAGGAATCCGTGAACTTCGGCCCCCACCAGAATCCGATACGATCGCCAATGTTCTTATCGAATTCAGCGCAATCCCATTGGCCGGTACCGAACATCGCGGCTTTGCCCTCATCGAACTGCTGCTTGGCATCGAAGTACTCGATAGTGGACATATTCTCCGGGAACGCACCGGCATCGGCCAACCCCTTGATCCTGTCGAAGGCCTTGGCCAGCTCCGCATCGGAGAACGTCCCCTTACCGTCGAGGATGGACGCGATGTCATCCCCCCAGCCATAACGAGATAGCCAAATGTTGAATTCCCACATGGCATACGAGCTGTTCTTGGAACCAATCGACAGTGGCGTGACCCCGCTGTCCTTGAGCTTGGCAACCATGTCAAGGAACTCGTCGTATGTGGTGTCGTCGGTCGGATAATCGACGCCGGCCTTATCGAAAACATCCTTGTTGTAGAAGATGCCCTGCACATTGCTCTGGTATGGCAATCCATACTGAACCCCGTTGCCGTCCCGGAACGCGGCCTCGGAACCATTCAGCGCATCTTTGACATCGCTGTTCTGATCAAGAAAATCCGTAAGATCCATGAGCACACCGGCTTCATTGAATTCGGTGACCTGTGACCCCTCGACCCAGAAGACCTGCGGCAAGGTGCCGTCAGAGGCAGCGAGCTTCATGTTCTTGGCATGCGATTCGGTGTCAGCGGCAACGAACTCAACCTTATACTTGCCCTCATTGACTTTGTTGAATGCTTCAACGATGTCATTGGTCGCCGGCTCCTGCTTGGCGGGGTTAGCCACATTGATGCCGAATTTGATGACGGTGGCGCCACTATCGTCCTTAGTGACCTCCGTGCCGGACCCACCGCAACCGGCAAGCGTGCCGACAATGGTCAATGCCGCGACGCCTGCACCGATGACGGACATCGCCCGACTCTTCATAATATGCTGAGTCATGGTGCTCCTTTGCTCCAGTTTCCAGTTTTCCTTTTCCCTCGCGACCACAGCCGCACACACCGTTCCGAAAACCTGTTAACCGAGTAACATAGTACATGCATTTCAACACTTTCACTACGTTGTCGATTGTTTTTAATAAATCCAGAAATGGCTTCATTTCAGTCTTTATTTGTTTTCACACCGCTGCGTTGAATTCACTATAACACCGTGGTATCCCATATGTCAACCGGTTAACACATTGCGTGTTGCATACGGCAAACGAGCCCGAAGGCTTCCCCCTTTTTTTTCACCTCCGGGTTTCCCTATGCCTCACCGACCTAAGTCCATAAGAACTCAAGGCGATATTCACGCTTCAGGCCTGCACCGATGTTGGCGGGCACGTAAAATTTCTGTCATCCTAAGAATCAAAATCATGTCAAAGTCGGAAACGAAAACATGTCAAGGTTGGAAACGAAACTATGTCATAATAGGAAGCAAGAACAGATAATCGTTGATTTTTCAGGAGTTTGCCGCAATGAAGCAATATAGAAATCGAATTTACGATACAGTGCTGTGGCACCGTCTTGAAGCCAAAGGTGCGGTATTGGTCGAGGGGCCGAAATGGTGCGGGAAAACAACGACATGTCTGCAATTAGCACAAAGCGTGCTGTACATGGCACAACCTGATATCCGCGAGCAAAACATCATGCTTGCGGATATGCAGCCTTCGCTGCTTCTGCAAGGAGCAACACCGCGACTCATCGATGAGTGGCAAATTGCACCCAAACTGTGGGATGCTGTCCGCCTCGAAGTCGATCAACGCGACGAATTCAATCAGTTTCTCCTTACCGGCTCAAGTGTACCGCCCAGCTTTACAGACATTACCCACACAGGAACCGGCAGGATCGCTCGCCTACGCATGAGGCCTATGAGCTTGTATGAGTCCGGAGATTCTACAGGTGCGGTATCGTTCGCTTCGCTGTTCGAAGGTGAATCCATGCCGCTCTCCCGGGTGGACTCCAACATTGAACACATTGCTTTCCTGCTGTGCCGCGGCGGATGGCCGAAGGCAATCGATCGAACAGAGCGCATCGCGCTACAACAGTCTCGAGATTACTTGGATGCCATTGTCGAGTCAGATATCTCCCGAGTGGACGATGTGCAACGAGATCCTCACCTGGCACGTCGTTTATTGCGTTCGTATGCTCGTATGGAATCCTCACAGTCGCAATCATCACAAATTGCCGCGGACGTGCGAGGCAGTGCCGAAAGTCCCAGCGACAAAACCGTGCAATCCTACATATCCGCACTGGAAAAAATATTCGTTCTTGAGGATATGCCTGCGTGGAATCCAAATTTGCGCTCCAAGAGTGCAATACGCACTTCAGATACCAGACATTTTGTCGATCCCTCCATCGCAGCGGCAGCATTAGGAATCGGGCCAGCCGGCCTCATCAAAGACTTCGAGACTTTTGGACTGTTGTTTGAAAGTATGTGCGTACGAGACTTCCGCGTATACGCAGACGCCCTCGATGGCGATGTGTTCCACTTCCGCGACAGAACTGGGCTTGAGTGTGATGCGGTCCTTCACCTGCGGGATGGCCGATACGGGCTCATCGAAGTCAAGCTGGGAGGGAACCGACTCATCGAAGAAGGTGCGGCCAACCTGATAAAGCTCGCCGACAAAATCGACACCACCACCATGCCAAAACCCAGTTTCCTTATGGTGGTGACGGGCACAGGTGAATACAGTTTCACCCGCCGAGACGGTGTCATGGTGGCCCCCATCAGAACGCTTAGGCCATAGCATTGCCAGGGGTGAAACAACGATTCTTCCGGAGTCAGGCGCATCAATCGCATCAATCGATGCACGTCACGATTTTGGCGGAATCGTTGTTGTTGCTGTTGGGTACGGCTGGGGTCGCGCGCTTACGCGCCGACCAGTTCGAGCATTTGGGGAATGCTCTTTTTGCCGAATTCGACTTGCTGGGTGCCGTCGGCGTGGGTGATGACGATGCAGGGCACGCTCATCGCGCCGTACTGGTCCTTGAGTTCGGGGAAGTGCGAGACGTCGTAAGCTTCGGCGCGCACGGCCGGGCTCAGGGAGGCAATGCGCTGGGAAGCAAGCACGGTTTCCGGGCACATCGTGCAGGTGAGCGAGACGAGGATCATGATGTTCAGCGGGTCCGTGATGGACTTCGCGCGTTCGATCAAATCGTCGCCCAGCGGCTGGCCGGGACCGGCCGCGTTGTACAGGCCAAGCACGAACGAGTTGAACTCATGGCCGGAAGGCACGCCATGGAAGGCCAGGCCGGTGAAGACCAGCGAACCATCGCCTCCAGCCGGCACGCAGATGCGCACGGCCGGACGAGCGAGCGGCAGGACGCCGGCGACGCCGAACGTGGCACGGCCGGAATCGTCCAGCGAACCATAAGTAGGCAGTTCGGTGCCGTCCGGCAAGGTGACGGACAGCGGTTCGCCGACCACCGAAGAAGTAGGCACAGAAGCACCATCCACCGCAGTAATCAGCCCCGCGGCATCGACGGCAACCGAATTCAGCTTGCCGCCGGACAGCGCAACCATCTCGCCGATGAAGCCCTGCAATTCCGCCGAAAGCGGGGTGCCGTCCAGCTCGAGAGCGAGCGTGACCGGGCGGGTCATGCGGCCGAAGACCACGCCAAGCTGCTGCTTGATGGCGGCGGGGAACAGTTCGCCGGACTTCTTGGCGGCGCTGGATGCGGCTGCGGCATCAGCACTGCGCTTGGCGGGAGCCGGGGCGGGCGTCGTGCCAGCGGCCGAGGCGGCGGAGGCGGCTTTGGCCTCGGACTCCTCATAAGCGGAAGCAGTGGGGCGCGGCGGCACCAAGCCGGTTTTCTCGCTCATCTGCTTGGCATAACGTTCCAGTTCCACGGCGGCAATCGCACCGTCGGCGGTGGCGGTGACCACCTGTCGCAGGTTCTTGACGCGCAGATCGCCGGCCGCGTACACGCCCGGCACCGAGGTTTCGAGGTAGTCGTGCGTGACCACGTAACCGTGATCATCGAGCTCCACTACGCCGCGCACCAAATCGGTGGCGGGCACACAGCCGGCGAACACGAAGACGCCGAAGGTGCCGGCGTCGGCGGGCTTCCACGTTTCGGTCTGGCCGGTGGCAAGGTTCAGGATCGAGGCTTCTCGCAGGCCGCCTTGGCCGGCGGTGACGCCCTTCAGCTCGACCTGATAACGCACGTCGATCTTCGGGTTGTTCTTGGCTTCGGCGGCCACTGCGGCGTCGCAGGTAAAGTCCGGTTCGCGCACGAGCACGGTGACTTTGGAGGCGTATTTGGTCAGGAACACGGATTCCTCGGCCGCGGCGAATCCGCCGCCGACCACCAGCACTTCCTTGCCGGTGAAGAACTCGCCGTCGCAGGTGGCACAGTAGGCCACGCCGCGGCCGGCGTATTCGGCCTCGCCCTCGAAGCCCAGCTTGCGCGGGCTGGCGCCGGTGGCGATGAGGATGCCGAAGGTCTTGAGGTCGCCGTGTGAGGTGTGCACGGTTTTGATGTCACCATCCACGTCGAGACCGGTGGCTTCGGCGGAGAGGAATTCGGCGCCGAAATCCTGCGCCTGCTGGCGCATGGTCTGGGTGAGTGCGCGGCCCGTGGTGCGGCCGACGCCTGGATAGTTGACGACTTCGTTGGTGATGGTGATCTGGCCGCCGAAATCGTCCTTTTCGAGAATCAGCACACGGTAGCGAGCGCGGGCCAGGTACAGGCCGGCCGTCAAGCCAGCCGGCCCGCCACCAATGACGACGACGTCATACAAATCGTTTTGAGACATAACAACTCCTTTTGCGATATAGCGCAGCTCCCTCTGATGGGCTGAGCCGTGAAGAAAATGCTGGAGGCGTTTTCTTCACGGCTCAGCCCATCAGAGGGAGCTAAAACTATGTTCAGTGTCGATCACAGCTGGCCGACGAGGTCGAGGCTGGGCTCGATGGTTTCTTCGCCCGGGGTCCAGTTGGCGGGGCAGACCTGATCGCCGTGCTCGTAGACGAACTGGGAGGCCTGCACGCGGCGCAGCAGCTCTTCGGCGTTGCGTCCCACGTTGGAGGAGATGACCTCGTAGGCCACGACCTTGCCCTCGGGGCTCACGATGAAGTCGCCGCGCTCGGCCACGCCATCGGCCTCGTTGTAGGTGTCGAGATCCTTGGCCAGCAGGGCGGTCGGGTCGGCAAGCATCGGGTACTCGATCTTGGCGATCTTCTCGTTGGCGTCGTGCCAGGCCTTGTGCACGAAGTGGGTGTCGCAGGAGACGGAGTAGATCTCGCAGCCGATTTCCTTGAACTTGGCGTAGTTCTTGGCCAGGTCTTCAAGTTCGGTGGGGCACACGAAGGTGAAGTCGGCCGGGTAGAAGAAGAACAGGGACCAGTGGCCGAGCACATCGTCCTTGGTCACCTCATGGAACTCGTTGTTCTGGAATGCGTTCACCTTGAAATCGGTCAGTTCATGCTGCAGAAGAGTCATCATCGGTCCTTTCGGGAATTGTTAATCTTCAAGCGTTTACCGCCACCTATCGTAATGTGGTGAGCCACGGCTCGCGCGGGTGTAACGTATGAGCCTTATCACACCACCCGCAACCCTTGCGCCGACCGGCATCGCAGGTCGTGCCGAATCGAAATCGCGACTGTGAGCGTTCTCATTATGCTTTGGGCAAAGCCAGATTATGCATGCAGTCGCGAATCCGCACTTCCAATCGCTACTATGGGTACCAGCAGCCCGCTGATGATGGAGGTTTCATGGCTCAGTCAGACTTTGAACAGGAATCAACCGCGAACGCAACGTGGAGCCGCATGCTGCAAGGCAACCGGCGCTTTGCCGAGGACAAGCCCGACCACCCATGGCAGGACAAGGAGATCCGCCAGACGCTGCTTGATGGTCAGAAACCGGATGCCGCGGTGCTTTCCTGCTCGGACTCGCGCGTACCTCCGGAAATCATTTTTGATCAGGGCTTGGGCGACCTGTTCACCGTGCGCACCGCTGGGCAACTCATCGATAGTGCGGTTATCGCCTCGCTGGAGTACGCGGTCAAGGAACTGCATGTCAGCCTGATCTGTGTGCTCGGTCACGAGCACTGCGGCGCAATCGAGGCCGCCGAGCAGGAGCTGGATGACCTGATGCACACCATCACTTCCGAAGCCGACGGCTCACTGGAAGCCGCGAACGCGATGGACGACCTCGACAAGCACATCGCCGCCGCCGAATCGATTATTCTGCGCCAGGCCGGCATGTCCGTTTGGCAGGCGCGCGAAGCCGAGCTCGACGCGCATGAAGACATCGAGCGCGTACACGTGGCCCGCACCATCGAGACGCTGGTGGAGCAGTCCCCCATCATTCAGCAGGCGTTGGCCGCCGACCAGTTGATGATCGTTGGCGCCCGTTACCAGCTCGACACCGGCAAGGTCGAGGTGCTGAGTTTCTGACCATCAGTCAGACCCCGTTCACCGGGGGGGGTAATGCGGTCGTGGTACATCTGTGTGCAGAGAGATCGAGGAACACGGAAGTCTGAACCAATGCCGCCTGCCCTCACTATTCACTACGGATCCGCCACCTATACCCCCAATCCTGCGCGTGCCACGACCATCGGGCGTGCGCCGGATTGCGATCTGGTGATTCACAACCCGTACGTATCTCACCATCATGCTCGCGTCACCTTTACCGACGATGGTTGGCTCTTGGAAGACATGGGTAGTGCAAACGGACTGTCCATCAACGGCATTCACACCACTTCCGTACTGCTGCTGAACAGCACCAAGGTGACACTGGCACAAGGGGCCACCATCGTCTGCATCGTCGGGACCAACGGGCCGGCCACGCCGGCACAGCCCCCCCCCGAGGCACCCTGCAGCAAACGTGGCCCAGCCTGCACTACCGCCGGCGCCATCGGCACAACCGGCACAACCCACGCAACTCGCGCCGCAACAGGCACGCCCAGTAGTGCAACCCACGCAACTCGCACCGCAACCGGCACAACCGACACAACCGCAACCAACGCCAGCCCCGCTGGCCCCGCACCGCGTATCCCCGGCCCTCGCGCGCCTGCAACAGCAACCCCGCCCAACAGCAGCGGCACCAACGGCAGTATCGCCAGTGCCGGTATCACCCGCATCACCATCTCCGTCTCCCTCCGCATCTCCCTCCCCATCGAATGCCGTCGGCACTGTTCTGGCAGGCAGCACGCAGGCGATAAGGCTCGAGTCCCAACTCACCACCAACCGCGTGCACGGGTCCTTTAACCCCGAGCATGACACCACCGGCACCATCGGCCGCGATGCCGCCTGCCTGATTCGCATCAACGATTATCTGGTTTCCCGCAAACACTGCTCGCTGGAAACCACCAGCAGCGGCATCCTGCTCACCGACCTGAACTCCGCCAACGGCACTTATGTCAATGGCCGCCGCGTGGCGAAGATCTGGCTGCGGGAAGATGACGTCGTCACCGTCGGCAACACCGATCTGATCGTGCATGAAGGCGTACTGTGCGACCGCACGCCGTTTGTCAGCAACGATGCGGTTATCGCCGAAAACATCGGACTGACTGTGGGCAAAGGCACCCGGCTGCTTGACGGCATCAACGCCGTATTCGCCAAGGGCACGCTCACCACCGTGATCGGCCCCTCCGGTGCCGGCAAATCAACATTCACCTCCATCGTCGCCGGGCTCAACAGCCCCACGGACGGGCGCGTGCTGTTTGATGGATACGACGTGCATCAGAACATCGAACTGTTGCGCAGCCGTATCGGATTCGTGCCGCAGGACAACGTGGTGCACCGCAAGCTCTCTGTGGACGCGGCGCTCGAATACGCCGCCAAGCTGCGCCTGCCCGGCTCAACCAAGGCCGAGCGCGCCGAAATCATCGACAACGTGCTCAATGAGCTGGAACTCACGTCTCGCCGTAAGAATCGCATTGACAGACTGTCCGGCGGCCAACGCAAGCGCGTGTCCACCGCTATCGAGCTACTCACCGAACCCGAATTGCTGATTCTCGACGAACCGACCTCGGGCCTCGACCCGGCGCTGGATCTTACGGTGATGACCATGTTGCGCCAACTGGCGGATGCCGGCCGCGTGGTTATCGTGGTCACCCATTCACTGTCGTACATCAACAAGTTGTGCGATAACGCGCTCATGCTCGCTCCCGGCGGCCATCCGGCATTCTTCGGCACCGTGCAGGAGATGAGTCAGGCGTTCAACGGCAAGGAATGAGCCGATATCTTCAACGATGTCGCCGAATCTCCGGAACAGGTGTATTCGATTACTGATTCACGCCAGTGCACCATGCAGGCCGAGTCCACCATCACGAGGCACACCGAGCATGAGAAACCGGCAAAGCCATTCCGCATCAAACAGACCATCACTCTGGTGATTCGTCAGCTGCATTTGATTATCGCCGACCACGGATTGCTGATTTTCCTGCTGTTGCTGCCATTGCTCCTAGGCCTGCTGTCGCTGGTTGTACCCGGCTCTCATGGCTTGGGTGAGCCCGATTTCAAAGACGCCGCCACCGAGCCGAACCAGCTGCTTGTGCTCGTCATACTGGGCGCCTGTTTTATGGGATCGGCTTTGTCCGTGCGAGACATCGTCTCCGAGCGAGCGATTTACGACCGCGAGCGCGCAGTGGGTTTGTCGCCCACGTCATACACCGCCTCGAAACTCATCGTGATGGGTTTGCAGACCTTGTTGCAGGCGGCGATTCTGACCGCTGCGGTCAGCCTCGGCAAGCCCGGCCCGGACCATGGTGTGGTCACTGATTCCGGCATACCCGAACTGGTGTTGGCGATTTGGCTGACTGCGTGGACTTCCGCATTGTTGGGCGAGGTCGGCTCGGCGCTGGTTAAGTCGGGAGAACAGACGATGCCATTGCTGGTAGTGCTGGTTATGGCCCAGTTGGTGTTCTCCGGCGGCATGATTCCGGTCACTGGCCGCGACAGTCTCGAATTGGCCAGCATGATCTTCCCCGGGCGTTGGGGATTCTCCGCCGCCGCCTCGGATATCGGGCTCAACGATCTGCTGTATGGCCCCACCAAGGTGCCGATGTTCAAAAAGGATGATCTGTGGGAGCACACCACGGATCAGTTCTGGTTCAACATTGGCATTCTGGGGATTATGGTGGTCGTCTTCACCATTGTGCTGCGTATTTGCGTCAGCAATGCCGTGGCCAAGATGCGTCGGCGTTCGTAGAACCGGATTGCAACTCGCCTGCAACCGGCTTACTTCATTCATTCGGCATCCGTAATGACGTGCTGCACGGCTGTAGCAATAGCCACCAAATCATCGTGTGAGGCCGCTTGCGTCTCATCGATGGTGATGAGAATGCCCTTCCCTTTGCCGAGTTTCTTACTGCCCAGCCAGCACACCCCAATTTGACGTGCCACTCCCCTAGAGTTAAAGGCATGTCGCTTGGTTTGAACATCCTCCTGATTTTCGTATTTCTGGTTATCGGTTCCGTGTTCTCCGGCACCGAGCTGGCATTGGTCTCTCTGCGCGGCTCGCAGATCGAGCAAATGGAGCAGGAGGACGCTCGCGGCGCCAAAGTCGCCAAAATCGCACGTGACCCGAACACCTTCCTCTCCACCGTGCAAATCGGCGTGACGCTCTCCGGCTTCCTGTCCGCCTCGTTCGGTGCCTCCTCCATCGCCCCCTACCTGATTCCGGTGGTCGAAAGCTGGGGCGTGCACCCCGGCATCGCCGGCGGCCTGGTGAACATCATCCTGACCCTCATCATCTCCTACTGCTCCATCGTGATCTCCGAGATGGTGCCCAAGCGCATCGCCATGCAGCGCACCGAGCAGATCGCGCGCGCCGTGGTGCCCGCCATCGACGCCTTCGCCGCCGTCTGCCGCCCGATCATCTGGCTCATCGGCAAGAACACGAACGGCATCGTCCGCCTGCTCGGCTTCGACCCGCAGCAGACCGAGTCCGAGGTGTCCGACGACGAGCTGCGCGTGCTGGTCAGCTCCAACACCAACCTCTCCAAGGACGAACGCACGATTCTGGACGATGTGTTCGACGCGTCCGAAACCATCGTCGCCGAGGTGATGCGCCCGCGTGCCGACGTGGTCTTCATCGAGGGCGACCAGCCTCTGGCCGAGGCCGCCGCGTTCGTACGCGACCAGCCGTACTCCCGTTACCCGGTGACCGGCAAGGATTTCGACGACGTGATCGGCTTCGTGCATGTGCGCGATCTGCTGGACGTGCGCGATCCGAACGCCAAGATCGTGCGCGATGTGGTGCGCGAAGGCATCTCCCTGCCCGGCACCTCCAAGCTGCTGCCGAGCCTGGAACTGCTGCGTAAGCGCGGCATCCATCTGGCCGTGGTCATCGACGAGTACGGCGGCACGGACGGCATCGTGACGCTTGAGGATATGACCGAGGAGCTTGTGGGCGATATTCGCGATGAGTACGATCTGCCCAGCGAGAAGGGCGGCGAACGCACCACCCGTACAGCGTTCGTCAATGGCGTGGCCACGATCGAGGCCAGCATGACCATTGAGGACTTCGCCGATCTGACCGGCATCGAGCTGGAGGACGGCCCGTATGAGACGGTCGCCGGCTACTTCTTGTCCAAGACCGGCAAGATGGGTGCGGTGGGTGACGTGCTGCATTCCGACGACGGCTACAACATGGTCATCACCAAGGTGGATGGCCGCCGCATCGAAACCATCGAAGTCCGCAAAGCCGGCGCCCCGGACCATGCGCCGCTGCCAGCCGAATCACAAAGCGACGATGCCAAATAGTCGCGTGATATTCACCACCCATTCGTTCGGCCCGGGGCAAAACCGAAAAACGTAGAATGAAAGGGCAACATTCCACCTACTGAAAGAAGGAACATTATGACACTTGCATTTGTTGTGCCGGGCCTTGATGAGGCGACCAGCGAGAAGGCCATCGCCATCCTGCAGAACCGACTGAGCCAGGAGCAGGAGGCCGCTCTGGTCCTGAAGCACGCACACTGGAACGTGACCGGCCCGAACTTCATCGCCGTTCACGAGATGCTTGACCCCGAGGTCGAGGCCGTGCTGGCCCAAGCCGACGAGACCGCCGAGCGCATCGCCACTCTAGGCGGCACCCCGGATGGCCGTGCTGACGCCATCGTGCGCAACCGCACGTGGAAGTCGTTCGACGCCGAGGGCCGCGTGGGCACCGAGGAGTACCTCAAGGCGCTGATCGAGTACTACGACGCCTTCATCGCCGACGACCGCAAGGCCATCGCCGAGCTGGACGAGCTGGATGTGATCAGCTCCAACATCATCCAGGATCACGTGCAGGAACTCGAAAAGTTCCAGTGGTTCATGCGCTCTCACCTGGCATAAGTAAAAGTCGTATTCCGTGGCTCCCCTCAAAGAGGGGAGCCACTTTCGTCTCACGTGAAATAGAGAGTCTCCACATACATAAGTTGGAAAAGTGTATAAAACTCCCCATTTTGAGGTTGGAAAACGTAGCCAAAACCGCATTCTTATGGTTGGAAAAGTGTAAAATATACTCTATAAACAGTTGGAAAACGTGCCCAGCATAGATGCAAGGCCTACAAATGACTGGAGATTCTCATGCTGCGAAGAAAAATCGAGACACAACTGGAAGCTTGGAGATCCGCGCCGAAACGCACTGCACTGCTAGTCACCGGAGCCCGTCAGATTGGCAAAACCTATATCATCAGGCACTTTGCCCAACAGCATTACGACCATATCGCCGAGCTCAATTTCATCGAGAACCCCGACCTCGTTGCATTATTCGATCGACCACGCGATGCCAAAAACCTACTGATGAGGCTGGAACTGGCCGTAAATACGCCATTAGTACCCGGCAAAACCCTGATTTTCTTTGACGAGGTCCAGCGTTGCAAGGAAATGGTCACCGCAATTAAGTTCCTAATAGATGATGGTCGGTTCGACTACGCGCTTTCCGGCTCGCTACTTGGAGTCGAGCTCGAAGATATACGCTCGGTACCGGTCGGGTACCTGACTGAGCTGGATATGTATCCACTGGATTTCCAAGAGTTCTGCTGGTCGCAGTATATCGGCAACGACGTATTCAATATGCTTGCCGAATGCTTTGCCAAGCACCAGGAAGTGGATGAGTTCATCCATCAACAGCTCATGGAGCTGTACGCCAAATATCTGGTTATCGGCGGCATGCCTGCCGCGGTCGACTCGTTCGTGGCAAACGGCAGCGTTGCGGACGTGCGCACTATACAAGAGAACATAAAGCGTGAATATCGCCGCGATATCAGCCAATACGCGCGCAAAGAAGACCGGCTGCATATCCGCGCTATCTACGATTTGGTGCCCAGCGAGTTAAATAACCCAAACAAGCGCTTTACCTTCGCCAAAATCGAAAAGAACATGAGATTCCAATCGGTTGCTTCCGATTTCGATTGGCTGGTCAATGCGGATGTAGCCGTCGTCGCGTACAACGTGAACGAACCGTGCACACCGTTGGAGATGAGCAAGGAACGTAATCTCTTCAAACTCTTTTACAACGACGTGGGTCTGCTTACCGGCTCGTTTCTCAAGAAAACCGCGCTCGACGTACTCGACGGCAACCCTGATATCAACTACGGTTCAATCTATGAAAATGCGGTGGCCCAAGAGCTACGCGCTCACGGATTTGACCTGTACTACTACAACAGTAAGAAGCTTGGCGAGCTCGATTTCCTCATCCAAGACCGCAACGATCACGTGCTGCCGATTGAGGTGAAGTCCGGCAAATCCTACAAACGCCATCGCGCAATGGACAACGTGCTCGCCCACCCTGAATACCATCTCAATACAGGCTATGTGCTTGGCCCATGCAACGTCTCAGTCGAAGGGAATGTAACCTACCTGCCTGTATACATGGCCGGCATGTTCCATAACGAATGACGGGCCGCACACTTAGTCAACAAGTACAGGCCGGTCAGATGGTTCGGACTGGTCAGAAGGCCCGTTCTGATCAGTTAGGTCGGTCTGATCGGACTGGTTGGATTGGTTGGCCTGAGTAGCTCGGCTGGACCGATCAGCTCGCCCTTGCTGGCCTTCACGCTGCTTCAGCTCCAGCTGAAGTTCGCTGATGCGCCGTACTTGTTGGTAGATCATCAGGTCGCGCATGTCCACCTGTTCATTTTTTCGGGGGTGGAACACGATGGCGCGGGGTTCGGTCTTCACACCGTCAGGGCGACCGGCCGTCTCGGAAGCCTTGTCAGTAGGCGAATCCGCCACCCCCGAATTTGAAGGCGAAAATAATACCCCCCCCCCGATTATTTTCGGAGTTCCACATAGTGGACGGATTATCTCCGTTGAGGGCATGTTCGCGCCACCTTGCGAAGCAGCGTTCGATGCGTTTGTAGCCGATTACCGCCGGATCCAGGCCCGCCTCGCGGAATAGTTTGACCGGCGATTCACCCGCCAAGTAACGTCGTACACAGGCGTTTTTGAACGCATCTGAATAGGTGATGCGTTTCTCGGTGACTCTCACCACTGCGGGCAGAGTACGTAAGTATTCGACTTTCTCGGGACTGAACATCCCTCCTCCAGCAGCCATTATCTTCCCCTTAGTAGGTGTTACCCCGTCGACCGTCGATGGGGTTCCGCACGTGGCACGCCGTTGGCCACATGGGATCCGCCATGACTACATACCACTGCAGTACATACCATCAGGGCTTCTATAAGGCGATGCTAACACTCGTGACCCCCATCGCCTTATCCCCCTTTATGGAGTAAATACATAACCCCTATAATTTCCGCACCTGCATTGAAGGGGTCAATAAAAGAACATCACGCGCCAAACAAAGGGGATAACAAACGTAATGAGGGGCAAGCCGGAGATAACTCTGGCTTGCCCCTCAGGAGCACTATGCGCTGGAATCAGCGCATAGGTATGTTCACATCAATCAGGCGTTGGGTGCGCGCTTGGTGGAACGGGACTTGGCGAACACGGTCGCGGCAACACCGGCGAGGAGCACGGCGACCACGGTGAACAGCGCGGTACCGGCGGCACCGGTGAGCGGCAACTGGGTGATCTTCTTGACGTTCTTCACCACGATGTTGGCGTAGCCGTTCTCGAAGGTCACGAGGCCGGCGCCGACACCCGTCGGGGTGACGTTGGTGACCTTGCCGTTCTCGACGGTAACTGTGAACGAAGGCAGGGCGGTGGTCAGGTAGCCATCGGCCGGGGTCTTCTCGGTGATGGTGTACGTGCCGTTCGGCAGACCGGAGAACGTGACCACACCATTGTCGCCTGAGGCGGCCTCGGTTACGGTACCGTCCGGCAGCGGGGTTGCGTTGTTCGCATCAGCCACGATCTGGAACACGACGCCCTTCAGAGCACTCGCGTCGGCATCCACACCCTTTTTGGTGAAGGTCACGGTGTTCAGCTTCGGGGTGATGGTGGTGGTAGCGGTCTGGTTGGAGTTGTCGAACCTGACATCGTTGTCGGTGCCGTCGACGTCGGCTTTCTCGTTGACCAGCGCGTCGTACTTGACGACGATGTGCTTGCCCTGGTACTTGGTAGCGTCATTCAGCGCGATGGTGAAGGACGGCTTAGCCGCAGAGGTGTTAAAGTCGCCGGAGGCGGGGTCGACCGTGTACTCGGTGTTGGCGAGCGGGTCGGTTTCGCCCTGAACGTTCACCTTGAGGGTATCCAGCTTGACAGTCAGACCAACGCTCAGGGTATCGACGAACTTGAAGGAATTGGCCTTGGCCGGCACGGTGCCCTCAAGCGTGTAAGTGATGGTGGCGCCCACGTACGGGTTCGGGTCACTCGCGGACTTGCTCGGCTTCTGTGGGGTGGACGGCTTGACCACGGCCTCGCCCAGCGTCTGATCGTTCGCACCCAACTTCGTGTACGCGGTGCCGTCGACGGTCACCCGGGTGCCGACGATAGCCAGCGGGGAGCCGGCGTCCGTGACGGGTTCAGTATCCGTCTTGGAAACAATCAGGTACAGGCCCTCGTCAAGGCCGGAGAAGACGACGTCGTCGTTATCATTGGCAACCGTCTGGGACGGGTCCACGGCCGTCTTGCCATCCAGCCTGCCGGTCAGGCCCTGGACGAACGATTCCATGGTCGCGGAGGCGTTCGGCAGCATTCCCGGGGTGTTGGTGTAGTAACCGGTGGTGCCCGCCACATAGGCCAGCGGATCACCGTAGCCCTTGTACTCCGGAGTATTAGTCACTGTGGTGCCCAGCACGTTCTCGGCATCCGTCTTCCAAGCCTGGTCCGTCGTCACGCCGACGGACGCGAGCTTGTCGTTCTCGACCTTCGCACTGGCAGTGTCATAGGAACCGATCTTGTACGCCGTGTACACGGTACCCTTCACGGTCTTGTCGCTCAGGGTGATGGACGCGGTATCCGCCGCGTTGGCGGTGGTGGCGCCGAACGCCATGCCACCAAGCAGGGTGGCCGCAGCAGCGACACCCGCGAAAAGCTTCCTCAACTTCATGAGAAACCCTCTCTTCCTTATTATGTACTACTTTTCTACAATCGCGGAGGCCGAGACCCATAGCAGGGCCTCCGCGATCCGCAAATCCTTATTGTTTTTTTCGGGGAGGGAAGCCCTCATTGACTCCCCTCAGTCCGCCTTCGGCGGCCAGCTCCCCTCAGCGAGAGGAGCCAAAAACCACCTCAAGTTTCTTGAAATCAGACCAGCTGACGCTTACGCCAAACCGTGTAGCCCGCACCAGCCAACAGGGCCAACAGGGCCAACAGGCCCACGCCACCGCCGAACACCATCCAGTCACGGGCAGTCGTGCCACCGGTCAGCGGCAGGCTGGAGATAGCCACGTACTTGTTCGTGAACGTCGGGTTGTTGTCGTTCACAGTCGCCGCCCACTGGCCGTCATCGTTCTTGGCAATGGTCACCGTCACCGTCTTCGTGCTGCCGTCGTAACGCCAGCCAGCTGGGACATCGGTGCGGTCCTCCGTCACATTGAACTTGTAGACGAGCTGCGTGGCGTTACCGGTCGGAACCCTGAACTTCAGGTCCCCATTGCCGAAGCCAGCCGTCGCGCTCGCGCCGCTAGCAGTCAATTCGTCCTTGGACACAGTCGTAGTCAGTCCATTGTTGGCCAAGCCGGTAACGTCAGCACACTTACCAGCATTCGCATCCGTGCTATCCACGCACTTCAGGTTGAAGCTGAAGTCCGAATTAGCAGCATGTCCCTGCACAACCTTCGTCACCTTGACATCCGAAGCGGGCAAGGTCACGTAAGAAGGCGTGTTGGTTACCGTGAAGGCACCGGATTGTGCGGTCAAACCTTGTAGCTTGAGGTCAGTCTTATCAACCTTGGAGTCATAGCCTTCAACCTTGACCTCGGAAACCGAGTATGTGTGTCCCTCAGGGCCGGCAGGCACCGTGAACTCGTGAGTCCAGTTGCCGGCGGCATTCAGAGTTGCTGAACCATTGGCATAATCCCTGCCGTCCTGCCTGAGCTGGACCTGCACGGAATCATCCGCGTGATTCTCGTTGCCGTCGGACCAAGTCTTCGTCACCGTAATCTTGGAGACCGGAAGGGTGATGGTCGGCTTCTGCGGGTAGAGGGCGGTCCGCGGATCGCTCGTCGTCGCGCCGCCCTGCGAGGAGGTCACCACGGTCCTGTAGCCGACGGTGGCGCTGGGGTTGTCGTTCGTGTAGAAGTTGTTGTCGCCGGAGGCATTGGCATCGTCTTTGTGGTTCTTAACAGCCTCGTCGAACGCAGCCTGCGTCGGCTTGACATTGAAGCTCACCGTGTAGGTGACGCCGTCCTCAAGCTTGCCATCGCTGGATGTGACCGGCCAAGACACGGTGCCATCATCCGCAACCGTCGCCTCCGGGGCATCAGCCCACGCCGTGGTCTGGCCGTTCTGGGTCTTCGTGTACGCGAAGCCCGCGGGCTCTCCATTCACGGAGGCGCCGTCGGAGCTCACGACCCAGCTGGACAGCTTGTCGTGAATCGTCACGTCGGCGTACTCAGCCGTCTTGGTGATCTCCTGATGAATGGACTCGAAGATGTTGTTCAGCTGACCGGCATCCGTGGCAGCCTTGTAGTAGCTGCTGTTCTCAGCGCGCTGCCCGAGGTTCAGGTTCCTCCACGAAGCGTTTCCCCACCGATTCGTTGCAATGGCATCCGGGTAGTTGCTGGAGATGCCATGCATGTACTTGTTCAGGTCGCGCGAGGTGTCGCCGGGGTCGGCACCGCTGACGACGCCGATCGAGTAGATGGTCGTCCCGGCGTCCTTCAGGCTCTTCGCCTTGTTCACCGCGGTGGCGGCGGCGGTGGGGTCGAACCCGCTGCGGCGGTTCGGCTCGCCGTCGGTGAAGAAGATGACGACCTTCTTCGCATCGGGACGGGCCTGGGTCAGCGCCGCCTGGGCGCGGTTGAAGGCGTAGTCGGCGGAGGTCGCGCCGGACGCACTCAGGCCGTTGACCGCGCTCGTCAGGCCGGAGACTTCATACGTCAAGTTGCTGACGATCTGCGTGTAGTTTTCGTTATACGACCCATCCCAATAGGTATTATTGCCGACCTCAGGCGACTCAGTCCCGGCGAACTTCGCCAGGGCGATGCGGTTCCACTGGCTCGGGTCAGTAATCTTCTCGTTCTCTTCAGTCGTCGCATTGATGAAGTTACTGACCGCGGTCTTGAGCGAGTCAATCTTCGTAGGCTGGTTCCAACCGCTAGCAATCTTCTCGGCCATCGAACCGGACACATCCAGCACCAGCACGATGTCGAGCGGCTGGTTCGTCACGATCTCGCCCGTATCCGCGCTCTTCGCTCCGGTGACGTTCAACGCCACCTTGTACGTGCCGTCTCCATTGGCGGTAACGGTCTTCTCGCGGGCCGGAGCAGACAACGTCGGATCGTCCGGCACACCGTTTGTTCCCCCGGTGGAAAGAGGAGCAGGCACGCTGGCGGCCGCCTCTCATCGGTGGTTTGCGATTGTGTTGTGGAGGCATTTCCATCGTCCGCCATGGCGGTCACGCTCACCCCTGCCACGCCACCAAGCATCGCCACGGCGGCAACGATGGCCGCTAACCGCTTGCCTCTCCTGCCCGCTGCGGGCCATTCTGAAAACTTTTTCATAACTTCATCTATCTGTGCTTTCGCGTATGCCGCAAGCCGGGCGATACGCCTATATCTTGTGAGGCTAGTTGAAGTGAGCCTCGCCGTCGTACACCCATTAGGGGGTACGGGTACTCCCTCTTATTTCCTTGAAATACCGGTGATTTTCTGCATATCTTCCCCCTCGAACTCGTATTTCGGGGAAGGATGAATTGTGTGTTAATTTACACGACACTCCGGCCGCGCGGAGTCGCACACCGACGAATAACTTTCTCTGCCGACCGCGCGGCGGTAATCACGGCGATCGGCAAGCCGAACATCATCGTCACAGCACCACGCGGCGGTTGAGGTCGCGGCGCAGCGTCTTCCAGCCGGGTAGGTAGGCGGTCATGCGGCGCTGGAATCCGGCACCGTGGCCGCTTTCCCACAGATGCGTCATCTCATGGACCAAGACGTATTCCAGGAATTGCGGTTCCATCAGTCCCAATTGAAGGTTCAGGCGGATGCGGCCGGTTCGCGGCGTACACGATCCCCAGCGCGAGGTCATGACCCGTAGCGTGATATGTGTGGGCTGCCGGCCGATGACCGGCCCCCACTTGGCCAGCAGCTGTGGCAACGCGTCGTTAATCGCGGCCGCCGCTTGGCGTTTGCGTTCGTCGGTCCAGATTTGGGAGCGGTCAAAATACGGTTGGACATTCGTACCGGCTTGGTCCGGCCCGGCGTCACCAATTCCCGGATGACTGATATCACCGGTTTTCGGACGACCGGCAACGCCTCCATCATGGCCGCTGGCACCAGCTACGCCACGACCTCCGTTCTCGAAGCCGGCCCCCCCGTTCAATGCCATGATGGAGCGCCGTTGCGCCTCAGCCATGCGCTGCTGCTGGGCGAGAATCCACGAATGTCGCTCTTTGACGAAATCCGCGATACGACTCTCGCTCATCCGCATCGGTGCGGAGATTTCGACGCAGCCGCTCGGCGGTTTGATGCGCAAATACAGGTTTTTGATGGGTTTGCGCGTCAGGTGCAGATGGATGCCATCAATATCCAACGACTGCCCGGCGGCAGCGGACCGAACGGATTTCGGCGCACCGGACTTCGGAGCGGTGGACTGACGACGGCGATAAGGCACGCAAGTCATTCTCGCACAACGGCGGACAACAAGCGGCACACAATGCCGCCCCTCACGAATCGGCAACCGCCTCTTACCCCCCCCCCCCCACGCGCACGCCCTGTCCTCCCATGATTCACCCATCCTATTGAGCGAAAGTGTCATCTATGTCAAAATCGCGCAATAGAATGAGTTCCTATTGAGTGAAACTGACATAAATGTCAAATCCACGCGATAGCGGCATGAGAACAGGACATTGATCGGAGGATACGATGCGCATCTCCAGGGATAAGTACCTGAACGATCTCGTCGCGCGCAAAGGCAACGGTATGGTCAAGGTCGTCACGGGCGCGAGGCGCTGCGGCAAGACCTATCTCCTGTTCGACCTGTTCGAGGACCATCTGCGCGCGCAGGGCGTGGACGACGACCACATCATCGAGATCGCGCTGGACGATCTGATGTACGAGCGCTACCGCGACCCGCTCGCCCTGTACGACTATGTGAGATCCCGTATCACGAATCGCGAGGAACCGTACTACGTGCTGCTGGACGAGGTGCAGTACGCGATCTCGGACGAGGAGATGCGCGGCGAGGAGCCGCCCCGTCTGTACGGGGTGCTCAACGGGCTGCTGCGCATGCGCAACGTGGACGTGTACGTGACGGGCAGCAACTCGAAGATGCTGTCCACCGACGTGATGACCGAGTTCCGCGGCCGCGGCGACGAGGTCCGCGTCCGCCCCCTGTCGTTCGCCGAGTTCATGCAGGCGTACGACGGCGACGTCCAGCACGGCTGGGCCGAATACGTGATGTTCGGCGGCATGCCGCTCACCTTGTCCATGAGAAGCGACGAGCAGAAGTCCCTCTATCTGAAGAACCTGTTCGAGGAGACCTATCTCAAGGACATCGTCTCGCGCAACAGGCTGCGCAGGTCGCAGGAGCTCGACGACCTGGTCGACGTGCTGGCCTCCTCCATCGGAGCTCTGACCAATCCGCCCAAGATCAAGGCCACGTTCGCCAGCGTGCTGCATTCCGGCATCAGCACGAACACCATCATGCAATACATCGGCCATCTCGAGGACGCGTTCGTCATCGAGGAGGCGAGACGGTTCGACGTCAAGGGACGCAAGTACATCGGCAGCCCGAAGAAATACTATTTCGAGGACATGGGGCTGCGCAACGCACGACTGGGGTTCCGCCAGATCGAGCAGACGCACATCATGGAGAACATCGTGTACAACGAGCTGCGAACACGTGACTACAACGTCGATGTGGGCATGGTCGACCGGCGCGGCGCCAGCGAAGGTGTGCCGTACCGCAAACGCCTCGAGGTCGATTTCGTGGCGAACCTCGGCAACCGGCGCTGCTACATCCAATCCGCGTACCAACTGCCCACACCGGAGAAGGTCGCGCAGGAGAAGGCCTCGCTGCTCGAGATCGACGACAGCTTCCAGAAGATCGTCCTCGTACGCGACGTGGTCAAACCCGTCCACGACGAGCACGGCATCCTCACGATGAGCGTCTACGATTTCCTCCTCGACCCGGACAGCCTGACGATGTGACGCCGTGGATTGGCTACAACGTATTAGACAGTCCGATGAGGGACGAATGACATGAGATTGGAGGCCGACGATGGCCGACCCGAAACATCCCCGCCACTACGACGAGGCGTTCAAACGGCAGATCGTGCAGTTGTACGAGAGCGGCAAGCCATCCCGGAAGATCCGCCGTCGTGGGCCTGACATCCTCAGGACCATCGAGCTGGGCTGCTCCAACGCCAGGTTCGAGGCGTCCGACAACAGGATCAAGGTCACCATCCGCACGGCCTACGGCTTCCACCACGCGAACAATCTCATCGCCCTCGTCATGCTCCCGCTGCGGCGGACTCGACATACGCCTACCACAGCCGAGAACCTAACCCACGAAAACAGCAGAAGCCTTATATGTATTGGACATTTCTGTGCAGGGCGGGAGGTGTAACCGCAGCATTACGGTGTGAGAACGCAAGATTACGTAGCTGGGCATTGGCTGTGGCGTTGCTGAACATGACCGCTGTGTTGCTGGACGTTGACCGCCGCGCCGGCAATCATGGCGCAAGCGACAATCACGACACGCCGTTATTGACATACCGCCGTTCAATGGTATTGTAATCAGCTGTGCGCTTTTGAAGCGTATGGATCGGGCCCGTAGCTCAGCTGGTTAGAGCGCATCCCTGATAAGGATGAGGTCGGAGGTTCAAGTCCTCCCGGGCCCACAGGAAAAATGAAGCGGCCGCGAGCCGCTCTTTTTTTCTCACGGGGCTATAGCGCAGCTGGTAGCGCATCTGCTTTGCAAGCAGAGGGTCGCCGGTTCGAACCCGGCTAGCTCCACAGATACAACAAAACCCTTGGAATCATGCCGATTCCGAGGGTTTTTGTTCTTGCATTTTCTGCGTATTTTCGGGCTATAGGCCAAAAAGGGGTTAAGTGGCCCTCTGCTGCATCTGAGGATCGAGCACCAGTATGAGCGTCGGCTTCTGTCGGGCTTCGTGTTCACGTTCGCCCGCGAGACCCCTCCGGTGATCGACGCTAAACCCGTGGATGCGAAGAAGGCGGAGAACGCGGGCCATTGGACGAGCGTCGCCGGTTACGGCGAGGTGTTCACGACCACGGAGCTGTTCGACGTGACGGCCGCACGTGATCACTTCGACGGCACCGTGGACACCGGGGAATGTCGTTTCTGCCTGTATGACGCGCGCAATCGTGAGCGGCACGCCAAGAACGCGGGGACACTGTTCTAGTGCTTTCCTTGGATGCTGGCGTTGGTTTTACTCATGGAAAAATAGGCATATTTAATATCGTTGTATGCCTATCATAAAGAATGAGTTCATTGGATGCTCTTCAAAAGAGGTGTCATGATGCAACAGAAGAATGTTGATTCCATCAACTTTGGATCTCATGGATTCAGGAAGTTAATAGCAACTGGCAGTGCATTTTTGCTCTGCGCCGGAGCTTTGTCTTTGGCTCCTTCAATTGCGATGGCCGACGAGCCTTCCGGAAGTACTGAGAATACAATGCCGCAGACCATGGAATCTGGTTGCGCTCAGCCGACTTTTACAGCCAAGAGGACAGATGACGGCGTTCATGTTCAACTGAATAACGCTAAGTTCGTTCCGAACAATGATGGGAGTGTCTCCATCACGTCCATGTCCGGAAAGCCGCTTGATTCCTTGCCTGCGGAATACGAAGGACACGGAATCGCTTATCGAATGATTAGCGATTCCGAACTGATCGCCATGCCGATTATGACTTACGACGCCAATGGATATGTCAATTGCATTGCTCATCATGCCTTGGGCGGCGGTATAACCGGTGCCATCGGTGGAGCTGTCGCTGGCGGCGGTATTCCTGGAGCATCCGTCGGAGCTGTTGGAGGCATTGTAGGTGGACTTGTTTGGGGTCCAATCGACTGCTGGGGCAAGTAATATGCACACCCATCGCATGAGTGAAATTCGCCTGATTGTGTCGACTGTTGTCTTCGCAATTCTGTTGGCAGTATTCGAAATACTGTTTTATGGATTTGGCTCCTTGGCAACGGTTAAGGGGATTGCTTATGTCCTTCTTCAAACGTTGGCTTTCTTCTTGCTCATGCTTTGGATCCGCAGAGCAGGAGATGACGCCGATTCCAAGGAGGATTAGGAGGCTTCCGCCTGATGGATTCATACCCTCTTGTAGGGGACGCAAGGGTGGTCTTCACGATCTATTAGAGATCGTGAAGACCACCCTTGTCTATGCGTTGGTGAGTTGGCGGCGCATGTATTCGCTGCGGCTGATGTGGTAACGCTTCGCAGCGGCAGTGATGCGTTCGAGTTGACTTTCGGGCATCTTGATGGTGACGCTGATCATGCGCTCCTTGTGCCTGGGGAGCATGTGCAGGCCGTAGTGGACGGGGCCGGTGATGCCGTGGTCGGCGTCCTCGTCCTCCATGCGTTCCACGTCGTTCCTGACCTGTTCCTCGGTCATGCCGAACCTGGCCAGCAGCTCCCTGTCGCGTTCGCTGAAGTCGCTCATCGTTCGCTCCTTTCGTGGTTCAGTCGGCCGATCTCCTTGAGGGTCTTCTTCGTGGGCGGGGTCATCGCGTGGTAGATCAGCACGCTGTCGCCCACCTGCTTGTAGACCATCTCCACGTCCCTGCCGCGCCCGTCGAGGCCGATGGCCACCCAGGTGCCGTTGCCTCTCCTTGCGTCCCTCATGACGCTGCGGAAGGCCGTGAGCACGTCCCCGGAGGTGGGTTCGAGGTCGCCGCCCTGGTCTGCGAGGCTCCTGTGGTCGATTCTCGCGGTCTCGGGCAGCCGCGTGTTGCAGGTGTTCGCCCAAGATTCGCGCAGGGCCTTGAGCTTGGCCTTCTGGTCGAGCGGGTTCAGGGACACGCTCGTGCGCTTCCACTGTCTGCGATTGCGTTTGTCGGCCTTCTGCCTGCCGGTCTCGTGCAGCTCGGCTCTCTGGCGGAAGCCATGGGCGAACGTGCCGCCCAGCGGGAGGCATGGCCGGCCACTCGCGGCGCATGAAAACCATATCGAATTCGTCGCCGACGCTTCTCCACGCCCAACAACACATGCGCCGCGAGAGGCCGGGGCTTCACCCTATCACCCGTCCTGCGCCCTTCGGCTCCGGCCGACTCGACGCCTGAAAGGCGTCCGGGAATCGGAACCGGCCCGGAGGGCCGGCATCATCCCCTTCGTTTCCTTTGACCGGTCGGCCTGAAGGCCTTGGGATCATACCGGCGTCGCGCAACCCGTCAACGCCCGCGCCCCGGCCAAGGCCGGCAGGTGCGCAAAGGCGAGCACGGCATCCAGATCATCGGCCACTCCACCGTCGTCGCCAAGGACAAGGACGGCAAGCCCATCCTCGACGAGAACGGCGAGGAAACCCACCGCGTCTTCTGGCCCGTGCTCACCGTGTTCGACATCGGCCAGACCGACCCCATCGAAGGCATGGAGCAGCCGCTCGACGTCGTCAACCCCGCCGGCCTCGAAGGCAACGACCCCCAGCGGATCACGGAACGCATGACCGCATGGCTTCAGACCCAAGGCTGGAGCGTCAGGCACGAAACCATGCAGGCGGCCCTCAAAGGCTACACGAGCGTCGACGGGTCCAAGCGCATCATGCTCAACACAGCCAACAGCCCATTGCAGGACGCCAAGACCATCCTGCACGAAAGCGCGCACATGCTCCTTCACTCCGAACTGCCCAACGGCGAATACGCCGAACACCGGGGCGTCTACGAGACCGAGGCCGAAAGCGTCGCCTACGTCGTGGCTTCATGGGCCGGACTCGACGTAAGCGCCTACTCCATCCTCTACGTCGCCGGATGGAGCCACATGGACGCGGACAACATCAGGCAGACAGCCCAGCACGTCAGGGGCGCGGCAAACCGCATCATCGACGCGTTGGAGGAACACGCGGAAGCCTGACCGACACCCGCCCTCCCCGCGGGCAGGGCCCCCGGCGGCCGGGCGGAGCGATCCGCCCTGACCCCATCGCCAGGAACGCCGTCCCTGGACCCGGATACAGGCGTCGCCGCGCCACGAAGGGCGCGCAACAACACAGCCTTCGGCTTTCCTTTAGCGGGGACGCGATCCGACCGTCCGGCAACAGCCGGGCGACGTTGCCGCGTCCATTCGCGGCGCGGCTTACTGCAAAGGATGCGCCATGCGCAGATCAGAAAAGGGGGCCGCGCGGCGGCCTGCACGTGTGGCTGATGGCGGTCATCGTCATCAGCCTCGCACCCGCGATGCACTCCATCGCGGCCGACATCGTCGTGATGGCAATCGCCATCTGGGCGATGACACCCAGCCGTCGATAACGGCCAGCCCGTCCGAGTTTCAACACCCGGACGGGCCTTTCTTGTTTGCAAGTGCATGGCTGCTACTGCTTTTTCTGTGGTCTGCCATACTTGTGCACTAACGCAGCCAAAAGTATTGCTACGAAATAGATGTAGACGAGAAATCTGCTGAGAGACCCGTTAAATATCAAGATAACGGCTACTGGCACTATAAGCGCTGTCGTAAGAATAACCGAAAGCTTTATGTTCTGTGTTTTAAGGCACGACCACACAAACAATATCAATGCCACAACGGCAGTAATCAGATACGCGACTGCGAATGGGGTCATGGCCCCGCGCTTGATCTCCGTTGCTCCACTAATTGAGCAAGAAGCGAACAGCCATGCACAGAGCCATGACTTCCAATCCCACTTTTTCATCACAGTAATGCCTTACACCAGAGCAGGTTCTCGAGTTCCGTATCCACTGACGGTACTGCACAAGGAACGTAGCCATCGGACTGAGCATCCGGGACACTTGCATTCGCAACGGGAGCCACCACCAACAATGTCGCCATCGACAAGATACAGGCGATGATTCGTGCGAGGTATTTCCTTACTTTTTTCATTTGATTCTCCCTTGAATCGTTGATTTACCCGGCTCTTCCGATTTTGGTGTGCAAGGGCCGTGCGGTTTCATTCGTTGTGTGAAAGAAAAAGTGAAGGATACCGTGTGGCTTGACATTGAGTTTAGCACGTTCGACGGACGGGTGTTGCTCGGCCTGGACGGATTGGGGTTGCGTCCCTTGGTGCAACGGCACCTGGCCATGGGCACTCGCGGGGGCGTGTGGCAGATACGCTGCTTCGAGGCTCCTGTGGTCGATTCTCGCGGTCTCGGGCAGCCGCGTGTTGCAGGTGTTCGCCCAGGATTCGCGCAGGGCCTTGAGCTTGGCCTTCTGGTCGAGCGGGTTCAGGGACACGCTCGTGCGCTTCCACTGTCTGCGATTGCGTTTGTCGGCCTTCTGCCTGCCGGTCTCGTGCAGCTCGGCTCTCTGGCGGAAGCCATGGGCGAACGACGAGGCGGATGGATATCAGCCGCCCTCATACGAGCCGGTCAACCCCGAACGCGGGACTCCCCAGGTGCCTTCCGATGGCCTGATCTGACGTCCGAAAAAGTGCCCCTGGAGGACTTCATCCGGCCCGATTCTCGTCGTCAAGGGACCAGACGCGTCCTCATCGCCGTTCACGCGTGCTCCTTACCAGGTTTGGGCGTCAGCCCATGGGATCGACAGATGTCTGACATTTGCTATGCTTGCCTGCCTCTCAGACTTCTTCTTGAGGAGCAAACCCTTATCCGATTTTCTCTTCCTCACGCTCAGCGCAGCGACCCGACCTGCATCGACGGTCGGGATGCTTTCGTCGTGCGCTGAAAGTGCGGCCAAGCGTAAATGTCGTAACATTTTCTTAGCTCGCTACATGCCTCAGAAACGAATTCTTCGTCACTTTGGTTGCGATGGCTACTGCCCGCAAGAACCCTGCTTGACTCGTACCAACTTGCCATCGGGCTATTGCGCTTCGGTAATTGAAAATCGTGGTTCACGCGATGTTGCTTGGGGTGAACCACAATTGGTTAGAAGAAGAATCCTCCCGCTGCTCCGTGACCCCGGTCTATCTGTCTGCGGATATCCTGGTATGCCTGACGGAGTTCAGGGTTTGCCTCGTCCTGGGATTTTTTATCCAAACGACGCCTGACGCTGAAGAATATCGACAGGGTGACACAGAACGCCGCTATCAGGATTATGGTGATTATCGTTCCCCATGACATGATGTTCCCCTATCCGCGGCTGCCGTAGCCGGACCATGCCAGGCATGCTCTCTTCTGCCATTCGGGTGCCTTGGTCTGGAAGATGTTACGGCATGAATCGCTCGAAGAAACCCAGTGGTCATAGCATTGACCGTTAACGTAGAAATCGCATCGTTTCATGATTTGAATACCGGATGAGTGAACTCCTGCGGAAATAGTTGATGCCTGTGCCGCGGTGGGGATCGCTGCCGACGCAGCGCACACTAGCGCTAGTGAGGCGATACCGCTGATAAAACCACGCTTCTTCATGATGACCTCTTGTTCAAATAGACGGTGAATGTTCCGGATAAGACGGGAATCCTCTATTCGAAATATTCAGCAGTGAGTCAGCTCCTCCTAAAGCAGGCTACATACTCGAAATGATACTCATTACTTTTAAAGCGTCAAGGCCCGGGACCACTTCAGGGGATAGTCAAAGTGGTTCAACCAGACTGCGAAACATCCCAATGCTATGCTTGCTGTTCCACCGGCGGCAAAGCATGTGGAGGGGCGTCCCCGCCTCCGTCCAGTCCCGTCCCATCGAAGCTGATGAGACCGATCCACCAAGGCACTCTCCGTTCCCGTTTCCGTCCCGATTCGATGCTCCTGGAAGGTGCTCTGCGCCCTTTTATATCCTTTTTAAATCTTTCTAAATGTTGTTGGACGAATTTACTGGCCTCGGCCTTCACCTCGGCAGACGTGTTCGTGCCCTTGGCCCGGTCGATGTCGTTCGAGTACCTATCGTTGTTCATCTTGTCCAGCTGATCGTAGAACGTTTGCTCCGCACCGGTGAGGTTCCACGCGCCGTTCTTGACCAACACATCCTTGACGTTCAGTATCAAGTCCGCCACATCACTACCAACGCCGTTTCTTAAGTCATCTTCATATTGGTCAGCCGGGTAGTAGATGTAGTAGGGATCCTCACCATACCAGATGTTTTTTCCCGGCAAACACGCCTTTGTACCAAGCGAGGGTCGTTGCATGTTCGTCTGTCTTGATAGTGACGGACGCGCAGGATTCGTTGGTGGTTGTGCCCAGCGAATACATGCCGGACAGCCGCGCGTCAAGGGAGTCGTCAGTGCTGCTGTGAGTTCTGAGTTCGTATTTGGTGCTGCGCAGAGTGGACAGCGAGTTGATCGCGTCGAAGGTGACGACCAGCGGATTGGTGGGTCGGAAACCCAGCATCGCTTTGACGGCGGTGAAGTTGGGGATGATGAATGCCAAGGCCGCCACCAGAATCGCCGCAAGCAACGCGCAGAGAGCGGCGATCAGCTTCTTGCGGGATTTGCGCGGCTGGTATCGATGGTGGTACCGCAGACGCCGGCACAGCAGGTGCCGGTATCGACGCAGTCGGTACGGCTGGCGATGCGGCCTACTGGTGCCGTCGCAACTGGTGCGCTGTCTATAGCCTTTCCACATGCCGGGCAAAATCGTGCCGGCCCATCAACTCTATTTCCGCAGTGGCCGCAGTACGCCATCGTGTGCTTCTCTCCCTCAAATCGGCTTGATTGCCATCGCTTCAATGTTGCTCTTCAGCATTACGTCTCAACCAGCCCCTACGAGTAACGATACGAAACGCGGCAGCCTTAATGCGGTTGTTTTGGCGGATGTCAACATCGAGCTCTGGCCAACGTGCTGGCACTCGGCTACATTGTGCTGCGAGCCGAGAAGCAGGCCATCGCCCACACCGACGAGTCTGAATTGGCAGCTGAGGCTCGTTTTAAGCCTTAGGCCAACACCTCCATGGGGTGATAGGTGGCGGTGTGGTGTCCGGTGATGGGGTTCCATACCCGTTCGGCGAAGGCGCGCAGACGGGCGACGCCCTCACGCAGCTCGCTGGCATCTCCGGCGTAGGAGAAGCGCACGAAGCCTCGACCCTCCTCTCCGAAGGCCTCGCCGGGGACCACGGCCACGCGCTCTTCGTCCAGCAGACGGTCTGCGAATTCACCGGAGTCAAGGCCAGTCAGGCGTACGTCCACAAAGGCGTAGAACGCGCCTTGCGGCTCGATCAGACGCAATACCGGGCATCCGGCCAGACCGTCCAGCACGATCTGGCGCTTGGCGCGGTATTCCTCGCGCATGGCGGCCACGTTATCTTGCGGGCCAGCCAGTGCTGCCACGCCTGCGTATTGCGCCAAGGAGTTCACCGAGGAGTGCATGAGTTCGGCGATTTTGCCGGTCTGTTCGATGACCGCTTCGGGTGCCAGCAGGTAGCCGATGCGCCAGCCGGTCATCGCATAGGTTTTCGACAGGCTTTCCACCACAATGGTGCGGTCTTTCATGCCCGACACCGCGGCGATCGATGGGGCCACGGCTGCCTCTCCCCCAAGCGTTTCCCCGAACGTTTCCCCAAACACGAACGGATGGTAAACCTCGTCGGAGATGGCCCAAATATTGTGCTGCTTGCATACTTCGGCAATACGTGCCAGTTCGGCGGCAGAGGTTACCGCGCCGGTCGGATTGCCCGGTGAGTTGATGATTACGGCGCGGGTGCGCGGGGTGATCGCCGCTTCGATGTCCGCCGCGTTCACGCGCATGCCGCGCTCCGGACGCAGCGCCACGGTGACCGGGCGGCCGCCGCACAGCATCACTTCGGCGTCATAGGAAGTGAAGAACGGCGAGGGAATAATCACTTCATCGCCGGTGCCCACCACGGCTTTCAGCGCCAGAAACAGGCCAATCGTGGCACCGTCAACGGCTTGAATCTCGGTTTCGGGATCATAAGTAAGTCCCTTCACGCGGGCGGAGTAATCGGCCACGGCCTTGCGGTATTCGGGGATGCCGAGCACGTTGGTGTACCGAGTGCGGCCAGCCTGTGCGGCCTCGCAAGCGGCCTCCACGATATGCGGTGCGGCCGTGGCGCTGGGCTCCCCCACGGTCAGTGAAATCGCGTCAGGCACGCGCTCTACACGGTCGAATACGTCTCGGATGCCGGAGCGCGGGATATCTAGGGCTTCGGTGGACAGGCTCGCGGGCTCGGCGGTCGGCACAGCAGCCCGACCGGCAGCAGGCACAGCAGCAGGCACAGCAGCAGACGCAACTTCGGACAGAGGCATGTTGGAAAACTTCTGCATATCATCCCTCCTTAATGGAATTATTTCGTCGTTCTCTTATTTCAGAAGGAATTATTACATTCAATTAGGACTTTAGACATAAACATTCCACCACACAACAGAAAACACAGGAAGAACTACTGAAATTACCAGGCAAAATCGGAAAGTCATCGCATTCCGACAACAGGTACAGTGAACACAGAGCACAACGAACGGAGAAGACATCATGACCGCGATTGACGAGACCGACCAGCGCATCCTCACCATGCTGGAGGCCGACGGCCGCGCCACGCTCGCGCAACTGGCCCAGGCGACCGGACTGTCCGTCTCCGCCGCCCAGTCCCGCGCGCAGAAGCTGGAGAAGCGCGGCATCATCAAGGGATACAAGGCCATCATCGACCAAGAGCAGCGCGGCTTACCCATCAGCGCGTTCGTCAACGTGACCCCGCTCGACTACTCAGCCGAATCCTCGATTCCGGACAAGCTGAACAATATCGACGGCATCGTCTCCTGCTATTCGGTGGCCGGCGCCCCCAGCTTCGTGCTGGTGGTGCGCGTGGCCTCCCCCACCGCCCTTGAGGAATTGCTCAATCTCATCCACCGCACGGTGCCGGTAAGCACCGAGACCACGATGATTCTGCAGACCTATTTCGCGCACTGACCGCGAACCCGGTAACCTGCGCGCCGAAGACCTCGGCCCCTACGGCGCACGATTCCCAACGGGCACATCCGACATCACCCAAGTCCGCCTTTATGTCCACTATATGAACACGCCTCCGGTGTGATGCAGCTTCCATTTCGACCCGATTCATGCACAGACAGACATCCAACAATCGCCCGAAAAATCTAACAAACGGAAACTTGAGCTACTCCATAACCACGCCGAAAGCTTTCCCGTTATCCGAGCGAGACTCTATGCAGCAAGGGCCTGCGCGCATAGAATAAAACCGTCTTAATTCCCTAGCAAATCGAGGAGAATCATGCTCGCTGACGAGTACATCAAGCGTGTCTACGACCAGGTCGTTGCCCGTGACGGCGATCAGCCGGAGTTCCTGCAGGCCGTTCGCGAGGTCTTCGAGACCCTGCAGCCGGTTGTCGAGAAGCACCCGGAGTACGAGAAGGCCGGTGTGCTGGAGCGCATCGTCGAGCCGGAGCGCGCCATCAAGTTCCGTGTGGCCTGGGTTGACGACGAGGGCAAGGTTCAGGTGAACCGCGGCTACCGCATCCAGTTCAACTCCACCATTGGCCCGTACAAGGGCGGCCTGCGCTTCCACCCGACCGTGACCGAGTCCGTCGTCAAGTTCCTTGGCTTCGAGCAGATTCTCAAGAACTCCCTGACCACGCTGCCGATGGGCGGCGGCAAGGGTGGCTCCGACTTCAACCCGAAGGGCAAGTCCGACGCTGAGGTCATGCGCTTCTGCCAGGCCTTCATGACCGAGCTGAGCCGCCACATCGGCCAGTTCACCGACGTTCCCGCAGGCGACATCAACGTCGGTGGCCGTGAGATCGGCTACCTGTTCGGTCAGTACAAGCGCATCCGCGACGAGTACTCCGGCGTCCTGACCGGTAAGGGTCTGGAATTCGGCGGCTCCCTGGCCCGCACCGAGGCCACCGGTTACGGCGTGTGCTACTACACCCAGGAAGCCCTGCGCGTGCTGCGCAACGACTCCTTCGAAGGCAAGACCGTCGTGATCTCCGGCTCCGGCAACGTGGCCACCTACGCCGCTCAGAAGGCTGAGCAGCTGGGCGCCAAGGTCGTCACCGTCTCCGACTCCAACGGCTACATCTACGACCCGAACGGCATCAACGTCGAGGTCGTCAAGCAGATCAAGGAAGTCGAGCGCGGCCGCATCAAGGAATACGCCGAGCGCGTTCCGGGCTCCGAGTACCACGAGGGCAGCAAGGGCGTGTGGACCGTCAAGGGCGACATCGCTCTGCCGTGCGCCACCCAGAACGAGGTTGATGGCGAATCCGCACAGAAGCTCATGGACAACGGCGTGACCGTGGTCGTCGAGGGTGCGAACATGCCGTCCACCCCGGAGGCCATCGAGGTCTACCAGAAGAACGGCGTGCTGTACGGCCCGGCCAAGGCTGCCAACGCCGGTGGCGTGGCTGTCTCCGGCCTGGAGATGAGCCAGAACAGCTACCGCCTGTCTTGGACCTTCGAAGAGGTCGACGCCAAGCTCAAGTCCATCATGGAAGAAATCGTCGCCAACTCCCTGGCCGCCGCCAAGGAATACGGTCACGAGGGTGACCTGATGCTCGGCGCCAACGCCGCCGGCTTCGTCAAGGTCGCCAACGCCATGGTTGCCCAGGGCGTGCTGTGACGCCTCTGACGCGATAGCGTGCGGAGCATATCGCCGCGCAAGCTACACACATTGCGTAAATGACCCGTGTTGTCTCTCCTGATTAGATGAGGCAACACGGGTCATTTGCGTTCCACTAGTTTTTTGGCGCTATTGCTGTTTTGTGGGTGTGGGTTCGTCGTTGAGTTGTTGTGGGAGTAAGTGAAGAGCGCTTTTTGGGTAGGATGTTTTCGACCGAGAGAAACACACAGCCGCAAAGCGCCTGATGGACGGCATATGCAACCAGCTTCTCAACGTCAAAGGCATGGTGGTCGAGGACGCGTGCATCGTCGACTCCCCATTGCGCCCCGTGCCCGTGCTCGAGATCCGCCCGCGCCCGCGCAGGGGCATGCTCCGGTGCTCCCGATGCGGCAGACGCCGTCATGGTTACGACCGGGGCGGCGGCGTGCGTCGCTGG